>CALELW010000120.1 GCA_937902905.1 uncultured Clostridium sp. | reverse complement strand
GACTCATGCACTCCGTTTTCCACTGGATACTGTGTGCTGTATGTTCCTTCCCTGTCACGCACCGTGCGAAAAATTTCATACACTGTCTGACCGCCTCCGATAAAATCATTCATTGTAATATAAATATGATACACATCCGGCAGTTCCTTATATTCTTTCCCTTTCTGTAAAAGATGCGTATCAATGCTTCCGTTGCAGTACCTGACACGCCGCATATGATCATCGTCATCGGATATCTGAAATTCCACATGAATCGGCTCTTCTCCCTCTGTCTCTGCTAGAATATCCAGCACCACACTACGATACTGGAGATTGGTGATGTCATACTGCGAGGTCACCCCTGTAACCTCATATCCTTCCCCCAGAATAATCCTTACCAAATCCTGGCAGGCCTCCTTGTCACGGAACACTACTCTTGAAAACAAATCACTGATAAGGTTCATCTTCTGAGGAAGATTTTCAAATATTGTCCGATTCATAGAATCATTTCCTCCTTTCCTGTGGTGTTACCACAAAAGGCAGGAATATTTATATACAATCCTGCCCTATTCTTTTTTCCGGAATAAAGCAAGAGTCTTTTTATGAAATAAATAATAGAGTTTGGATGCTAAGTCTGAACCATTGCTTTTCTAGATATGTATGATTATACATTGTCACTTGTGACTTGTCAAATACTTTTTTAATATCTACGCCTTTAGGAAACACCATCTGGCAATAGCACAAAAAAAGAAGTTCATCCGTAAGAGACTATAATGCAAATCATTATCTTGTCTCGAACGAATGAACTTCTTTTTTATTTAATTATAAATTAAGCGTCCACCGTATATTCATGTGACTCACCGTTTGTATCCGTTACTACAATCGTATGAGATACTCCCTTCTTCACATACAAATTCAGTTTCCACTTATAGTTCGTAGTACCAGACTGTGCATTGATGTAAAAACTGCTGATTCCCTGATCTACACCATCAATCGTCACTGACTGAATACCGGAAAGTTTTGTTGTGTCAATCTCTGTACCAACATAAGTATCTTCGTTTTCCCATGTTGAGCCAAACATCGTCTTTCCACTATTCGTACTATAGCAGGCACCACCGGTTACTGTCACTTTGCAAATGCTCTGGCTCTTTCCGTCTCCAATTGCATAGGTACTGCCAGCTGCGGAAATGATACCGCCATAGATTCCAATCTTCATCGTTTTGGCCGAGGCATCTGCGGTACCTCCGCCACCAACTCCGGCTCCGTTACCGGAAGATGCCGCATAAATATTACCACCGTAGATGTAAATTTCTCCACCGCCTTTAGCGTATCGTGATTCACCGATTCCTGCAGCATTTCTTCCTGTATTGCAGGCTATAATCGTACCACTCTTGATAATAATACGCCCTAATGTATTAGATGTCTTGCCATCTGATGTAGCACCAATTCCTGCCGAGTCCGTGCCGCCTAATGCCGTCAATTGGCCATCACCGGATATCGTCAGTTCACAACCGGACGGAACCTCAATTCCTGCATGATAACCGGAACCAGTCAATGCGGATGTTCCAACTAAGATAAGATTTACCTTAGCATCACCACTTAATTTAATTGGACTTGATGCACTCGATGTACAAACAAGATTATCTAACGTAATTGTATGAGTACCGCTCGTTACTAAAATACAATATGCTGTTGCCGATTGTGCTGTACTGGAAATCGTGTAATTTCCGGTAAATGCAGTTTCTTCTGCATCGCCAATTGTATATCCCGTCGCACTGATTACAATATTTCCTTCCGCCAAATCCAAACTCTTTGTCTCTGCCGGTTCCGGTTCATCCGTCGGCTCCGGAGTCGGTGTGATATCCGGCGTAGGTGTTGGTGTGGCATCCGGGTCAACGGTTGGTGTTGCGGTCGCCGTCGGAGTTGCGGTTGGTGTTGCAGTTGGTGTTACCGTAGGACTCGCCGTTGGTGCCACAGTTGGTGTTGCCGTTGGCTCTGTAACTCCATTTGCAAGATTAATCAATGCCGTAAATGCTTTCTTTGGCAAATAATTTTCATCAAACAACGATGGATAATAAGTGCTTCCATTGCTGTAAAAACTATTCAGCCAAGTATCTAAATCCGTCAAGTTCCAGAATGTAACATTACTTACATTTACCGGAGCACTTGTATCATCCATTCGGTCTAATATAATCTTCATAAACTTCTGGTATGCCGTTGCCAGTGTCTCATTACCCGCTTCTGAATCATCCTTACTTGCAAAATCAAGCTCGGTAATCTGCACCTCATAGCCATTCTGCTGGAATAATTTCAATGCATTTTTAATGTTATCGCCGTCTGTCACACCAAGATTCGTCTGATGCGCCTGCATGCCAAGACCATCGATATTTCCGGCAGCTTTTGCATCTGCAAGATAATTCACAACTGCCTTCATCTGTCCCGGTGATGCCAGCCCAACAAAATCATTGTAGAACAATTTTGCCGATGAATTCGCTGCCTTTTCAGCTTCTCTTGCATATTCAAATGACTTTGTAATATAAGTATTGTCATCGTCTGTAAAGATAGCACCATACAAACTTGAACTTACTGTCCGTAATTTACAGCCATTGCTGTCAATTGCCTCATTTACTACATCGTAAGCATATACAACGCCCGGATAATTAGTCTCTGCATAGGTAATAACCTGCTTAACATAACTTTCAATTCGAGCAAGCATCGTCTCTTTGTCAACAAGATTTGTAATGTTTTTCTTAGCTGTTCCCGTACCATCATACTCCGGTGTGTAATTCTCACAGAAATACCAATCCGGTGTCTGCGAATACCAGACAAGCGTATGGAAACGCACACTTAAATCATTTTCCTGAGCAAGAGATAAACATTTATCAATCACATCTGTATTAATAACCGGCATGCCATCTTCCGATGCTTTTGTTGCCTCTTCATTCAAAAGGTTCTCCGGTTTCAGCTCATCTGCAAATGTAACCGTACTGTAATGATGTTTAATAAATGATAAAATCTCCGGATTCTGCAAGTTATAACTGTAAACTGCACATCCCATCGGGAAGCGGTTTGCATAAGCCTCTTTCAGACTCGGTGCAGCAAGAACCGCATCCATATCCAAATGCTTCTCCGTAACAGAAATATTATCTACATAAAAATCATTTGCATAATTTGCCATTTCAAAATAAAGTGACAATTTACTTACATCACCGGGTGCAACAACCGTTGCGTCCACTTTTGTCCATGTGCCATTCGGAGCAACTACATTCTGTACCGTTGTATAAGCCATCTGCCCTGCATAGTCCATCGACTCCCACATGCAGTTTATCGTCTTGTTGCTGCCCGTTGTCTGCTTTACATACGCCTCAACCTTGTACGTTGTAAAATCAGTCACATTGTGAGTGATATCAATCGTCGGTCCGGCCCAGTTTTTCACACGGTTAGAAACTTTCAGACAATAGTTGTCATTATAACCGCCCTCTACAACAGTCAGCTCTTCTTCGCCCTGACGTCCGGTCACATATTGATTGGTACCGTCTTCAAAATCCAAAAGCAGTGCCTTTGTCGGATCCGTTACCGGAATTGGGGTACCCGGAATCTTGGTTGGTTCTGCTGTTGGTGTTACAGTTGGCGCATCCGGGTCTGCCGTCGGTGTAACCGTAGGTCCTGCCGGCTCATTTGTCGGCGTTACAGTTGGCCCTGCCGGCTCATTTGTTGCAGTCGCAGTAGGCTCCGCCGGCTCTGTCGTCGGTGTTACAGTTGGTGCGCCCGGTTTCTGCGTTGCTGTTGCAGTCGGTGTGCCCGGCTTCTGCGTCGGTGTCGCAGTCGGTGCACCCGGTTTCTGCGTCGGTGCTTTAGTCGGTGCCTTTGTAACCTTTGCCGGTACTTTTGTCGGTGTCTTAGTCACAACTACCGTCTTTTTCTTTTTCACCGTAACCTTACAGGTTTTCACATACTTCTTGCCCTGATAACGGAAACTTGCTGTAATCTTCGTTGTCCCCGCCTTTTTGGCTTTCACTTTTCCTTTCTTGGAAACTGTCGCAATTTTCTTGTTTTTGCTCTTCCATGTTACTTTTGTTTTCTTGCTTATATTTTTAACCTTAAGCACTAAGGTTTCCCCCACAGTTATTACCGCTTTTTTCTTTGATAAAGCAGGCTTTTTCTTTGCTGCCTGAGTTGGCATAGAAAAAGAAAATACCATGCTTGCTGCCAACATCCATGCTAACAGCTTTTTACCATTCTTCTGCATACGCAAACCTCCAATTCTATCCTTGAATTGTCTCATTTTTAGGATGCATTTATTATAACATATTCCATTTGCACCCTTATAAATAAACTCTTATTTTTTTATTAAACCAGAGTAATATTTTCACCAATAAAACAAGGACCGGTCTGGCAAAAACCGGTCCCCAAAAGAGAAACAATAAGTTGTGACAATCTCCTATTTAATTTATGACTCTGCAGCCACCTCATCCGGTGGTGCTCCACCCGATTTTTTAGTATCTTTTTTCTCTGCCTTTTTCCCCTTTATTTTTGCTTTTGCAAAGAGCGCCTGCAATACAATAAAGAAGCAAAGCAGCGCGGAAAGTACAATTCGTACCCACCAGCTTGACAATGTACCCTGTGTCGTAATCAGACTGGTAATTGTTCCTTTAATCAGCACACCAAATGTTGTACCAACAACTGTTCCGACACCTCCGGAAAGAAGTGTTCCACCGATTACTGCTGCCGAAATTGCATCCATCTCCAAACCTTTCGCCTGCTCTACAAATCCGGCACAACTATTTAAGCAGAATAAGAATCCACCCAAGCCGGCCAACAGGCCATCCAAAATATAGGCTTCAAACTTCGTTCTTTTTACATTTAATCCCATCATCAACGCACTCTGCTGACTGCCGCCGATAGCAAACAATTTACGTCCAAATTTTGTATAACGAAGCATAATAGCAATCAAGACAACCACAATCAATGCAACCACAACCGATGGGTATATATACGCCGGCCGGAATACGCCTCGCTTATTATATGTGCCAATCGGCAGTTCAATCTGGTATGTCGCCCATTTCTGGAACAAATCATTTTTTATGGAAATCATATCCGTACTAATCATAGCAGTAAGCCCTCTTCCTAAGAACAGCCCCGCCAGTGTTACGATAAATGGCTGGATTTCCAAATAGGAAACTAAATAGCCCTGAAGCAGACCAAACAGCAAGCCAATACCAAGTGAAATTGCAAGTGCTGCATATGGGCTCATTCCCTTATTTTCCATAGCATAGGCACTCGCCATACAAACCAATGCGGTTACGGAACCAACCGAGATATCAATTCCACCGGTAATCATAACAATTGTCATACCACAACCAATTACAATCAGTCCGGCATTATTAATAAACAAGTTGGTAAACATCTGCGGTTTCGCAAAACCTTTGTCTGCAAATACAATCATTCCTGCTACATACATTGCGATAAACAACACAATTGTAATAATGAAAAGAAATGTATTGCTGTTAAATCTTTTTGTTTTTGCTTTCAAAAATTCCCCCATTACTGTTCACCTCCCTGTACTACTGCCTTTTTTGACTGTCTCTTCGCTTTGTAATTCTGCATTGCCTTTTTGTAAACCGGGCTCTGAAGAACTACAATAATGATAACAACGATTGCTTTATAGACCGGGAGCTGGTCAGATGGTACACTCATAGCATACAGCGTTGTCGTCAGCGCCTGAATCGTATAAGCACCAATTACCGAACCCATCAAACTGAATTTACCACCACTTAAGATGTTACCTCCTAACGCTACCGCAAGGATTGCATCCATCTCAAGGTTGAGACCAATGTTGTTCGCATCTGCGGAATAAATTCGGCTCGATGCAACAATTCCTGCAAGACCTGCCAATGCTCCACAAATTACATAAGTAAGAAATTTAATTTTTGTGGAATTTAATCCAATCAGACGTGATGCATGGCTGTTAATTCCTACACTTTCAATATACATACCAAGTGCCGTTTTATTTAACACCAGATAAGCAGCAACAACTGCTGCCACCGCAAAGATTACCGGTGTCGGAATTGGGCCGAGGAATCCTCCCATTGCCTTATACGATTCTACGCGGACATATGTAATCTGTCCTTTTGTAACTAACTGGGCAATACCACGTCCGGCGGTAAACAAAATCAATGTAGCAACCATCGGCTGGATGTTTAGTTTGGCAACCAAAAAACCATTAAACGCACCACACAAAGCAGCAACTAAAATTCCGGCAATTGCTGCAATAATAATCGGAGCAGCCAGTGTATTTGTACTTACTTCACCACCAGACAGAATCTGACAGCAAACAGCAGCGGCAACCGCCATAACAGCACCAACACTGATGTCCTGACCACCGGAAGCAGCAGTTACTAATGTCATACCAATGGCAAGAATAACAAGTTCAGAACCTCGGTTAATGACATCAATCAGCCATCCACTTAATTGCCCATCCTTTAATGTAATGTTAAAGAAATCCGGTGTTCGAATCACATTTACAAGCAATACGATAAGCAGACACACAATCGGCATAAATAATCGCATTCCTGTTATTTTTTTGATTTTCTCAACCATTATTCATCACCTCCCGCAATCGCTTTCATAATGGATTCCTGTGACAAATCCTCTTCTTCAATTTCGCCAACTTTTTTTCCATCACGAAGAACTGCCATACGGCTGCAGGTTCGAAGCATCTCCTCAATTTCCGAAGAAATAAAGGTAACTGCCTTTCCCTCATCTGCCAGTTGAAGCACTAACTTCTGAATTTCTGTCTTTGTTCCGATATCAATTCCTCGTGTCGGCTCATCCAAAATCAGGTAATCCGGATTGGTAAGCAGCCATCTGGCAATAATTACCTTCTGCTGGTTTCCACCGGATAAACTCTTAATTGGAGTCTCACGGCTTGCTGTTTTAATCTGCAGCAAGTCAATGTATTTATCCGCAAATTCTTCCATCTGCTTGCGGGACAACAACTTAAACATGCCTCGTTTTGCCTGAAGCGCCAAAATAATATTTTCACGGACAGACAAATCGGCAATGATTCCTTCCTTCTTTCTATCCTCCGGCAAGTACGCCATGCCGGCTTTCATTGCATCCAATGGAGATGAAATTTTAGTCTCCTTTCCTTTGACTTTCAATGCGCCAGAATCCGCTTTATCCGCACCATAAATGGCACGAACCATTTCAGAACGTCCGGAGCCAAGAAGTCCGGTAAGACCAATTACCTCTCCTTTGTTTATGGTTAAATCAAATGGTCGAATCGTACCCGTATGACCTAACCCTTTTGCCTCAATCAGCGGTTCTAAATGTTTTTCATGCTTATGTTCACCTTTGATATCCGCCAAATCATCAAAATCTTTTCCCATCATCTTAGAAACTAATTTTACACGTGGAAGTGATTCCACTTCATACTCACCGACTAACTCGCCATTTCGCAGTACGGTGATTCGATCACACACTTCATATACCTGTTCCAAAAAGTGTGTTACAAATATAATTCCAACGCCTTCTGCTTTTAATTTCCGCATCAGGACAAATAACTTCTGAACCTCATCATCATCCAAAGAAGATGTTGGCTCATCCAAAATTAAAACACGGCATTTCATATCAACGGCTCTGGCAATTGCTATCATCTGCTGAATCGCCAAGGAACACTCATCCAAACTCTGCGTCGGTGCTACATGGATATCCAGATTTTTCAAAACCTCCGCTGACTTGCGGTTCATCGTACGCCAGTCAATCATGCCAAACCGTCTTGGCTCTCTGCCGATAAACAAGTTTTCTGCAACCGTAAGATTTGGACACAAGTTCACTTCCTGGTACACGGTGCTGATACCATTTTGCTGTGCCTCCTGCGGTGAGTGATTCACAATTGCTTCCGGTTTATCTCCCGCATTTTTCACCATGTAAATCTCACCTGTCTGAAAATCATGAACACCGGTCAATACTTTAATTAAGGTGGATTTACCTGCACCATTTTCCCCCATCAGGGCATGGATTTCTCCTTCCCGTAATGTAAAATCTACATTGGATAATGCCTTCACTCCGGGAAAAGTTTTGCTGATATTACTCATTTTTAATACAATATTCTCGCTCATCTTTCCCTCCATCTCCCTGCTTTACAGGGTATTTTTTAATTGAGAGAGGAAGAAATCGTTCCTCCTCTCTCACTCAATTTGTTACTGATTTTGTTTCATTTTTTGTTTCATTTTGTTTGAATTAATACTTACGAGCTCCCATTACCTCATCTGTCACAACCGTTACCGGATACTCTTTTCCGTCAACAGTTACCGATTTTACAGTATCATCATGGGCAAACATTTCTTCATCTACGTAAGCTTTCTTCTCTGGTGTTTCTTTGTTCTCAAGCTGTTTGATGATTGCTTCTACACGTGGTCCATGAAGTGGGTTACACTCTGTGTTCAAAGTAATTTCACCAGACTGAACTTTCTTCAAACCTTCTTTTGTACTATCGAAAGAGAATACCATCATGTCTTTGTCTGCACCAACTTCATAACCTGCTGCTTTGATTGCATCAATTGCACCAAACGCTTCATTATCGTTCTCGCAGTATACAACATTGATGTCTTTTTTGTACTTCTTCAAGAAGGACTGCATAACTTCCTGGCCTTTTGCCTGTGTAAATTCACCGGTTGTTTTGTCAAGAAGATTCCAGCCATTTGCAGATACTGCATCATCCAAACCTTTGGTACGTCCAATCTGTGCGGATGCACCAATGGTACCCTGAATATTAACCAGTTTCATGTCTTTCATGTTCTTTGCTTTCATGTAAGCATCCAGATAAGCTGCTGCCTTTTTACCTTCCAGTTCGAAGTTCGAACCTACCCATGCAGTGTACAAACTGTCATCTTTTACATCTACCATACGGTCAACAATGATAACCGGGATTCCTGCCTGTTTTGCTTCACCAAGAACGGCATCCCATCCGGTCTCAGTAACCGGTGCAAGTACGATGTAATCAACATCCTGCTGGATGAAGTTACGGATGGCTGAAATCTGATTTTCCTGTTTCTGCTGTGCATCGTCAAAAATCAATTCATAACCATTGTCTTTTGTAAATGTGGATTTCATTGATTCTGAGTTTGCAGTACGCCAGTCAGATTCTGCACCTACCTGTGAAAATCCAACGGTAATCAAATCGGAAGAGCCACCATCTTTCGCTGTGTCATTTGTGGAAGCATCACCGCCTCCACATGCAGTAAGCGAAAACGCCATTACTGCGGTAAGCATTCCTGCTACTACTTTTTTCATGAAATTTTTTCTCATATCTCAATTCCTCCTTTTCTGTATGAGTTCTCGTTTTTTGTATCTCTATCATAATAAAAAACAACCAAAAGTCCAATGGATATTCTTTTGGTTATTTTGGATTTTTCTATTCTGTTTTATGCGAGTAGTTTAAAAAATTATGGCATGGGTTGTTTTTTTACGATTCGTATGGCAGCCACACTTCCACACACGTTCCCTCTTGTAAAATGCTGTCAATTTGAAGACCATACGCTTCTCCAAACTTCAACCGGATTCTTTCATTTACATTATACAGACCATAAAAATCATTACTGTCCTCGATTTTTGTCGTCAAACCGCTGCGGACCTGATTTAACCGCTCTTTTGTCATACCGATTCCATCATCCTCCACACGGATAACGCACTTATCGTTCTCCCTTCTTCCAGTTACGGTAATCTTTCCTTTGCCCCTCTTATATTTAATTCCATGGTAAAGTGCATTCTCTACAAGCGGCTGCAACGTTATTTTAGGTATTTTACAATTTGCAATCTCCTCCGGTATGTCCACATCATATGATAAAATATCCTGATATCTTACCTGCTGAATCTGCAAATAACTTGTAATATGACGACATTCGCCTTCTAAAGATACAATATCTTTTCCACTATTTAAGGAAGCACGAAAAAAATCAGACAATGTCTGTACCATGCTGACAACCTGTTCCTTCTGTCCGGCTTCTGCCAGCCACACGATTGTGTCAAGCGTATTATATAAGAAATGTGGATTAATCTGCATCTGCAAAATTTCCAATTCTGCCTCACGAAGCCGCATCTGTTCTAACATCACATTGTCAATGAGTGTCTTTATTTTTTCAATCATCACATTTAAGGAATCCGCTAACAATTTCACATCCACGCCGTGTTCCATGTGTGCCCGTACCTCAAGATTCCCATCGGCAACTTCTTTCGTAATATTGCTCAAATAACGAACCGGTTTCGAAATACTTCTCGGAATAATCGTTATCATCATCGTGGCAACCACAGCAACAAAAATAACAAGAAACAGACTAATGATAATCATATTGCGGGTAATATGCTGCATATCCGAATAAATAACCGCACTCTGTCTATTTTCATTATAAAGCAGTTCCAGCATCTTATTTTGGATGTTTGCCGTCACTAATTGCACGCCATTTTCCCACAAATCACGGTTCTCATCATATTTGCCCTGTTTTTTCATATTTTCCCGAATGGTTTTTGTGTATTTTTCAAGCACCTGAAAATATCGTTCAAGCTGGGTAATACATTCACTGCTTTGACTATTTTCAGTCATTGCCTTTACACGTCGGATGATATCTTTTGCGTAACGAATATCTTCCTCCGGATTTTGGTCTGCATAAGTCCGGTTCCCGGTCGTAATCAAGTATATTTTATAATCGTAGTTCTTCTTAAAATCCAGGTTAAATTCACTGATAATAGAAGTATTTCTTACAACCTTATCATAACGGTTTGTTGCGTCTAAAACACAGACAAACCAAATCAAAACGAATAAAATCAGTGGCACCAAAAGAAGTACAAATGCCACTGAAATTTTTTTCTGAATCGAAAAGTCACGATACTCATCTATTTTCTTTCCAAAAATACGGAAAATAAAGTTTTTTAAACGATGTCCTTTATGCTTCACTCTTTGGTCCCTCCCGATACTGTGTTGGAGTGCATCCCTGATTTTTTTTAAATAAATGTGAAAAATAATGTGGGTCTTTATAGCCAACCTTTTCACTTATTTCGCTGCTTCGCATCGTCGTACATTTTAAAAGTTCTTTTGCCTTATTTATGCGCACATCTGTCAGATAACGGATAAATGTGTGTCCTGTCTTCTGACTAAAAATCGCACTCAGATGATTTGGACTGACATTCACCTCTGCCGCAACGGTATTCAGTGACAAATCCTCATCGCTGTAATTTTCGTCGATATATTTTTTCGCGAGTTCAACAATATCGCTGTTGTGCTCTTTCGTGTGGCAGTCCCGTATTTCCATCACCTCCCGGAACAAAGAAATCACATAAGAAATAGTTGTATCCAATTGCTGCAAAATCTGTTCCATCTGCGCCGGGCTTTCAAACGGCTCCTTCTTAGAAAATTCCTCTGAGGCACCAAGCTGTTCCAAAAAATGACTCGCCGCAATATACATATCCATCACGATATACTGACGGAAAATCAGTGAATTCTGGCAGGCGTCTCCTGCATTTTCAAGATATTCCTCTACAAAAATCGGAATTTCTTCGGAATCACCGCCACGCAGAAATGCTTCAATCCGAGTCTTATCAAGACCTCCGAAATTAATCCTTCCAACATGATATTCGCCATCGGTTCTCTCCATCAAAACCGGTTTCTTATCAATTTGCTCGAAGCGCAGAATCTGGTTTCCTTCTACCAAAAAACGATAGGCAAAAGCATGTGCCGCTGTCTCATACGCCTGTGAAATTTCACGAATACGGCTTACCAGACTTCCTACACTTCCAAAATAACCGATTTCCGGGCTCACCGAAAGCATACTTTCCAACGAATTAGCCAATTTTTGCACACTTTCCTCCATCCTCTCCTTGGATTCTTCCATGAAAAGAATAATTTTCCCCTCCGGCTCTCTGTCAAAACACACCATATGTTCCGAATTAGAAGATACATAATTTTGTAATTTTTCATTCATTTCATTGACAACTGCCGAATAGGAATCAAAAGAACTGCGTCCGATTTTCACAAGCATAATCTGATAATAAGATGCTGCTAATTCAATTCCGACATCTCGTCCTTTTTCCAACAGTTCTGCCATGGAAAGTCTTCCTTCAATTAAACTTGAAAAGAAGAGACTCTTGGTATGTTCTCTTCGTTCTTTTTCGCCAGCCTCATCCAGTGGCTCATTCAAGTCCGATTTTCTTTCCTCCAAAATTTTATCCGCCGTCCGTTTGACAACCTGCAGCAATTCCTCACGATTGATTGGTTTTAACAAATACTCCTCCACACCAATCTGAATGGCCTCTTTGGCATACTCAAATTCCTCATGCCCGCTTAAAATCAAAATTTTGGTCCGTGGCAATTCCTTTTTTATCAAACGGCTTAACTCCAAACCATCCATAAAAGGCATCCGGATATCCGTTATCACAATATCCGGCTTTCTCTTTTTAATAAGAGGAAAGGCCAGTTCTCCATCACTGGCCTCTCCAACAAACGAGAGACCATAGGCCTCCCAATTCATATTCTTGATTCCCTCTCTGACAATAAATTCATCTTCGACAAGAAATACATTTATCATAAAAAACGCCTTCTCCCTGCTCGTTCTCCATTTTATAATTTCATTGAATCAACGGCTGCCCGCTCAATCGGAAGTCCTTCTTTGTAAATCCGGATAAATTCATCAAATCCTTTGACTCCTTCCGGATTTGGATTTAATTCGCTGCCTTCCTGACCGGCAAACACTTTTTCATTCAAATAGTCGCCAAGATTTTTTCCATTGTTATAAATCAAATAAGCAGCTAACACGGCAATGCCCCAGGCACCACCTTCACCAGCCGTTTCCATAACAGAAATTGGTGTATCTACAGCATCTGCCAAAATCTGCTGACCGACACCTTTAGTTTTAAATAAACCGCCGTGACCTAAAAGTTTATCTACCGCAACTTTTTCTTCTTTCAAAAGAAGGTCCATACCAATTTTCAAAGAAGCAAGTGCCGAATACAGATTTACACGCATAAAGTTAGCTAAATTAAATTTGCTGTTCGGTGTCCGGACAAACAATGGACGTCCTTCTTCCATTTCCGTAATATTTTCACCGGAAATATAATTGTATGCCAACAGATTTCCACCGTCTGCATCGCCTTCCATCGCTTTTTTGTATAATGTGCCATACAACTGGTTCATATCGACATCCACACCAAAACTCTCTGCAAATTCGCGGAAAATATTTACCCACGCATTCAAATCGGATGTGCAGTTGTTGCAGTGCACCATCGCAACCAAATCACCGGACGGTGTTGTAACCAAATCCAGTTCTTTGTAAACTTTACTCAATTCTTTTTCAAGAACTACCATAGAAAATACCGATGTACCGGCAGACACATTTCCTGTGCGCCGTGCAACAGAATTCGTTGCCACCATACCGGTTCCTGCATCTCCTTCCGGCGGACAAAGTGGAACTCCTGCTTCCAAATCACCGTCTGTATCAAGAAGTTTTGCGCCTTCTTGTGTAAGTGTTCCTGCATCCTCTCCGGCGGACAATACTTCCGGGAAAATGTCCATTAATTTCCATGGATATCCTTTGTCTGCAATCGCTTCATCAAACTGAGAAACCATTTTTGCATCAAATTTTCCTGTTGCAATATCAATCGGGAACATACCGGATGCATCCCCTACACCAAGCACTTTTCTGCCGGTCAGCATCCAGTGAATATAACCAGCCAGTGTTGTCTGGAAGCAAATATCTTTTACGTGTTCTTCTCCATTTAAAATGGCCTGATACAAATGGGCAACACTCCATCTCTGCGGAATATTATACTGGAATAAATCTGTCAACTTTTCCGATGCCTCTTCGGTAATCGCATTACGCCAGGTGCGGAACGGAACAAGAATTTTGTCATCCTTATCAAATGCCATATAGCCATGCATCATGGCACTAAAGCCAATTGCTGCTAATTTTGTTACTTTTACACCGTATTTTTCCTGCACATCTTTTTTCATATCCTGATAGCAGTCCTGCAATCCATTCCAAATGGCATCGATGCTGTAAGTCCACACACCATCCACTAACTGATTTTCCCATTCATGGCTTCCGGATGCAATCGGATGATGTTCTTCATCAATCAAAACTGCTTTGATTCTCGTTGAGCCAAATTCAATACCAAGTACCGCTTTCCCCTCTTCAATCTGCTTTTTTGTATCCATTCAATTGTCCTCCATTTCTTTGTTTATTTCTCGCACATCTGTGCATAACGCCAAGAATCTTCGCACATCCGTTTCAAATCGTACTGTGCTTCCCATCCAAGTTCTTCTTTCGCCTTTTTCGGGTCTGCGTAACAAGTTGCAATATCACCGGCACGGCGTGGCTTAATCGTATATGGAATTTTCACTCCATTTGCCGCCTCAAATGCCTTTACAATATCTAAAACACTGTAACCATTTCCCGTTCCTAAATTGTAAATATTAACACCTTCTGCGGAGACTGCCTTCTGAATTGCATTCACATGTCCTTTTGCCAAATCAACTACATGAATGTAATCGCGGACACCTGTTCCATCCGGTGTATCATAATCATCACCAAATACACCAAGTTCCGGAAGTTTGCCAACTGCTACCTGCATAATATAAGGCATCAGATTATTTGGAATGCCATTTGGACTTTCCCCAAGCAAGCCGCTCTCATGTGCTCCAATCGGATTAAAGTAACGCAGAAGGACAACACTCCACTCGTTGTCCGATGTATAAAAATCAGATAAAATCTGCTCTAACATTGACTTCGTCCAGCCATATGGATTTGTACAGGTTCCTTTCGGGCACTCCTCCGTAATCGGAATCTGCGCCGGATCACCATAAACCGTTGCGGAAGAGCTGAAAATAATGCGTTTACAGCCATATTCTTTCATTAATTCGCAAAGGTTTAATGTACCGGTGATATTATTCTGATAATACATCAGCGGTTTTGCCACTGACTCTCCAACCGCTTTTAAACCAGCAAAATGAATCACTGCATCCAGTTTATGCTCCTCAAAAATCGGACGCATACTCTCTTTGTCTAACATATCTGCTTTATAAAATGTAATTTTCTTTCCTGTGATTTTTTCAATCTTATCTACCACATCAATTTTTGAATTATACAAATTATCAAAAACAACTACTTCATATCCCTTGTTTAAAAGCTCCACACATGTATGGGAACCAATGTATCCGGTTCCGCCTGTTACTAAAATTTTCAAAACTGTTTCCTCCATTTCATCTCACTAAAATCGGGTTCGAGCCTCCATCCCTTACGTGCAAGCACGACGCTTTGTTTCCTTTATCATAGCAACTCGAAATCGTTCGTTTTCCTTTGTTATTGTACCACAGGTCCATTGCCAATTTCAACTACATAGAAGTCGGCGCTAAGCCCTGTTTTTTCTGTATAGATTCTTCCGGTTTCCCGAATAAACTCGTCAACACAATCCGCTTTTACAAGACTAATTGTTGAGCCGCCAAAACCACCTCCGGTCATGCGGGAGCCAAGAACCCCGTCCTGCTGCCATGCTGCCTCTGCCAGCGTATCCATTTCATCTCCTGTTACTTCGTAATCTTCGGATAACGACTGATGGGATGCTTTCATTAACTCGCCGAATGTTTTCAGCTCACCGTTTTCTAACGCCGCAGCAGCCTGCTTTGTTCTTGCATTTTCCGTGACTGCATGTTTCACACGACGTTTTCTATCGTCATCCTTAACCGTCACCTGATAGAGATTCCATGTTTTTTCATCCAAATCACAAAGGGCATGAATTCCAATTGCCTGTGAAATTTCTTCCAGAGCAGTTTCACATTCTTCCCGTCTTTCATTATACTTTGACTCACCAAGTTTATGCTTTTTATTGCTATTCGCAATGATTAATTTTACCCCGGACAGTGTAATAGGGATATACTCATAATCCAAAGTTTTCGTATTTAATAAGAGCGCATGGTCCTTTTTCCCCATTGCCACGGCAAACTGGTCCATAATGCCACAATTTACACCACAAAATTCATGCTCTGCCTGCTGCCCAATTAATGCAAGATCCACATTGGTCACATCAAAGCCATACAAGTCCCGCACAATAAATCCAATCAAGACTTCCAAAGATGCCGAAGAAGAAAGTCCTGCCCCACTTGGCAAATCGCCAAACAACAGTAAATCCATGCCAAATGGCAGTACCATTTCTTTCTTTTCAAATGCCCACAAAACACCTTTGATATAGTTCGTCCAATCGGATTCATTCACTACTTGATAATCCCCGATTTCAATCTCACGAACCTCGTCTTCCATGTTCATGGAATAAACCTTCAATTTCTTGTCCCCTCGTTTTCTCGCAACACCATAAGTTCCAAGCGTCAGTGCACACGGCAGTACCAGTCCGCCACTGTAATCAATGTGCTCACCAATCAGATTCACTCGTCCCGGTGCAAAATATACTTTTGTACCATTGGCGTCACCGTAAACATCCTGAAATTTCTCCAGTAATTTTTCCTTCATCATTTCTCTCCCTCTTTTTCATTAACTCCATTATAACAAACTCTCCCCATAAACGGTCAATGGATTATTATAAGGTAATGGTGGATTTTTTTATAGTTACGAAATCCACAAACAAAAAAACCACACATCTGAATCAGATTCAAATGCATGGCTCTTTCTCTTGTTCCAATTAGGCTTCTTCTGCTTTATCAACTTCTACAATCGCAGACTTCTGCATCGGAATACGACAGTTTTTGTTACTTCCAAACTCAACGATAACCACTTCGTCTGTCATATCAATGACAACGCCGTAAAAACCACTGGTTGTAAGAATACTGTCACCAACTGCAACTGCATTTACCAATGCCTGATGCTCTTTTTCTTTCTTTTTCTGCGGACGAATCGCAATCAAATAGAATGCACCGATAATTACCACATAAAGCAAAATAATTCCAATTCCCTGCATGAGTTAAACCTCCTAAAATCATTCATCCAAACCAGCTTCCATACGCGCCAGCTTGTTCTTTTTATATTCAGAGAAAGTACCTGTTTCGATAGCTTCCCGAATTTCTTCCATCATTGTATTATAAAAATACAAATTATGCAAGACTAATAATCGCAGGCCAAGCATTTCCTTTGCCTTTAAAAGATGTCTGATATACGCCCTGCTGTAGTGTCGGCAGGCAGGACATCCGCATCCGACCTCAATCGGACGGTCATCCAGTTCATACTTTTTATTCTGCAGATTCATCTTGCCATGGTTTGTGTAAGCATGTCCGTGTCGTCCGTTTCTCGCCGGATATACACAGTCAAAGAAATCAACACCTCGCTCTACACTTTCTAATATATTCTGCGGCGTGCCAACTCCCATCAGATAAATGGGCTTATCCTGCGGCAGTTCCGGTACTGTAACATCCAAAATGTGATACATCTGCTCATGCGTTTCTCCAACCGCCAGACCACCAATCGCATAACCATCCAAATCCAGCTCACGGATTGCTCTTGCATGATTGATACGGATATCTTCAAAAGTTCCGCCTTGGTTAATACCAAAAAGCATCTGTTCCTTATTAATCGTATCCGGAAGTGCATTTAACCGCTCCATCTCTGCCTTACACCGGCGCAGCCAGCGTGTCGTACGGTCAACCGAATTCTGCATATATTCACGCGTAGCCGGATGCGGCGGACACTCATCAAATGCCATCGCAATCGTTGACGCAAGATTTGACTGAATCTGCATACTTTCCTCCGGTCCCATGAAAATTTTGCGTCCATCAATATGTGAATTAAAATGCACGCCCTCTTCTTTGATTTTTCTAAGTCCGGCTAAGGAAAACACTTGAAATCCACCCGAATCTGTCAAAATCGGCTTGTCCCAATTCATAAACTTATGCAGACCGCCCAATTTTTTTATCACGTCATCCCCCGGTCTCACATGCAAATGGTATGTGTTTGACAATTCAACCTGCGTGTGAATATCGTGTAAATCCATCGTAGAAACCGCGCCTTTAATCGCAGCCACCGTTCCTACATTCATAAACACCGGCGTTTCAATTACGCCATGCGGTGTCGTGAAACGACCTCTGCGCGCACGCCCATCAGTCGCCAGCAATTCGTATTTTTTCATTTATTGTGTCACTCCAAAACCAAGTATTGTAAATTTCTTTGCCTCGTCGCCTTCCTTCATACGGAATACAACTTCGTGTTCTTTGCTTTCTTTTTCATCAATTAAAATCTGCGGATTGCAGTGTGCCCATCCATTATCGAGTGGGTTAATCTGTTTTACCACATTGCCATCGACTAAAATATCTGCCGTACCAAATTCGGACGAGCCGGAATCTTTAATAACCGCCACTAAGTTTTTACAAGTAATCGTCATCTTAAATTCTGCCCCTGTTACAGAACTGTCATTCATCCAGTTATCAGCAAACTCTGGTGAACCATTCAAATCCATATCACGCTCTACATACTGAATATCTGTATCTTTTGCATCATACCCATTCTGCTCAATCACTGCGAAATCTTCTGCATTGGTTCGGTCAAATCGAATCAAATCCTTAAACTGCGTACCATAAACGGGTTCTTTATCAAGAGAAATATCCTTTTCTGCCATCTCTTCTTTGTCAACCTTTTCAAGCAAATTTGCAATACAGTCTGCCATAATGCGGTGTCCGTCATTCGTTGGATGGTAAATGTCATAGAAGAACTGTCTCTTCGTAATCACATGGCTTTTTTCAAACTGTGGAACAACGGCATCTTTTACACTAACCATTGGCAGCTCATAGCGCTCACCGATTGGCTGCAATCGCTTTTGCAGATTCCAGTCATTCATAAATACCGCAAAGTTCAATAATACTGCCGGTGCATTTTCAGCCTGAAGAATTTTCATCACAAGGCTTTCAAAGCTTACACCTTTTGTCTCATCGCCCTCGTCATTTACCGCAAATTCAATCACTACCAAATCTGGCGTAATCTCACCATTTTTCGTAACATCTAAATCGTAACGCACCATACCAAGTTCGGATGGCGTTCCACCGACACCGGCCTTTACATAATGCACATTTTTTCCATCGCAAGGTGAAAACAGCTTACAAAATGCGTCATAAGAACGGTAGGCATAACACATTGTGTTGATTGGCTTTCCGCCAGCCCCCTGTGTAATCGAACCTCCAATATAAGCAATGGTTACATCCTCGCCGCGTTTACATTTTTCAATCACCTTTTTCAGACGATAATTGTTTCCTGTCGACACAAGCGAATTTTCAATCATATCCTGATACTCCGGCGAATCAAAATTAACCGGCGGGTCTACCTGGATTTCCGGCACTTCATAGCCATCATTCACATAAAATTTGACCGTCAAATCCATATTTTTATTTTCTTCCGGGAAAATAAAATTAAAGGAACCAAAACAGTCATCATCCTCATTTACCGGGTAGGCATCTACCGGAAGAACCATTTCTTCTCCCGTACATGGAATTGTCGCTTCCATCACAGTTCCTGTCGTGTATTTGTCCGTTTTTCCATAACACTGGAACTGAAACTCGACTTCCTTTTCTTTATCCGCCGGGTCTTCCGCCTTGATGCTGACACCAACACTGTGAACCAGTTTACGGAATGTCTCCATTCTTGGGAGCATATCCAATAATTCTTCATCAATATCTCCTGATGTAAATTTTACCTGGTCTTTTAATCTTCCCTCTAAGTACACATAATCGCGAATTACGCCCTCCGGATCTTTTGAACCGGAAATCGTCTTGTCTAAAACAACATATAAACATGGTCTTTTTTCAACCGGATCCTTCGGTGCGGCAGGTCCTCTCATATTCTTACAACTCCTTTTTTCTCAAATCATTTTCAAAATGCAAAAATCCCCTTTTGCACGACAATCGTTATCATTATAACTCATAATCAGCAAAAGGGGAACCCCATTATTAACTTATTTTACTTGTTTTAAATGCTGTCACTCGGTCAAGTTTTGCCTGACATTCATAAAAAGCCGGTGACTCATAAATCACATACGTATAAGCTCCGTCAATCGCAATTCCTTCATTCATCGGAGGCATTTTAACGGTCTTTTTCTTTTTGTTTTTCTTAATCGACAGTTTGGTGTAATCCCATGTTGGCTGATACGTTTCTAACTGCGACATAAAACCTCTGCGTCCCTTTTTCGTCTGACAGGAACGCGAAACAACCATTTTCCCTGATGCAGTAAAGGCAACTCCCTGTGTCCGGTTCGGCATAAGAATCCGGTTTGTGTAAGTAAGAGATGGCGCTGCGGATTTGTTCTGAATGGTATAGCCATACATATATTTTGAAGAAAATTCGCTATACGCTGCTGCCCAGATTCGGTTATTGTAATAGGTAACATACGACATTGTTTCCGGCATTTTTACAACGGAAGCAAACCGGTAAATCTCATAATACGGCTTGCCTGACAAAACTGCCGCCTGAACCTGATTAAACTTAAAACTCTGCAAATTTTTACCGTATGTCACCCAGACATTCTCTCCATCAAAAGTGATGCCGCCCACATGCCCGGTATGTGGCAGAACAATGGTCGTAATATATTTTCTTGTTGTTTTGTTCATCACGTAAATAACCGATTCCTGTTTTTTCGTGTAATCGTATGCAGAAATCAGCAGATAATTTCCGGCAAATGTCACACTCTGCGGAACCATACGTGTCGCATAAAATCCGCCCACATTTGTTCCAACAATTCCCGGAATCACATAGCTTTTTGCATACGAAACCCGTTTTTTAAACGCTTTATATTTTTTATAAGCTGACGATTTTTTAAACGTTTTTTTCGTTTTAAAAAACTTGGCTGATGTACTCGTCGCTTTCACGTTTTTGGAAGCAGTTTTTGTGTTTTTAACTGTTGAAACGGAACTCATCGTAATTCCAGACACCGTTCGCACCGCTTCGATTTTTACATAGTATTTTGTGTGTTTCTTTAAGCCATCTATGGCACGAATTTTCGACTCTTCTGCAGGCATTTTTACCGCCACTTTGTACCCGGAAGCCGATTTTTTTGAATAATAAATGTTAAAATAATCTGCCCCACTTCCTTTGCTCCACTTGACCTTAATCCGCTTATCACCGCCTTTAATTTTTGAAATACTTGGTATCGACGGTGCCGTACCAAACAATACTTCCTCTGACGGTTCACCCGGATTATCCACATCACCGGCATACGCAACAATCGTAAAATAATAGTTCTTTCCGGCAGAAAGTCCTGTCACTTCAAATGCCGTATCTACCGTATTACCTGCCAAAATACTTTCTTTTGAAGTCGATTTGCGATAATAAATCTGATACCCGGTCGCTCCGCTGACCGGCTCCCACGCAAGCGTTATCTTTGTCTTTACATTTTTGGTTGCCGTAATTTTGGTCACTTCACCGGGCTGCAGTGCCACAAGCAGAATTTCAGATTCTTTTCCATAATATCCACTCGCACCGGCTCGAATTTTTACATATAAAATCTGTCCTTCTTTTAAATTTGTAAATTCGTAACTGGTTTTTGTCGTGCTTTTTAAGAGCGAAAAGCCACTCGTCTCTTTGGACGAGGTAAAAATTTCATATTCCTTGCTTTCTGCCAGCGCATTCCACTCAATCACTGCTTTTTTCTTAGTTGTTTCTTTTCTTTTGAGTCCGGTCACCTGTCTCGGAACAACCCGGACCATATAGGTTATCGTCCTGTCTTGATAGGATAATTCCAATTGCTGCTCACCAATTTTCGTTGTATCAACAGCTGTCATCTTCTCCGGGTGCACAAGCTGTTCTGTCGCATCCTCATAAGTCACTTTGATAACAACATTTTCCTTAGTAAATGTACTTTTATAAGGAAGTTCTATCTCCGTATCGACAACTTCTATCTTTGCAATTTCTTTCGTTTGTCCGGTCGATGTACCCTCCGCCGCCAAAGTTGTTTTTCCCTCCACTCCCATTCCTGCAAGTAATCCAATAACAAGAATGAGTGCTATTATCCTACGTTTCATTTTGTACTGCCTCCTATTCTGCCAGTCTCATACTTTTTGTATGTCATCTTTTCGTCTGACACTCACTATAGCCGACAGATTTGTCACAAAAAAGGCCACGCATCTCTGCGCAGCCTTCTCAATCAATAACAGGGGCACTAGGAATCGAACCCAGCTCTGGAGTTTTGGAGACTCTTATTCTACCGATGAACTATGCCCCTATAAGCAAGTGTTTTTCGCACTCACTCGATTATCATACCGCGTTTTAACCTTTTTGTCAAGCATTTTCTATTCACTAATACCCTTTTCGCTTATAATTTTACGGATGGCCTCCTCTGATTCCTCGCACTCATCTGCTATCTGAGAAATGGATTTGCCTTTTTCTAACTTCTTTTGAATCAAGTCATAAAGACGTTTGTCATAACCTTGCTCCAATCCTTCCTCTAACCCCTGCTCATATTTCTCATCCATCTTCATTTCCAGCGTCATATAATCATCCCTCCATTCCGTATCTCTCCGGATTGCCAGCACTCGCGTTTTTAAACGGCACTCTGCTCACTACTAATAAATTTTTTATGCATTCCAGCCATTTTCTCTAATTATTTTCCAAATTACTTCTTCCGATTCTTCACACTCGTCCGCAATTTGTGAAATTGACTTTCCTTTATTTAATTTTTTCTGAATCTGTACACGCAGGCCTTGACCAATTCCTAATTCGATTCCCTGCTCGATTCCTTGCTCGATTCCTTGCTCTATCCCTTGCTGGATTCCCTTTGTAATCCCTTCTTTCAATCCCTTCTCACGCCCCTGTTCATACTTCTCATCCATCTTCATTTCCAGCGTCATATAATCATCCCTCCATTCCG
>CALELW010000119.1 GCA_937902905.1 uncultured Clostridium sp. | reverse complement strand
TGTTTCGTCATTTTCATGTCATTGTTAAACTTGCGTTTCTGGTACATCCAGTCCGCAAAAGCAATGACAAAGAAAACAGCCGTAATCTGAAAGGCAATATTTAACACGGTGCTAACAATCAGACTAACCGCTGACCAGATATCAAACTGATAAATATTGACAATCATGCCCCATTCATCTTTTAGCGCCTGATATACCACGTAGAACAAAATTCCTACTTTAGCAACCGCCTTAATCAATTCAAATATTTTATCTTTCGAAAACATCCGCTTAAAACCGCTGATTGGATTGATTTTATTCGGTTTTGGCTGCAATGGTTTTAATGTAACTTTCCATTTGACCTGAACGACATTGATGACAAAAGCACCAATCATCGCAAGTGCCAACATTGGCAGTAACGTAACGGCAATTTCCTTGAGTCCAAATTGAAGCAAACCATCCGCACGCTTAACGGTAAATACATCCGTTGCATAGTCATTGATATTTCCATAATAAAACCGAAACATGTCATACAACCGATTCATCATAAAACCGCCGAACACTTTTAGGCATCCAAACAATACAAGCAATAAAATTGCCGTGTTCAAATCTTGGCTTTTCGGAGCCTGCCCTTCTTCTCGTGCCTTATCCAGCTTTTTGGGTGTCGCGGGTTCTGTTTTTTCACCGCCCTCACCATCTTTGGCAAAAAGCTGAAGGTTATAGGAATATACCAAATAATCACCTGCCAAATCATCCGATTTTTTATTTCGGTGTAAACAAATGAATCACCTGTGTGATTACATCTTTCATTTCACCAAAAATGTAATCTGAAACCATCGGAAAACTCTGTATCACAATTACCAAAACAGCCAGTCCTGCCAGCACCTTAATCTGCATACCAACCACAAACATGTTCATCTGTGGTGCTGCCTTGGCAAGTACACCAAGTACAACATTAATTAACAGCATACAGCAAAAAACCGGCAACACAATGCGCACTGCAATAATAAAATAATTTGCAATAAAATCAACCACAATGTTTTTCAATGAAACGGTATCAAACACCGCTTTTCCAACATTGAAATAGGAAAAGGAATCCACAATTGCCCGGATAATGTAATAATGCATATTGGTAACAACTAACATAAGCATAAGCAGATAATTGTACAAACTTCCGGTTACGGAAAACTGCATATTTACCATCGGATCGAACATATTTGCCATGGATAATCCCATTTCCATATCCATCAACTGTCCTGCCAGGTTAATAATGTAAAAACACATACTGCACATCAATCCAAGAACCACACCAATCATGGACTCTTTCAAAACGAGTGCAGAATATCCAAACACCCCGGAATATGTCAAATCAACAACCGGAGTAACCTGAATCACCACTAAGGACATAAAAACGCTCATTGCCGCACGAATCCGCATCGGCACAGACGAATAACTAAAAAACGGTGCTGTCATAATAAACCCGGAAACCCTCATCAAAATCAAGAGATAAAATTCCAAGTGTTCGAGCGTAAATGTCATTCTCAGCCTCCTGCATAAAGAGCAAATTTTTCACACAGTTTTGTAAAAAGTTCCACACAATTGTTCATAATCCATCCACCGCATATAAGCATTGTAATGAATATTGCCAATAATTTTGGAACAAAGGTTAATGTCTGCTCCTGAATGGAAGTAACTGTCTGAAAAATACTAATTACCAGTCCAACAATCAGGGAAACTAACAACAACGGAGCACTACATTTAATGATACACCAAATCATATCGACTGTCACATCAAGTACATCTGCATCTGTCATCTAATCGCCCCCTGTCAGTAAAAGGTTTTGACTAACTGTCCAATCACGAGATTCCAGCCATCCGCTAAAACAAACAATAATATCTTAAACGGCATTGAAATCGTCGTTGGTGGCAGCATCATCATTCCCATCGACATAAGTGTCGATGCAACTACCATATCAATTACTATAAACGGCAAGTATATCAAAAAGCCGATAATAAACGCAATTCGTAATTCACTTATCATAAACGCCGGTATCAGAACAAGCGTCGGTATCTCATCCTCTTTTTCAATAGAAACATCATTACTCTGCTTCTCAATTTCCATAAATAAGCGGATATCTTTCCGATTCGTCTGCTCAAACATAAACTTGCGGATTGGTTTGAGTCCGGCATTTAATGCTTCTTCCTGGGTGATTTTCCCCTTATCATATGGCTGAATGCAATCTTTATTTATCTGTGTCATAACAGGTGCCATAATAAATAGGGTTAAAAACAACGCAATTCCAATCAATACCTGATTGGGTGGTGACGTCTGCGTTCCCAATGCCGAACGGACAAAATGAAGAACGACAATAATTCTTGTAAAGGATGTTACCATAACAAGCAAAAACGGTGCTAACGACAATAATGTCAACACCAGAATCATCTTCATACTTGCTGACAAACTGGAACTTCCGGCATTGGAAGTAATATTAAACTGAAAGTCCTGCGGAGAGTCCGGATCCTGCACTTCTCCTTTAGAACTGCCGTTTGCTTCGCTTATGTCCGATTTTGAACTAACCGGTGCCGCATGCACATAAATTGTGGCACTACAAAAAAAGGTTAATATACAAAGCATGGCTAACAGAACTACAACTCGTACAGATACCTGATGTGCTTTCTTCTGTGTCTTCATAAATACCAACCTTTTCTAATTTTCTTTCTTATTTTTATTCAGCTTGTCAAACAGTTCTTTAAACGAAACTTTCTGACCATTACGAATCTCTTCCGAAAAATCCAGTTGTTCTTCATCCAATGGTGTTAAAAAGGTAATCTGATCCTTTGTAACACCAATGGAATAGTATTTCTTACCTAACTGAATAATCTGAATGTATTTTCCATTCGTAATCTTAAATGTCTCAATCACTTTGATATTACGTGACTGGCTCTGTATCATTCCGGATTTTGCAATCCATTTTGTCACATAATACGTCCCAGCAAGGACAAGGACAAAGACAACAATAACAGCAGTTAACTGTAAAATATTCTCAAGCATTAGCCAATAGCCTTCTTAACAGCCTCTAATACGCGGTCTGCCTGGAAAGGCTTTACAATAAAATCCTTTGCACCGGACTGAATGGATTCGATAACCAT
>CALELW010000118.1 GCA_937902905.1 uncultured Clostridium sp. | reverse complement strand
GAGATAAAAATAATGCGACAATAGCGATTTATGATGATGGAGATGGCATGAGTGAAAGTGCAATGGAAAAAAATTATGCAGTTGTTGGTCGGAATAAAAGAGAAAGGTTGAATCCTGAAGAAGCAAGTAAAAAAATGGGACGTAAAGGAATTGGTAAACTAGCGGCACTATATTTGTCAAATACATATTATATAATTACAAAAACAGAGGTACAAAAGCAAGCTCGGGCATGGAAATTGGATGTGAGTGATTTTAAAGAAGATAATGATACTCCACAGTTAATAGAAGTGAATTATCCTTTGGATATGAAAAATGTATTTTTGAAATGTTTGGAGGAAAAAGGAAAAGGAACAATAATTTTACTAAATAATGTATTGGTGAAAAATTTTGGAGAGGCAGCCGAAGATGCATTGGAAAATAAATTAGCAAATTATTTTCTTACAGATGAGTTGTCGAAAAAAATAAAATTATGTGTATTGAGAAAAAAAGAAGATCCAATATCTTTTTTAGAAGTAAAGAAAAATGTTGCCTATGAAAATATGGCAGCTATTTTTACAACAGATGTGGATAAATTTAAGGATATAGCAGGAGATGATGTGAAATATCATGACAAGAATCTTAAAACGGAACCACAAATTTACAAAGAAAAAAGAGAAGTATCCGCTTTGCCAGATATAATTGAGACTACTATTAAGGATGGAAATGGTAAGCGTAAAAAAATGAAAAATCATATATCTGGAGAACTTGAAATTGAAGGAAAGAAATATGCATATGAGTTAAGAGGGTGGATAGGGGTGCATGCGACAATTGAGTCTGCTGATGCCAGTTTAAATTGTAAAAATTATAAAAAAAACATGCATTATAATCCAAATCAATTACGTGTATATGTTAGAAATAAGTTAGCTACATCAAATTTTTTGAGTTATTTGGGAATGACAGCTACATTTCTAAATTATATAGAGGGTGAAATATCTTTTGATATATTAGATGTTGAGGGATTGGAAGATATTGCAACGGCAGGAAGAGATAATTTTTCGGTACAAGATGTACGTGTCAAATTGCTAATTGCACTTGTTAAAGGGATTGTTACAAAATTGGTGTCAAAAAGGCAAAAAATTGCTGACAATATGAAAGAAAATAGAATGAAGATTGAAATGGAAATGGAGGAAAATGATAGAAAAATAATAAAATCACGTTTTCAGCGTGGTGCTATAAAATCAAAAGAAATATTAGGGAAATTGCCGAGAGAAGAACAAATAGCAATAGAAGATGATTTTATGCAATTTTCGAGAGCTGCCAATCTTTCAAACGAAACAAAGATGATTTTTATTAGTCATAGAACTGATTGCAAAATGTTTGGGGAGCTGTTAATTGATATTTTTTTAGAGGTGTATCCAAAAATAAAAAACAGGATAGTTTTTAGCTCTAATAGTGATTATGGTGTTCCTCAAGGACAAGATATATTGGAGTATTTAAAAACTTGTTTTAGAGAAGATATGCATGTGGTTTTCCTGTTTAGTAAATCTTTTTATGATTCTAATGTGTGTTTAGCGGAAGCTGGTGCAGCATGGGGAACAAATAAGCAGTATACCAATTTTGTTATTGATATTGGATTTGGAGATATAGATAGTCCAATAAATCGAAATCAAAAAGGGGCTATTTTGGTTAATTTGCAGGAACAAGACTATAAGGATTTTGCAAAAGAAATAATAAGAATCTTAAATTCGGTGGGAATTGAACAGGAATTTAAGATTGAAAATGTAGTTGATATTATTAAAAATCAGATAGAAAAGCATAGGGAACAGTTGATGGTACCGGCGTATGTACCATCTAGGAAATTTCAGATAGTTCCTAAGTGTAATAAATGTAATCATAAAATGACAGTAAATCATATTGAAGGGGCTTTGAAATATGTTTGTGAGTGTGGGAATAGTATTGATGCTGAAATTGTATAGAACCATAATGTAAAAAATATTTGATTTATTCCAATTTACTTAACAAGCTTGTTCTGCAATGCGGAATGGAAAAGTAATGGAGGTGGCTTGTTTTGGGTGAATTATTAGAAAAATCAGACCGGGTTTCAACCTGAGGGACGTTGAACACCGTCGGTGCGAAGAGGGCGTATTTTGCCCTCACACACCGTTACGTGTGTTCTTTAAGCGAGAGCGGTCCCGAAGGTGAAATCCGGTCTGATTTTTCTAAAGAAGCAACAATTAAAACATTTCCATATCGTGTTTACTTGACATAAAGCCCTACCTTGCTTTATACTAGGAGATTATGAGGGGAAGTTTACCCTTTTATGAAACGAAATGGAGATGAGATAGAGAATGAACTACCATATTGCAGTGATTCCCGGAGACGGAATCGGACCTGAAATTGTGGCAGAAGCCAAAAAGGTATTGAATAAAGTGGCAGATACATATGGGCACACATTTGAATACGAAGAATTGTTGATGGGCGGTTGTTCCATTGACGCATACGGCGAGCCTTTGACAGATGAAACCTTAGAGCGTGCAAGAAAAAGTGATTCGATTTTACTTGGTGCGGTCGGTGGACGAGTCGGAGTGGACAGCTGGTATGAACTGCCACCGGAAAAAAGACCGGAAGCAGGCCTTTTGAAAATTCGTAAGGGACTTGGCTTATTCTGCAACCTCCGTCCGGCAATTCTGTTTGAAGAATTGAGTGGCGCTTGTCCGTTGAAGGAAGAAATTGTAGAAGGTGGTTTTGATTTTATCTTTGCCCGTGAGTTGACGGGTGGTCTTTACTTCGGTGAACGCTATACCAAAGAAATTGATGGCGTGCGCACCGCAGTGGACACTTTAAAATATGATGAAAATGAGATTCGCAGAATTGCCATTCAGGCGTTTGAGATTGCGATGAAGAGAAATAAAAAAGTCTGCAGTGTTGATAAAGCAAACGTATTAGATTCTTCCAGACTTTGGAGCAAAGTCGTCGAGGAAGTCAGCAAAGATTATCCGGAAGTGACATTGACAAATATGCTGGTTGACAACTGTGCAATGCAGATTGTAAGAGATCCGAAACAGTTTGATGTCATTTTGACAGAGAATATGTTTGGCGATATTTTGTCGGATGAGGCAAGTATGGTAACCGGTTCTTTAGGAATGCTTTCTTCTGCAAGTTTAGGTGAGGGAACCTTTGGTATGTACGAGCCAAGCCATGGCTCCGCACCGGATATTGCGGGACAGAACAAGGCAAATCCGATTGCGACGATTTTATCGGCAGCTATGTTATTGCGTTATTCCTTTGGACTTTCCAAAGAAGCAGATGCGGTTGAAAATGCCGTCAAGACTGTGCTCAAAAAAGGAATGCGTACGATTGATATTATGGATGAAGGAAAGACTCTGCTTGGCACAAAAGAAATGGGCGATGCCATTGCCGCAGAGATTGAATAGGAGGACGACAAGATGAAAAGTGATTCAGTAAAAAAAGGAATGCAGACAGCACCACAGCGTTCTTTGTTTAATGCGCTTGGTTTGACAAAAGAAGAGTTGGAAAAGCCGCTTGTGGCAATTGTCAGCTCTTATAATGAAATTGTTCCGGGTCACATGAATCTGGACAAAATTGTAGAGGCAGCAAAACTTGGTGTTGCCATGGCTGGTGGTACACCAATTGTGTTCCCGGCAATTGCCGTTTGTGATGGTATTGCAATGGGACATGTGGGAATGAAATATTCTTTGGTAACCCGTGACTTGATTGCGGATTCGACTGAGTGTATGGCACTTGCACATGCTTTTGATGCGATGGTAATGGTACCAAACTGTGATAAAAACGTACCGGGGCTTTTGATGGCTGCGGCACGTGTGAATATTCCAACCGTATTTGTCAGCGGTGGTCCGATGTTAGCCGGCCATGTGCAGGGACAGAGAACTTCTCTTTCAAGCATGTTTGAGGCAGTTGGTGCCCATGCGGCAGGTAAGATGACCGAAGAGCAGGTGGATGATTATGTCAGCCATGCCTGCCCGACCTGTGGTTCCTGCTCCGGTATGTATACAGCAAACTCCATGAACTGTCTGACCGAGGCAATTGGTATGGGACTTCAGGGAAATGGTACAATTCCGGCTGTATATTCCGACCGAATCAAACTGGCAAAACATGCCGGTATGCAGGTTATGGAAATGTATAAGAAAAATATTCGTCCACGTGACATCATGTGTGAGAAAGCATTTTTAAATGCGATGACAGTCGATATGGCACTTGGATGTTCGACCAATACGATGCTTCATCTGCCGGCAATTGCTCATGAAGCAGGCGTAAAACTGAATCTTGATATTGCCAATGAAATTAGTGCAAAGACACCTAACCTTTGTCATCTGGCACCGGCAGGCCACACCTATATGGAACAGTTGAATGAGGCAGGCGGTGTTTATGCGGTAATGAATGAGCTGAATAAGAAGGGGCTTCTTTATACAGACCTTATGACTGTGACCGGAAAGACGGTAGGCGAGAACATTGAACATGTAGTAAACCGTAATCCGGAAGTAATCCGTCCAATTGACAATCCATATAGTGAAACTGGTGGAATCGCTGTTTTGAAAGGTAATTTGGCACCGGATTCCGGCGTTGTAAAACGTTCTGCCGTAGTACCGGAGATGATGGTTCATGAAGGTCCGGCGCGTGTCTTTGACTGCGAGGAAGATGCAATTGCTGCTATCAAGGGCGGTAAAATTGTTGCAGGCGATGTTGTTGTTATCCGCTATGAGGGACCAAAGGGCGGTCCTGGTATGAGAGAGATGCTCAATCCGACTTCCGCAATTGCGGGTATGGGACTTGGCTCTTCCGTTGCTTTGATTACGGATGGACGTTTCTCAGGTGCTTCCCGTGGTGCTTCGATTGGACACGTTTCGCCGGAAGCAGCAGTTGGTGGTCCGATTGCTCTCGTAGAAGAAGGAGACATCATTAAGATTAACATTCCGGAAAATACTTTGATGGTAGATATTTCGGATGAAGAGATGGAGAAGAGACGCAAAAACTGGCAGCCAAGAGAGCCAAAAGTGACAAGTGGTTACTTACGCCGTTATGCCAATATGGTAACAAGTGGCAGCACAGGAGCGATTTTGAAATAATACGGTGCGTGTGAGAATAGGGAAACAGACGAAAAGAAAGAGGTGCAAGGTATGCAAATAAATGGGTCACAGATTATGATTGAATGTCTGCTTGAGCAGGGCGTAGATACCATCTTTGGTTATCCGGGAGGTTCTATCTTAAACGTGTATGATGAATTATATCGTTATCAGGATAGAATCCGTCACGTGCTTACTTCTCATGAGCAGGGAGCTTCCCACGCAGCAGACGGTTATGCCAGAGCAACAGGAAAAGTTGGTGTGTGTATGGCAACGAGCGGACCGGGAGCAACAAACTTAGTTACCGGTATTGCAACGGCATATATGGATTCTGTACCAATGGTTGCGATTACCTGTAATGTTACACTTCCAATGCTTGGAAAAGATTCCTTCCAGGAGGTTGATATTGCCGGTGTCACAATGCCGATTACGAAACATAGTTTTATTGTAAAAGATGTAAAGGATTTGGCTGCGGTTATGCGCCGTGCCTTTAAGATTGCGCAGACCGGTCGTCCGGGTCCTGTTTTGGTGGATGTGACAAAAGATGTAACGGCAGCAGTGACTGATTTTACGCCACAGACACCGGAACTGATTCAGAGACAGGTTGACACGATTGATGAAAAAGATATTGAAAGCGTAGTCAATGCAATTAAGAAATCACAGAGACCGATGATTTTTGTCGGCGGTGGTGCCGTAATTTCCGGTGCAGAGAAAGAATTAAAAGAATTTGTCTATAAGGTAGATGCTCCGGTAACGGATACGTTGATGGGAAAAGGTGCATTTGACGGCACAGACCCATATTATACAGGAATGCTTGGTATGCATGGTACAAAGGCAGCAAACTTAAGTGTAACCGAATGTGATTTGTTGATTGTATTAGGTGCCAGATTTTCAGACCGTGTTACGGGAAATGCAAAGAAATTTGCAAACCGTGCAGAAATTGTTCATATTGATATTGACCCGGCTGAAATTAATAAAAATATTCCGGTGGATTATTCCATTATCGGTGATTTGAAGGCTGTTTTGGAAATTTTAAACCGCAAATTGGAGCAGCACTATCATAAGGCATGGGTTGATAAGGTTATGGCGAGAAAAGAAGCTTTACCGCTTTCTTATCACACAGATGTACTTACAGGGCCTTATGTGATTGAGCGAATCAGTGCACTCACAAATAACGAAGCGATTATTACAACGGATGTCGGCCAGCATCAGATGTGGGCGGCACAGTACTATAAATACCGCTCCCCGAGACATTTTATCACGTCCGGTGGAATGGGTACGATGGGATATGGTCTTGGTGCCTGTATCGGTGCGAAAGCCGGAGTGCCTGACACACCGGTTATTAACATCGCAGGCGACGGATGTTTCCGTATGAACATGAATGAGATTGCGACAGCAACAAGATATAATATTCCGATTATTGAAGTAGTATTTAATAACCATGCACTTGGCATGGTAAGACAGTGGCAGACCTTGTTTTATGGTAAGAGATATTCTCAGACCATTTTGGAAGATAAAGTGGACTATTGCAAAGTATCAGAAGCAATGGGCGCAAAAGCAATCCGTGTAACGAAAAAAGAGGAGGTTGATGATGCAATTAAGACGGCATTGTCAGCAGAGGTACCGGTTGTGATTGAAGTCGTAATCAACCAGGATGACAAGGTATGGCCAATGGTTGCTCCGGGAGCAGCGATTGAAGATTCTTTTGATGAGAAAGATCAGGAGAATCGCATTCAGAATTAATTAACAGTTATGTAAGGAGGATATAACAGTGGCTAGAGTGTATAACTTTTCAGCAGGACCGGCCGTATTGCCGGAAGAGGTATTAAAAGAGGCAGCAGATGAGATGCTTGATTATCAGGGAACAGGAATGTCCGTTATGGAGATGAGCCATCGTTCCGCAGCATATGATAAAATTATCAAAGATGCTGAGCAGGATTTGAGAGATTTGATGGAAATTCCGGACAATTACAAAGTATTGTTCCTTCAGGGCGGTGCTTCCCAGCAGTTTG
>CALELW010000117.1 GCA_937902905.1 uncultured Clostridium sp. | reverse complement strand
AAATCCACCCATTTTTGTCTGTGGTATTTTATAACAATTATCCGTCTATTCATAATATAGCAATAAGTTATCAGACACTTTCAATGTGTATAATTTTCAAATCCACCCATTTTTGTCTGTATTATTGATTGACACACATTGAATATTTTTAGTTATTTTCAAATCCACCCACTTTTGTCTGTGAATCCACCCACCCGCATATATATAATGTCTCTTTTATTGTATTAATGGTATTATTATGGTATTATGTACTTATGTTTTTGATTTTGGGAGGAATTTATGAATGAGATAGTAAAATACAATAATCATATGAATTTATTAAAATTTGATTCTTTTACATCAATGGAATTTAATATGTTTTTTGCGCTTTGCTCTATAATGAAAGAACAGCAGGCTACAATTATTACTCTTTCATTTGAAGAAATTCGAAAGCTTACAAATTATAAGCCGAGTGCTAAAAAACGTTTAATTGACGATATAAAATCCATGAATCAAAAGCTTCAAAACATGAATTCCTTGATAGAAATGGACGGAGTGACATTAATGCTTGTGTTGTTTCCAACCTTTAAACTCGATGAAATAAATCAAGAATTGACGGTTCGTGTAAATCCAGATTTTATTTTTTTGCTTAATGATTTGACGAGTAATTTTACATTGTTTGAATTAAGAGAATTTGTAAACCTGAAAAGCAAATATTCAAAAACTCTCTATCGATTACTTAAGCAATGGCGTTCAACTGGCAAATATGAAGTTACAGATGTTGGAAATTTCCATCATCTTATAGGCGCACCGGATTCTTATAATAATTGGAAAGTATACCAACGTTGCATAGAACCTGCTGTTACTGAGCTTACGCAGATAAATAGCTTTAAAGATTTAAAAGTATCTATTACAAGACGCGGTGATAAAGGTAATATACAGGGATATGTTTTTACTTTTCCATGTGAGCCAAAAACTATTGTTGAAAGTAAATCTGTAACTTCCCCTGCCATAGATTACAGTATAAGTAAAGATGGCACTCATAAAACTCCGCATACAAAAAATAACTTTTTAAATTTTGAACAGCGGATTTATGATGAAGAAACTTTAGAGAAAATATTCAGTCAAAATGCCACACCTATTCCACGCACTATTGAATAAGAAAAGCCAACGTTGAATCTTCTTAACAACGTTGGCTTTTCTTATTTATTATTTCAGATACACATTATCTTATGTCCAAGCACTTGATGCAACCGTCCATACACTACTTGTCTTATTAGTTCTGTAATACCATAAACCGTCTGTTGTATTCAACCATCCTAAATACTCCGATGCTGTAGGTGGCTGTGTACTTCCCACATATACTGTAGATGAAACAGCAGATGAATTGTCTTGAACTCCCGCAAAAGTTTGTACTGGCTTTATAAATGACAGTAAACCTAACGATGCCACTCCAACACCTAAGTTTTTCAACAGTTCTCTTCTGGACATTTTACTCTGCATTTTTCGTATCCTCCTTGCTTTCTTCAACGTTGCTGTGAGTTGGCTCTGTGCAATTATCCATCTCAGTCATTACATCGTTCATCTCATTTTTAACCTCTTCGGTGGCTTCACGAATATATTTTCTAACCTTGACAGCAACTTTTGTGTATTCTTTTGCTTTTTCCGGTTTTATAACCATTAAGGCAATAATAATTATTATCGCCCACTCACCAATTCCCATTCTTCTTTCCTCTCATATTTCTTAAATCATTCAGTATTTACATTCTTGTACATTCTTTTACAAATAATATAGCTTATCTGGTACAAGACTACCATAGGTACTGCCACAATAATCTGACTTGTAATATCTGGCGGAGTTATCATCGCTCCAACAATAAAGGCAATTACAATAAACGGACTTCTAAATTTTGCCATTCGTTCTGGTGTGAAAATTCCAATTTTGCTAAATATAATTGTGACAACTGGAATTTCGAATACGACGCCAAAAGCCAGTATCATTGTTTTAATCAATGACATATATTTTTCTATTGAAATCATTCCTGTTGCTTGCACTTGTGAATTGATTCCTGCAAAGTATGTCATTACAAATGGAAGCATGATAAAAATACAAAATGCCATTCCAATATAAAACAATATTCCGGCAAGTATTATAAATAAGAAAAAAGTGACTTTACGTTCTACCGCAGGAACAATAAACATTCCTATCTCGTATAAGATTACTGGAATGCTTACAATGACTGCAAGCAGAAAAGATATGCTTAAATACTGAATAAAAATTTCTTGTGGATATAAGAAAGCAAATTGCTTCCTTATATCCGTACCATTTGCTAATGACAGAAATAATGAAAGAACATCGTTTGCTTTATACATAAAAAGTGCAAACGCAATAACGAAAAATATTATGCAGACTAATAATCTGTTTCGCATTTCTCGTATATGGTCTTTTAACTCCATTTCAGTGTCATTTCTCATTAGGCATTATTTTCCTTTACTTCCGTTACGGTTTCAGATTTCTCATCATTTTTTTTCGAATCTTCTGTAAGAATATCCTTACTTTCTTTTAACGATTTGGCAAAATCAACAATTTTGTTTTTTCCACCAAAGATAAGCACTGTAAGTACAACCAATGCTACTACTAATAACTCTGCTAATGACCCTCTCATATATTTGTCTCCTTTTTTTAATTAGTTGCTCTGTTTTGTATGTGAACATAATTTACAACAACGTTGCCTGTAGGAACTGTGTTTACATAAATATCAAAATATCCAGTCTGCTGTACGTAACTGTCAACTTGAATAGATGAATCAGCGTAATTCACAGTAATGTCACTCTCTGGTGTCATTTTGATATTGGCATTAGATACTCTGTAATAATATTTGTTACCACTTGAAATCCAATCACTTGTTTTGATTGTGAATGAATTAATCCATTCATCAGTTGTCATTGAATCAATGGATGCATTAATATTAGAAATATCTGTTTCCGCTGTTGTTAATCTCTTTTCATGGTCTGTGACTGTTGTTTTTGTGTCCTTCAAATCATTTTTCGTGTTTGATAAATCTGTCTTTGTATCTGATAAATCTGATTTTGTATTTGATAAATCAGATTTTGTACTTGACATATCTTTTGTGAGGCTTGCAAGCTGTCCACTTAATGACGTTTTCAAATCGTTAATTGCATCATCTGTATACTGCTTTCTATTTTCTACTTCTTTAGCCAAATCAGATTTTACGGTATCAATGTTTGTCTTTGTTGAACTTTCAAGCGTACCATATTTTGCATTAATCAATTCTATTAACTGATTTTTTTGTTCATCTGTGTAATCTGTATTGTTTTGAATCTGATTAATAAGTTCTTGAATTGTTACAGTTCCATCCGCGCCACCATATAAATTATTAATCGTTTGCTGTAATAGGGTAGTTGTTTCGTTATTCTTTTGAGTAATGTCATTTTGCAACTGTCCTACTGCATTCATTAAATCGGATGATGTAGATGCCTGTATTTCATCAATTTTTTTTGTGTATTCTTCTTTCTGGGAATCAAGCAAATTCGAATTTGCTTCAATCTGTGCTTTTAAATTTGTTTTTACATCTTCAATCTGCTGTTGTGTTAACTGCTCAAGTCTCGCTATTGCACTATTTACTTTATCTGTCAACTCTGCAATTTCTTTTTCAACATCTGTGAAATTTTGAGCCGTCTCCGATTTGTAGCTATCCAGTGCTGTAGATAAGTTTTTAATGTTTGTTTCAAGATTGGATGTAACCGTTTTTAAGTTATCAATCTCTGTAGTAGAACTTGCCACATCAGAAACTCTTTTAACATCAACATTGATTGTCTTTAATGAATTTTCAATGTTTTGAATCAAAGTATCATATGATGCTTTGTTTTTTGAATACTCATTTGAAATTTTTGTTAGAGAGCTTCTTAAATCCTCAATATCATTTTTGTAAATCTGATATTCTGCTGTGATGGCAGGAACAACTTGACTTGTAATATAATTTTTAAACTCATCCGTCAACACAAATTCTTGTGAAGTGTCACCTGCATTTGAAATATTATATTCTGTCATTGCTGTCGCTACTGCATCAGTAACAAACTGTCGAATTTCGTTCCAATTATCTTCTGTCAATTCATTAGCCGGGACTGAATTCAAAATTCCGGTAGTGATTTCCGCCGTAATTGCTGTCATATCATCTTCTGTTACATAACCAAGGTTGTCTTCTGCATTAGCTAAGTAACTTGAAAGATATGACTCGATTTGGTCTTGGAAAATGCTACTAACATCTCCATAACTTTCTTCATCTTGATATGAATTACTTGAAATCACTTTATCACTAAAATACTTAAAAGGATTTCCAACAATCAGAAAGAAAGCTATAATTGCTAAAACTAATATGACTGCAATATAGATTAGCATATGTTTTTTGTTTGCGTTTGCTTTTGTTTTCATCTCTACTTCCCTCTCGAAAAAAGTTATCATGTATCAATGTGCATTATACCACGTTAATACCGTATATTCAATGCAATTCTTACGTGTTAGACTGCAAAAAAAATAAGAGCTACAGTGTAACTCTTATTTATGAAATAATTTAAAATGCTGTATTTCCAAGAACGCTTTCCAAATATTTTTTATCTTGCAGTCGGTTTAAATCAAGAGACTGATAATAACTACTTTCAATCATGGCTTTCTTATGTCTTTTATACGTTGCAATAGGCATCTTAATTGTCTCTGCAATTTCTTTGTCCTTCATTGTTTGCATCATGTATATTATATCTGCATAATGATAGTATCCGCCAGACATCGACTCTTCTTTTAGAATTATTTTTCTATTACGACCGCAATTTCTTTCCTTTACTCTCAAATATCCATTTGGATATATGGATATTTGAAGTTCATTATCTTTAACATCGAACCACACTCCTACTGCATCCAATGATTCTTTCATCAGTTCAAAGTTTTTTTCATTCGTTGCTTTATATGTATTATCATCTGCCAACTTATAACGCAGTATGCAATTTTTATATTTGTCTTGTTTCTTTTTTGATACATCATGTCTTCTCATTAATGTAATTCCTTTTTATTTTTATTATAATATGAGCAACCAAGATTTTCAATCAATTTTAATTTTGATATTTCAGTATCACTTTTAAATATGATACATATATGCTTAATTTTTATTGAAATTGTTTTAAATGTTTTCAATTGTTACAGGAATTCCATCATGCTCTAATTCTCTTGCCGTGTTATCTGCATTATACCAATCGAATCTCTCTGCATCGTCTTTTTTTTACCCATGCGCCATTATTATAATAGTTAATGTCATCCTTCTTTTTAATAATATATTTACACATAATATACTCCCCTGTCGTTTTAGCAAATGCTGTTAATTTTGATTTTTTAATGTTTACCATCTACAACCTCTCTTGGAATCAAGTAGAAATCTCCTGCTACTTCTGCAATATGTTCATCTGTCCATACTGGTGTATCTGTTTCTAATACTGAATTTTGATACCAGTCTTGTAAGAATCACTCGTCTACAGCATTATCTTTTATAAATTTCTTTGTTTTTTCATCCATTAGATTTTCTCCAATCTACCGTTAATTTTACTCAATTATTTCTCCATTATCATTATCTGCCATATCTACTATCAAGTCTTCTTTGTCAAGACCAATATAATTACATATCAAATCCATTGCTTTTTCTCGCGATTCAGCTCGTACAATGTACAAAAATGAATTATCACAATCTCTCACAATATATAAGTTATTTTCTATATTTTGCATATTTTCTTCTTTTGCTTCCAGATAGTTCAATCTGTTTTCAGCATCTTGAAATGTTAAATTTGAAGTCCCGTTCACATAATGACAAAGCATATCATCCCTAAATCTCCACTTTCTTTCCGGCATCTAATTACCCTCCATTAGCATTTTAAATTATTTTTAATTCTATTCTTTCTGAAAGTCTTCTGCAAGTTGTGAAATCACTTCTAATACTTCTTTTTTGTTTTTGCATTGAAACTCAACAGAGTATCCGTTTCTTGCCGTAAAAACCTCGTACATATATTCACTGCCAAACGGATGACCGCATTGCACTCCAAAATATAACTGGTCACGTACCTTGTCATCTACATCTTCTTTATTATTTTTAATTGGCTCAAATCTGAAATCATCATACAATGGATGGTCACATGGACAATTATTTTTAAACCATACACGAAAATTATCGAGGATATAATCATCTTTAATATCCTTGATAATATTTCCCATTTTTTTTAATCGTCCAGATAAAGCATCCTGTGAGCAGAACCAATCAAACCATCCCGCATTGCATTGTGTAACTCTATCTTTTTTATCAAATTCTCCACTATTAAATTTTTCTACCCACTCTCTTACTGTGATGTTTTCCATGCTTTGTTTTCCTCCAATTTTTTAATAATAGATTTATATGGACTGTTTAATTGCTTTACAACTTGTGTTTCTTTCTTTAATATTATACCATAATAACATTGTATTGTCAATATAGTGATGCACTGTTTACCAAAAAAAGAAGTACTTTCTAAATAATGCTTAAAAAGTACTTCTTTTTTTAAATCTTGCCGTATAATTTTTCTAAATCATCAAATTATTTTTTTGAAATGAATTACAGGAACGTATTCTTTCCATGCAATAACTGGATAAATACAATTCCACTCTTTTTCCCATAACCATTCATTGTTATTCTACAATATCTTCTTCATCAAATACCATTGAATCCGTATCTTGTGTTGCATAGTAATCTTCACATCCTACATGTGTACACGTATAACCTCCGCTTTCGTCAATATCTGCTACTGAAACTTTAACAGTGATTACATCACCTTTTTTATATTTCATATCAATTTTCCTTTCCATTCATAATCTTTATTCCGTTTTTAATATAATTCCCCAAATGTGGTTTTCAGAATTACTCCTCTACAGTTGATTTAAAAAAACTAATCTTCACCCATCCGTTTTTGCTCATTGCAACTGTGTCATTTTCTAAAAATTCAAATTCGCCCTCAGATGACTCTTTAATCATTCTTTTCATTACTCTTTTTGCTACTTTTTCGTTCATGCATGGGATTACACCATCATTTTGCCAAAATCCATCGCCTGTATTTGATTCTTTTTCAACAATAAAAATTTTCATAATTTTACTTTTCCTTTATCAAATAAATACACATTCCTATCTTGGCAACATATAATTGTAATCATTTATTACACCAATCATTGCAAGTTCTTCATCCATCCAACCAGAATCAGGTTTATGAATTTTGTCAAGAAATTCATCTTTCTCTTTTGTAGTTTTGAATCTTCCTGCTACTCTTGGTTTGCCTTCCATATCTTCCCAAGGAATATAGGTTACTGTCCAGCCTTTTTCTTCCTGAATACTTTCCTGTTCACATTGTTCTTCATAAGCCGCTTTCTGTGTCTCTTCATAAATAATTTCATCAACTTTATCCATATCTTACCTCCAAATCCATAGACGGAACACATATTTTACCAATTCATTACACTACAACATTTTTCTGTCATCATTCTGTCTCCTTATAATATCCTCTGCCGATATGTTTTACTTTATCAGCAACATTGCGAAATGATTCTGTAGCTACCCAACTCCATTCACTGCCATAGTAGAAATCCTTACATTCCCAATTTTCCAAAGATGCATCTTTTCCTATTACTTTTTTAATTCTTTTTTCCCCAGTTTTATTGTTTTTCATATGTACTGCAAGTTCCATACTTTTTCCTTTCAGAAATCATCGTTTCATATAGTATTTTGTAAAGTTTAATTTTTCAACAAATCGCTAACTGCATATATTAAATCATCAATTAACTCATCTTTGTCATCTTCTGATAATTCGTTTGTAACCTCTTTATACTCTTTTCCATTGTTGATAAACACTTTTGAGTTGTAGTTCTCACATGATACTAAAAATCTACTGCCTTTTAATGAAATCATAATACTTTGCTCTCTTTCTTCTTTTATAAAACACGCCTCAATACTATTGATTTATTACATCGCTTATTCAATTTCTATGAATATATTTCCTGTTCTTACATCTTTTAGTTTAACTAACTTATATTTATTTCTATTGTATTTTCTTAAAGGATAAAGAAGTAATAATGAATAATGTCACCTTATCGACAATTCCTTTATTATTAATAAATACAGCATCGATGCAAGCTCCGCAAGAACCATCTGCCTTTGACCATCCACGACCTCTTGTAATATGATAAGTATTAAAATCTACATCATAGCCTAAATCGTGTTTGATTTTTTTGAAAAATTACATTGTTCCGTTGTCATTTTCTTTGTCCTTTGTTTTTATTCTATCATTTTCAAATTTTTCTGCCATATCATGCCATTTACAGTTCTTTTTACACTTTAAGCAGGTGTACACGTCTTTTTCATAACAGCCATCCTCATTATTTGTCGGTGTTAATATAATAATTGCGCCAATGATAATTAATATTGCAATCCATCCCAATGTAGAAATCATATTATTGTCCTCTCTCAAATGTGCTTTTCACCATGCTCCTATTTCAATAATTGCATTGCCTCATTCCATTTTTCGCTATTAATATATTCAACAGTTTGTATAATTGTATGGGCTAATTCACCGTCATAAATTCGATAATTAAAAGATGCACTAACCTCTTCTCTATTGCCACAAAAATCTAAATAACCATTTTTATTCAATTCTTCGTAATACATTTTGTCCAACATTGTAAAATGATGTTTTCTTTCGACAATTTCCTTTAACATCTCGATTGGATTGTTATAAAATCCAAAAAATTTAAAAAATTTCCCATTATTTTTTATTAACTGTTTCTTTCGTGCTTCGTTAGCCTCTAAGTTCCATTTATCGTCAGGCTCTATTCGGTTAAACATAAAGAACTCCTTACCATCTTTTATCATATAGGTAGGATAATAAAAACAATTACCTGTAAACAATCCGCCATCGTAACGTCCTTCTTTTTCTATAAATTGAATCATAAAATCAACCTCCAATCCAACTTAAAATTTCCGTTTCAATATTAATCTTTCCAAACAAATTTATCCAATTTGTTCTCATTTGTTTCCATCCACTCTTTATATGGCTTAAAATCTGGACAAAATTGCATTACTCTCTGAAAATCCATTTTTTTATAGGTGTGTGGCACACGTTTTGTAGGTATAATTATAACTATAATATCGGTTTAGATTCGACCTTAATAATGTACCAACTTTATGTTTACAATGTACTTTTTACAACCATAATAATGTTTATTATAAACCCATATTTTTGTTGACTTTGTAACTATAATTTCAATATCCATTGTTATAAAAAATTTCAGAAATATTCCTCTGTGCTGTTTCAACATTAACAGCCTTGTAATAATCCATAGTAACATCTACAATAATTCCGGTATCATAATTCCTCAATACATATGCTTTCTCTTTTGTATCAAGATTTTCTACCACATCATAATCACTATTGCAGAATGCAGGTAAGCATGACAAGATGAGATTTGTTGACTTGATAATTTCATTTCTTACATACTGATATTTCATTCCTGCTTTGATAGATGATAATTTAAACATAGAAATTTCCTCCATATATTTTCTTCTTTTTGTTTGCTTTTGTCATTCTTCCTGCGCATGGAACTACTCTATTCGTGTTTCCGCAAGCCTTGAAATAGACACAGCCCACACATGGATGCTTTACTGATTTTTCTTTCATTTTTTCTCCAATGCTTAAATAGAAAGTATCTCATTTACAATAATATTATACCATAATTATGCCGATATGTCAATAATGCAGTTTCTTATTCAAATTAAAAAGGACAGGTGCTTTCACATTTGTCCTTTTTTATCAGTCCCTATCTATAAAAAACATGATTTCCAATAATTTTATATGGCTCATGCCCGTTCCATGTGTTTAGAAACATAGAATCTTCACTGTCTATATTGCTTTCTGTTTGCGCAATTCTTGGATTTTTAAACCACATAATATTTTCATCTCCGAGAATACTAAGTTTTCCATCCAATACCATTTTTACAACTGCTATTTCCGTATCGTTAGGCTTCATGTTTTCA
>CALELW010000116.1 GCA_937902905.1 uncultured Clostridium sp. | reverse complement strand
AAACGGAATAAAATTATTCTCCAGTCCTTCTCCATCCGTAATCATCGTCTGCAATAATTCATCTTGATACGGAAATGGAAAAAAGCATACACAAACAATCAACATAACAGACAAAAGACAACCCATTGTCGATAAATACCTTTTATCTCTCAAATCCCGGTTTAACGCTCCCATAACAAACATGCAAATTATAAGAAACGTAAAAAAGAATAAAATAAACTGTGCTGTAATCATATAAACTCCTTTCCCTCTAGCAACATTATAAGTTAAATGTTGTCATACTATTGCAACAAAAGCAGAAAAAGAAATCCAATTCGTAAGAGGCTATAACGCGAAGCGTTATCCGTCTCGAATCGAATGAATTTCTTTTTCTATCAATTTCTAATTAAATCCATAAATTTTCTGCGACAAACTATAGCCCCACACGACAATCTTTCTGCCGGCTTTGCTGCGGAACTGCATCGGCTTACTCAGTGCCATTTTATTTATCATGCGGTACATGATTTTATTTTTATTTTTCAGGTACTCCCATAATTCCTCGCGTTTCTGCAGACTTTCTTCCGAGCCTTCTTTAATGAGAAATACGGAACTAACCGTCATCATCATTGTCAAATATTTTACCATGTAATCGCGCAGTTTTTTGTTCTTGATTTTTGTCAAATCATACGCATCAATCATCAATTTGTTGACTTTAATCTGCTGGTCGATACGTCCAATCATTACTTTTTCGTTTACCGACTGGTCATCCCTTCCAATAAAATATCGATACAAATCGGCATTCACGTAATACATTTTTTTCACAAACGGAAGCGGATTATAAACAAAAATGTTATCTACATAAAACGTATGTCTTGGCAGTTCAAGCTGGCAGTCGCGAAGCATTTTCGTCCGGTAAATAACCGAATGCATCAAAATATTCTGACTAATCTTAAAACGTTTTACATCATTCCATGTAAACACCTGATTTTCCGGGAAAACGCCATCATAGCGAATCACTTTATGTTTGTGAAGGCTTGGCTTTTCGTAAACATAATTGGCAAGCAGCATATCCACGCCGGAGCCATCTTCCACAAAACTGCGAAGCACATCCAAAATCTTAAGGAATGCCCCTCTGTCAAACCAGTCATCGCTGTCGAGCACCTTGTAATACAAACCGCTTGCATTGGCAAGGCCGGTATTTACTGCTGCCCCGTGGCCTCCATTTTCCTGGTGAATTGCCCGTACAATTGTCGGATGTTCTTTTTGCAGACGGTCGGCAATTTCAGCCGTTTTATCCGAAGAACCATCATTAACCAGAATAATTTCAACATCTTCGCCACCTACTAATGCGGTTTCTACTGCATGCTCCATGTAATCCTGCGAATTATAGCAAGGTATCGCAACCGTCAATAGTTTCATTCTCAAAACCCTTCTTTCTTAAATTTCCTCTGCCACCGTCAGCGCACGGTCCACAATCGCATCAATATTATAATACTTGTACTCCGCCAAACGTCCTAACAGATAGAAGTTTGGAATCTTATTAACAAGTTCTTTGTACTGCAAAAACAGGGCATCATTCTCAGCGTTATTAATTGCATAATAAGGAATTTCCCCGTCTTTTCCCTGATAAGGCATCGGGTATTCTTTCACAATCGTCGTATCCTTTGCATCCAACTGGCCGGACAAATACTTAAACTCGGTAATACGGGTAAAATCTTCCGACACCGTGTAGTTTACTACACCGTGACTCTGATAAAATTTCTTATCATAGTGCTCAAAATCAAACCGCAGCGAACGATACGGAAGTCTGCCAAAACGGCATCCAAACAGCTCGTCCAAAGCTCCGGTAAAAATCACATTGCCGGTAAATGGCTGCCCCTCAAAAAGGACTTTATTTTCTGCCTCCGGGTCAATGGTAAGAACCGATGCCGCCTCGCAATTTAAACGCACTTCAATGCCCGGATAATTCAACATTTTTTCAAAAATCGGTGTAAATCCTTCCTTTGGAAGTCCCTGATATTTATCCTGAAAATAACGGTTATCTCTGGACAAAAGAACCGGAACACGGCCAGACACAGCCGGGTCGATTTCCTTCGGCGATTTGCCCCACTGCTTCATCGTATATTTCAAGAAAACATTTTCATATACATACTGGGCAATCTCCTGCAACTCTTCATTTTCATGATTCATAAGTTCCAGAATCGGAACTCTGGCACCTTCGCCAAAATTATCAATTAAAAGCTTTTCCAAATGCGGCGCACGCTCGCCGTATACAAGCTCCAGCGTATTTAAGTTAAAAGGAATTGGCAATTCTCTGCCGTATACATTTCCAACAACTTCATGGCGGTAATCATACCAGTCGGTAAATCGTGACAAATATTCATACACTCTATCAATATTGGTATGGAAAATGTGCGGTCCATACTGATGAATCAAAATGCCATAGTCATCTTTTTTGTCATAGCAGTTTCCGCCGACATGGTCTCTGGCGTCAATCACTAACACCTGCTGTCCCTTTTTCTCAGCCAGCTCTCTGGCTACCACAGCACCGGCGAAGCCGCTGCCAATCACAATACTATCGAACATATCTGTCCTCCCTCATTTATTCCTTATTATTCCTATTTTACCAAACCTAGCGAATAATATCCACTATTAATTTCGGAATCCTTGGGGTTTCTTTCGAATATCGGATACTGCTCTCAAACATTGCCATTCCGCGGTTCAATTTTTCTTTTGTCCCTGCATAGCAGATGGCAATTGGTTCGCCTTTTTTCACGGTATCTCCAATTTTCTTTTTCAGGTAAATACCTGCGCTCATGTCAATAACGCTGTCTTTGGTCTCCCTGCCAGCGCCCAAAAGTCCTGCTGCCACACCAATCTTCTCGGTATCCATCCCGGATAAAAATCCATCTTCTGCAGCAAACACTTCTCCCTCAAATGCATCTCTCTCAAAAAATTCCGGATGCTCTACATAACGGATATCGCCGCCCTGCGCCTGTACCATTTCTTTAAATTTTTCAAATGCCTGTCCGGACGAAAGAGCCTTTTTCGCCATCCTTTTTCCCTGACTGTGGCTTACATTTTCCAGTCCCAGTGACAGCATCATACCGGCTAACGCCACGCTGACTTCTTTGACATCTTCCGGACCGTCTCCTTTTAACACCTCAATCGCTTCTTTTACTTCCATGTTATTGCCGATTGCAAATCCGAGCGGCTCCTCCATGCCGGTTAAAATTGCCACGGTCTCTTTTCCTGCATGATTTCCAATTGCCACCATATGTTTCGCAAGTTTTTTCGCGTCTCTTGTGTTTTTCATAAATGCCCCGCTGCCCGTCGTGACATCCAAAACAATTTTATCACTTCCTGCGGCCAGCTTCTTGCTCATAACCGACGCGGCAATCAACGGAATACTGTCCACTGTAGCTGTCACATCGCGGAGTGCATACAAAAGTTTGTCCGCCGGTGCCAGATTTCCGGTCTGTCCAATCACGCTGATTCCCGTTTTTTTCACCGTTTCAAAAAACTCCTCTGCCGAAAGGTCAATACGAAAACCGGATATCGACTCCAGTTTGTCTAACGTTCCTCCGGTAAATCCAAGCCCACGCCCACTCATTTTTGCCACCGGCACGCCACACGCTGCCACAATCGGTCCAACAATCAGTGTTGTCTTGTCGCCGACACCGCCCGTCGAATGTTTGTCCACTTTAATTCCTTCAATCGGCGACAAATCGACCAAATCTCCAGAATCCCGCATTGCCAGAGTAAACGCTGCCAGTTCCTCATTTTCCATGCCATTAAAGTAAATTGCCATCAGCATGGCAGACATCTGATAATCCGGAATTTTCCCCGCCACATAATCCGTTATCATAAAATCAATTTCTTCTTTTGTCAGTGTCTCTCCATTCTTTTTTTTCTGAATCAAATCAACAAATCTCTCTTTTCCCATGTGAAATACCTCCTCGTATACTGCAAATTTTCTTATATTTTTATGGTTATGAGCGGCTCAACTTAAAATAATTCTTAGCAGCACTTTCCTTCTTTAACCTCAAATGCGTGGCCATAAACCCACAATGCCCGGTCTAATCTTCTGTCTGTTTCGTCATTAATACCAAGAGCATTATTGAGAACATCTATTTTCTCTATGTATTTTGCATATATACCATCTTCACAAATAGTTGTAAATCTCTTACTGTTCTTGTCCGGCAAGTTTGGTACCTTTACTGGCGGCTTTCCCTTGTGTCCAACCGGAGATAATCCTTCCTCATATGCACGCAATGAAGCCATCGCAAATCGGTCATAAATAGGACACTTTCCATGTGAAAGGAAAAACAATAAGTTAATTAAATACACCGGACCCATGCCATCAATTTTTTCTGCTACATCTCTTAGCTGATTCAGACACTCCTGTGGCTTCTCTGCTGCTAATTTCTTTAATTCATTACGGTTGTCAAACATACTTTTCGCAAGCGTATCCAAATCCATTTCTTCGCCATATCTCTTTGGATTTTTCGTCTCACACAATTTCCAGTCAGATGCGTAAACTATCATTTCATTTTTCTTACTTTCTTCGTGCTTAATTTTCCCAATCTTCCATGCCATTACTTTGGCTAAATTAGCACGAAATTTTATATGCTCATTTTCTATATGACCATTTAATATAGCCACAATTTCTTCCTCAACACATCTCGCAGTTTGTGTATGTCGGATTCCTTTGGCCTTTTTATTCTCAATAAAGTAGCATGGCTCATACAACTCGATAAATTTCTTAACATCAATAGGTTCTCCCTTAAAATCATAAAATGTCTTTTCACTCATAATTCGTATACCTCCAATCCATTTTTTAACGATTCAATCACTTGTTTGCACACAGATGCCGGTTTCATCACCACAACATCCGGCGAAAAGTTCTTAGCAAACTGAACAATCGAAACCTCGTTAGCCAGCACAGACACCGTTACATGTTTGTCGTCTTCAGACTTAAATGTGATATTTGTGTCAAAAATATCAATCATATCGCTGACCATTGGTTTCACAATACGCATTTCCACCCTCACAGCGTCACTGCTATACATATATATGTGCTCGTTCATATACTTTTCCAGATTCAACGGCTGCCCATTTGAGCCTTCCAGACTTTCAAAAGGTTTTGCCTTTTCATCTAACATTTCAATATCTGAAATCCTATCTACACGATAATTTGAAATATCATCGTAATAGTCATAATTACAGATTAAATAATACTTCCCCTCCTTTGCAGCCATTTGATATGGACTTACCACATACACTCTATCCTCTCCAGAAGACGTTTTTTTGCCGTTTGACTAAAATCCGTATTGTATTCCATATACTTAAACTTCACTTTTTTGTGATGTGAAATAGCCTCGCCCAAAACATCAATCGTGTAAAAAAGCTGTTGATTATTCGTTCTATCCTGAGGCATTGTTACAATATGCCCAATGCGGGATTTAAAGTATTTGCTCGAAAGTTTCTCAAGTTTTCCAACCAATTCCCTGCATTGTCTATAGGGCAGATGCTTGGAAAATAACAAGCTGTCGATTAGCAAACGCAATTCACTATCCTCAAACTCTCTTCTCAAATAAAAATTTGAAAGGATGTATGTTTCTTCTATTTCACCCGTACGCTTGTTTTTCATCGGTCTCATTGATTCACTGTATTCAAGCTCATATCCAAATTCTTCAAGACTCATCAAGCTTGCTTTAATTGTCTTTCGATCCACCGTCATCCCATATTCACGCCGCAATATATCTTCAATTTCTTTTTGACTTAATCTATGATTTTCATCTGTATTCTTTTGAAGAATATCTAAAATATAAAATGACACCAGCTTCTTTTCAGCCATGCCAAACCTCCTTTCCCTTTCTTTCTATTATATCCAAAATTCTCCACACCAGCAACTATTATCTCCTTGTATTATAGTAAATCTATGTATGTCCAATTTTTTTCGCATCCTATTTACTTACTACCAGTATAATGAACCCATTCAAAATCCGAACGCTCCGTATTTTTCCATGTCATCAAATAAAATTCCATCTCTCTTCCCGGCACCTTTGCCATGTTGGCAATCCCAAGAATCGGCGACGGAAAATCCTTGCAGTAATAAAGTTCTTTCCCATCAATCTTCTTCTCCCATTCATTGGCATCCAATTTTCCACCATAGATGCCATTCCCCGTCAACAGATATCCGGAATCATCATCAATCACAAGATCGGAAGTACTGCTTTCCGATGTGATTCCCTCGCATTTTATGACCTTTTTCGGCACACTCTCATAAAGTGATTTTTTCAAAATCAATTGCTGTCTCGGTGCCACCACATAATAGTTTCCTTCCGCATCAAACCCTGCTGATATATCATCAATTTTTCCATCTTTGGCAAGAAATTTTTCTTCTACACTATCGTACTCAATTGCCTGTCCATCTGTTGCATCTTCCTTCGGGGAAAAGAAAAACACAAGACGTGATTCGTTAATCTCACTAAACGATACAACCTTTTGTCCTTTTACACGTGACGTAATATCAGGAATATAAAGTTTCTGTATTTTCCCATTTTCTTTCACTTTATACAGCTGACATTTTGTTTTACTATTATCACTATACATCACGTATAAATTCTGCTTTGTATCAGCTT
>CALELW010000115.1 GCA_937902905.1 uncultured Clostridium sp. | reverse complement strand
GGGGGGGGTAAAAGACAATACCTCTTATGAAAAACTGTTAGGTAACAAAAGTATCGCCAACGTTGCGGACGGAACAGTGACCGGAGCAATCGGAAATGAAGCCTTGCAGACAACCGCACAGAACTTGAGCGGGGCGGTAAATGAATTAAAAAAATCTGTGAGTGATGGAAAGAAACTGCTTGCCGACACCATCACTGGGAAAGGCGTGCAAACGGCAGGCGACGCAACGTTCGAGACGATTGCAAATAATATCGGGACGCTCGCGGACAACCTCAGTTCGGCATCCGCAGATTCGTACAACAAGGGCTACGCGCAGGGCGTCACGGACGCAGACAACCGCGCTAATACAAGCTCGACGAACTACAAGACCGGTTACAATGCAGGTGTAAGTGCTGTCCAACAGCAAACAACAGCTACGTCGTATAATGGTAATACAGGGAATTCTACGGCTACATATACTTACAATATACCGTTACAGGCGGGTACGTATCTGCTCACTTGTGTGGGCGTAAGCAATCAAAATGGAGGAAATGCAACAGAACCTGTAATCGTATTAGATGGTCATAATACTGTTGGCGCAGTTTTGATTATGAACGATGTGAAGTCCAAAGGGGATATGCAATATGGCTCTATTGCGGTAAAAACACAGACGTATAAAGTGTGGACAAATGGTGGAACTTTAACTATTTCAATTACTCCATATAGTGGAAATTGGTCTGGAAATGCGCAGTGTGCGACATATCAATTGACGAAAATTTCTAATAATGTTTTTTAATTGAAAAAAATATAAAACTGGTGATTATCGTTACCACGATGCAATATATATTATCTGTAAAAAAAATAAGAGTTTGCCAATTATTATTTCAATGGCACTCTCTTATTTTTTTAAAATTAAAGCATATATTCAATTAAATCCGTTACATCTCTTGCAACATAAACTTCTGTGTGTGGTTCACCTTCTTTTGCTGTACACATCATAGAAACATGCTTCGCATTGTCGTCATTAACAAAAACATTTTTTATACAGGCATCTATAAATGGCTTATAGTTTATATTATCAACATCACTCCAAAACTCATCATTAGTATAGTAGTTGATGAATAATACTACTACCCTCTTTTGCATCTCTATAGGATTGTCATGGATGTAGTTTAAAATGCCTTTATAGAAGGAAGAAAACAGTTCGGAAGATTTGTTGTATGCCAATTTGTTCAACTCTCCGTTTCGTTCTATTTTTGAAGATACCGGAAGTCTTGAATTTAACACAAAATGATATATGTTGCCTTCCTTTTGAATTTTCATGTCTACTACACTGTCTTTTATATCGTATGTTCCACTCTCTTCTTTTGCATTGCATAAATTGGAAATTGCCTGCTTAAGAGCTTCGCATTCCTTATATGCTGTGGTCAATGTATTTACAGACACTGAATTGTCAGTAACCTGTCGCAACGTTTGATGCAGTTTGTCCGCATTGTTATGGATTGATTCAACCAAACAGCTTGTATCTTTTGTCTTTACAGTATTTCCTATATATTTCATTATCATATTTAATGAATCCCTCGTTTTTCGTTGTTTTTATAATTATAGCATATTTGACGTTAAGGTGTAAAAATGATATAATATGCAACATAAACAATAACTAATACAAACTATAGAGTCACGTATCCTATGCGTGGCTCTATTTTTATGCCTTGAAAGGAGGACGAAACATGGGAATTAATAAATGGGAGGTTTCAGAAGTATATCTGAACTCCATAATCAAGCATGAGGCGACAAATGGGACGCCTTATTTTGCAATCTCTTGCAGAATCGAAGGACGCATGGTATACATGCAACTTTTCGATGATGTAAGAGAAAACACACCATTTAAGCGTATGTTGAATGCGCTTAACTTGGGAAAAAAATTTGTCGGCATGAAAAAAAATGAGATGGAATCTGCATTAGCAGATGAAAATTCTCAATTTTTCAATATGCTGATTGAGAAAAAAATTCCAGTGGATTTGACAATTAAAGTAACTGGGTTTGGAAGTGAGAAAGATTCCAAGTTTGGCTACAATATTGTAGACTGGAAATTTTCTGATTCTAGGCGGGCTAGAAAATTCGTCGCAAAATCATTAATACCAAGCAAAGATGTGGTACATTCAACAGAAAAAATTGATGACCTGTCAGAGTTTGGAATGTAGGAGGGATTATGATAATTGCAATATTATGCTTTTCTTTGATAGTTGTTACCCTTTGTATTATACTTGACAAAACAAAGGGAAAGAAAATTGCTATCGAAGAATGCGTTGAACAGCAAAAACAGCAACCACCAAAACCAATCAATGTCTACAATAAGTACATTGACACTTATGTAGAAGAAATGTTTGGAGAAAATGCTGTTTGGAAAATTACAGACAGTAAGTTTTCTTGGTGGGAAAATATATCTGTTCCATTGCTAATTATTTCAGCAGACATGGAGCAGAAAATTTCAGTAAATAAAAGCGATGTTTTTTGTGTTTACAAAGAGAAACATAAAAAAACATTGCCAAAGTTAACACCTGCACCTGTATTAACAGTCGCCGATAAGTGGCTGTACCAGAATCTACCGGAAATCGAAATTCTGGTCAACAAAAAGATGCAGGAAAACAGAAAGGAATCATTATTAGAGTATCCTTGTGATATTGAAAGAAAATATCAACAAGAATTGCTTGAGAAGTTGTGTGAAACAACTAATTATGATTTCTATTTCAAAAAAAATTACATAGTCGTAGACTATCATGTATACATGCAAACTGTATACGGAGTGGACTGTGCGTAAGAAAGGAGAAGTTATGGATAAAAAGAATTTTGAAGATATTCTAAAAACAGAATATAGTATAAGATTTGATGAAATCCGTAAAAATATGATGGTCATGTCATATTATAAATACGGTTCATTGAAAGACAATTATGACAAATACAAGTGCATGGATGCACTTGGTAATCTGAAAAAACGTATTGAAAAATACGAAGAAACGGGGAATACAGAATTTCTCGCAGATGTGGCGAACTACGCCATGATTGAATTCATGAATCCTAGCATTAAGGGAGCGCACTATTCTCCTACTGATAGTGGTTCATGTGAAGTAATCGGATTTGGAATAAATGAAATCCGAGATTTTGATAAATAAATAAGTGCATTATACTTGAATTATGCAAAACAATACGGTATAATGCACTTATAAACTAAAAAATAATAAACAAACAAAAAAGAGTAGGTAGCCACCTGCTCTTTTTTTGTACCCTTTTAAAAGGGAGAAAGTGAGGATTTATTATGGCAAAAAAAAATAACGAAAAACAGGCAACACAGATGACACAGGCAACAGAAGAAAAACAGAAAGAACAGAAATTTTTCAAATCTGTTGATACTGTAGTATCACTTAAATCCGAGGAGGATTTGAAAAATTATTTTAAATTTGCAAAAACCAATTCATATGTATCTTCATTTTGCAAAGAAACATCCGTCATTGGAATTGCGAACGAGCCGTTGCTTCACATCAACGGCAAGGGTGAATTCGTCGCAGACGAAAGATGCCCGGAAGTTCCGCAGGAGGACTTCGAAACAGCGGTTGTAGACAGAGGCGTGTTCATTGTAACGCCTGTTGATGGTGATATGAAGGTATTTCCATCAATTTACACCGCATTCAACGGTATCTGCGCAAGAGCAGGTATCGGAGGCAGTTTAATTCGTAATACGGAATTGAACCGTAGTTTCGAACCAATGGACGCGGAAACACGCGGAAACTGGTTAACATATGGCTTCCATCACAATCGTGGTGGAGCAAAATTCCGCATCTGCGACGGTTTCGTAGATGCCTGCAACTCTGACAGCTATGTGTGGCTGTCAGAGGAAAAAGGCTTCGACGCAGTTCTTAAAGAACTGCGAAAGGAACACGCAGACGCCAAGTTCCGTGGCGGATGTGTGTCACATGAATATCTCTATGTAGAGATTGATTTGTGTGATGACATTGCCACGGATGGATTTGAGCAGTTACTCAAATCTTTTGGTGTCAACGTGGACACTTTGAAGTGCGGAGTTTACTACTGCACTTCTGACATCGGCAACTCTTGTATGAGTGCTTTTCCGTTCTATGAACTGAATGGTACTCGTTTCAGAGTTGGCAAGGGCATCTCCCTTCGTCACGAGGGGGATGCATCAATTGCCATGTTTAAACAGAACCTTAAAAACATGGCAATGCTCTGGAAGGAAGCAGAAGATACCGTGGAGAAGCTTGGCAATACCGAGGTAAAATTCCCTGCGGGATGCTTACAGCAGATTGTTAAAAATAATCCGTGGCTTCCTGCCAAAGCTTCAAAAGCTGAGTTGGAAAATGCGCTTACCATTTATGGTAATGGTGCTAAGACAGCAACAGCTTTTGACGTGTACTTGATGGTGGCTGATATCATCGAAGTACAGTCTTCATTGAAAAAATTAACACCTACTCAGCGTGTTAATTTTGCCGATGAGGTGGCTAAAATGTTAAATTTCGACTACGGAAAAGCAGATGTTCCGTATGTCGAAGAATAAAAAAACATGTTTCAAAGAAAAGTGAGGGCTATACCCTCTCTTTTCTAAATGGAGGAAATTATTATGAATTACTGTGAATTAATTATGGTTGACGGCGACGTCAACCATAACAAAGTTTATAAGATGACTCAGATAAATGAGTCGCAATTTAAAGCAGAATGGGGACGTTATGGTTCTCCTCTGCAATCAAAACTCTATTCCATGTCTGTATGGGATAGTTTAAAGAAACAAAAAATCAATAAAGGTTACACGGATGTCACAAAAATGAAATCCGTTGTAACCAATGAAATTAGCAACTACTCTCCTATTTCAGATACGGTAGTTGCAGAACTTGTAGATAGAATTTTGCGATACGCAAATGAGTGTATCAAAAAAAACTATTCTATAAAAAAGCAGGACGTCACAGTAGAAATGTTGCGGACTGCGAGGAAATATATTGAGATATTGAACAAATTCGCTACTGAGAATAAATCAGTTGATGAGTTCAACACTTATCTCAACAAATTATTTTGCATCATGCCAC
>CALELW010000114.1 GCA_937902905.1 uncultured Clostridium sp. | reverse complement strand
CTGACGTATTCGCCTTTATACTCTCCTTCTTTGATTTTTTTGATTTGATATTTGTTTGCCATTTTTTTTTGCCTCGCTTTCTCCCTATTCTGGGTACAAAAAAAAAGACAGACGCTTTCACATCTGTCTTTTTTAGGTTGTATTATTTTTTTGGTTTATACTGATATTATACCATTAAATATCAGTATTGCAACTATTTATTATCTCACATCCAGTCCGTATTGAGACTTGATGTAATTTTTTAGTTCTTTGGTTATAATTTGGCTGTATATTGTCACCTCTTTATAGCCACCCGCGACCTTTTTTGTTTCAAAACGGTATTGTTCTACTTTTAAATCAGAATCAATCCGGTATTTCCAAATGATTCCTCTTTTTGAACAATATTTTCCATAAATCGGAAAATTAATATTTTCCTCCTTTGTCGACTGATTGCAAATGTTTTCTTCGCAGTCCTCTGTATAAATTTCTCCATAAAGAAGTTTTTCTTTATTTCGACGAATATTTTCAACAGAATCTGTATATGAAATCAATGCAAATTCATTGTCTGCAATGAGTTGTTTACTTGCGAAATCAAAAACTCGCAATGTTTCATTGCCGACATAATACACACATTTGTCAGTTACTAAGTCTAATGTGTATATCATTTTGTCAAGCAAATGGACATATTTTTTCACAAATGTATGTCCATTAAGCATAACCGCAGTGTTGGAGTTTACATGAAAACTAGAAATCCAGTCCTGCAAATATTTGTTAATGTAGATACTTTCACAGGTATTAATACCAATTTCCTGTTCAGTTAAGAATCTACATAACATTGTTTCAATGGTTTCTTCCATTCCATTCCAATGAACTCCTTCTGGAACATATGGTTTGCCATTGATATGTTCCGATAGCAACCGAATGATGCGTGTAACATCAAGAGCATTATCGCTTGCCGTCTGCAACGTATCAGCCACAAGCATTTCATCTAAGCCTGTAACTGATATTATTTTATCGAACAATTCCTTATATCCGGTGGATATATCAGAATCGGCGGAAACATTTTCTATTTCCTGTTCGATATTTTTTATTTCATTTGCCACTTCTTTGCCTAAAAAACGGTCAGAACCGTTTAAGCTATTCGAGTAGCTGTCATATACACCTAAAAGAGTTCCTTCTAGGTAGTATAATTCCTCGAATGCTTTTCGCCGTGATTTTATATCATCAACAGCTAAAGCTTTTATTTCTTTTTTTTTGAATTCGATTTCAAATAAAAGCTTTCGTAAGCTTCTCTTGCCCGTCGTTTTACTGTCGGCGTAAGCAAGCCACCTAGAACCATTGCCGTTATAGTTTTTGGCTATGTTTCCTAGAATACGTGATTCACGAAGATTCACGTATTTTTCAATTGAAGATTTCATGTTTAATAAACATTCTGCTTCATTGAAACTAACGGCGGTCAGTTCGTCGAATACTGGATATTCAGTTTCATCAACAGTTTTAAAGTTGAGGTTTCCATAAATAGAAACCTCAACTTTTTTGATTTTAAAACTTACTAATTTCATTTTTTCTCCTCCTTACAGATTTCTTTCAACCTGTTTTCTTAATTCTTCTCGGACTATTTTCTGTTTCTCCTTTGACAAGTCCTCAAAGTTTAAATCCAATGCATCTAATGCATCTTCGTAACTACAGGAAATTACAGCTTCATGATTGGCAAGCTCATAAGCTATCATCTTTCTGAACTCATCAACGTTGTCCTGCAATTTCTTATAACCTGCTTCTAGGTTTTCCGAAATTCGTGATGCATCATGAATGATTTTTTCATCTGCCACATAGCAGTTGCAGAATCTATTGAAGTAAGGATGTGTTTTCTTTCCTTCCTCAATATTTTTTCTGTCTTCTTCGCTAATTGAGCAGATAGAGATGTAATCATATCTCATTATCCAGTAGTTACGCAAAAAATAGTCTTTTTTGCTATAATCCTGATATGATTTTACTTCTCCCATCAATTCGCTGTCCGTAAATAATTTGCCACTCAAAGTATCAATATAATACTTTCTAAGAGCGTCTTTTCCTTCTTTACCAACAAGGTAATTATGAAGGAATTGAAAATCATCAACATAGTGAATATGATGACCATTCTTGAATACTAATA
>CALELW010000113.1 GCA_937902905.1 uncultured Clostridium sp. | reverse complement strand
GGAAAAGAAGTAAAAATGGAAGTAAAAGTTGGCGATAAAGTGATTTACTCCAAATATGCCGGAACTGATGTGAAATTGGACGGCGAGGAGTATGTAATTGTTCGTCAGAGCGATATTTTGGCAATTGTAGAGTAAAGATTGATTTGATAGGAGGAATTCAATTATGGCTAAGGAAATTAAATTTGGCGTAGAAGCAAGATCTGCATTGGAAGCAGGTGTAAATAAACTGGCAGATACCGTTCGTGTAACACTTGGACCAAAAGGAAGAAATGTTGTTTTGGATAAATCTTTTGGTGCTCCGTTGATTACCAATGACGGTGTAACAATCGCAAAAGAAGTTGAATTAGAGGATGCCTTTGAAAACATGGGTGCCCAGTTAGTAAAAGAAGTAGCAACAAAAACAAACGATGTTGCCGGTGATGGTACAACAACAGCTACCGTTTTGGCACAGGCTATGATTAATGAAGGAATGAAGAACTTAGCAGCCGGAGCAAATCCGATTATTCTCCGCAAGGGAATGAAAAAGGCAACAGAGACAGCTGTTGATTCCATTCGCAGCATGAGTTCTAAACTTTCCGGTAAAGAGCAGATTGCAAAAGTTGCAGCAATTTCTGCCGGTGATGAGCAGGTTGGTGAAATGGTTGCCGATGCAATGGAAAAAGTAACCGGTGACGGTGTTATTACCATTGAAGAATCCAAGACAATGAAGACAGAACTGGATATGGTAGAGGGTATGCAGTTTGACCGTGGTTATTTGTCTGCTTACATGGCTACTAACATGGATAAGATGGAAGCAGAACTGGATAATCCGTATATCTTGATTACCGATAAAAAGATTTCTAACATTCAAGAAATCCTTCCACTGCTTGAGCAGGTTGTTCAGGCAAGTGCAAGACTTTTGATTATTGCCGAGGATGTAGAGGGAGAAGCTCTCAGCACATTGGTAATCAATAAACTTCGCGGAACCTTTAATGTAGTTGCTGTAAAAGCTCCTGGTTATGGTGACAGAAGAAAAGAAATGCTTAAAGATATTGCAATCCTTACCGGCGGTCAGGTAATTTCCGAAGAACTTGGCTTGGATTTGAAAGAGACAACGATGGATCAGCTTGGACGTGCAAAATCTGTAAAAGTTCAGAAAGAAAATACAATCATTGTTGATGGTGAAGGTGATAAAGCAGAAATCGAGGCAAGAATTGCACAGATTAAGAATCAGATTGAAGAGACAACATCTGATTTTGACCGTGAAAAACTTCAGGAAAGACTTGCTAAATTAGCTGGCGGTGTTGCTGTTGTACGTGTTGGTGCAGCAACTGAGACAGAAATGCAGGAAGCAAAACTTCGTATGGAAGATGCTTTGGCAGCAACAAGAGCAGCTGTAGAAGAAGGAATTATCGCAGGTGGCGGTTCTGCTTACATTCATGCAAGCAAAGAAGTTGCTAAGATGGCTGCTTCTCTTGAGGGAGACGAAAAGACCGGTGCCAGCATTATTTTGAAAGCACTGGAAGCACCACTTCGCCGTATTGCAGAAAATGCAGGTCTGGAAGGTTCTGTTATCATTGATAAAGTTCGTTCTGAGGAGCCAGGATTTGGATTTAACGCATTGACAGAAGAATATGTAAATATGGTAGACAATGGTATTCTTGACCCGGCTAAGGTAACAAGAAGTGCATTGCAGAATGCAACGAGTGTAGCATCTACCTTGTTGACAACTGAGTCTGTTGTTGCTAATATTAAAGAAGATGCACCAGCAATGCCAGCAGGCGGTGCTGGCGGCATGGGCATGATGTAAATAGACGAAAGAACTAGGAGGATTGGATGGAACAATCATACGCAGAAGCGAACGCAAAAAAGAAAACGACGGGGTCAGTCATTGCTTTAAAAATTATACTCATTATTTTAGTAATTCTTGTTTTTTTAGCATCAATACTGATTTCGATATCGACAAAAATTAATCTGTTAGTATTAATCGGAGTAGCAGCAATCTTTGGCTTGATTTGGTATTGGCCGAGATTCCGTGTGGAATGGGAATATGTATTCTGTGACGGACAGCTGGACTTTGATATGATACAGGGCGGAGAGCGCCGTAAGAATATTCTTCGGATTGAAATTGAGGATGCGGATGCGATTGCTCCAATTCAGTCCACAAAACTGGATGGATACAGACACTTGGAAGTACGCGATTATTCGTCAATGAACGAGAAAGCGAATGTTTACGGAATTGCAACAAGACTTCCGGAAAAGGACGAGAAAGTAATGATTCTCTTTGAGCCAACGAGCCGTATGGTTGAGTTGATGCAGAAGAAATGTCCGGAAATTGTGTCTTTGTCTTAAGATAACATGAAAACCGATAGGAAGCTGAAATGGATTTCTATCGGTTTTTTAATTTTACAAATTTAATTTGTAATTTCAATGAGGTAAAATAGTTGACAACCCTGTCAATATTCGATAAAATAATAAAAATACAAATAGAATACAAAAAAGAGAGGAAGAGAAAAGATGGGAACTATTATTGGTGAAGGCATTACATTTGACGACGTATTATTGGTACCCGCATATTCTGAAGTAATACCAAATGAAGTTTGTTTGAAAACTCATTTGACATTGAATTAAATATCCCTATGATGAGTGCAGGGATGGATACGGTAACAGAACACCGCATGGCAATTGCGATGGCACGTCAGGGTGGCATTGGAATTATTCATAAGAATATGTCTATAGAGGCACAGGCAGAAGAGGTTGATAAGGTAAAACGTTCGGAGAATGGTGTTATTACGGATCCATTTTATCTTTCTCCGAATCATACATTGGCAGATGCGGATGATTTGATGGCAAAATTTCGTATTTCGGGTGTTCCGATTACAGAGGGACCAAATAAAAAGCTGGTTGGTATTATTACAAACCGTGATTTGAAGTTTGAGACAGATTTCACAAAAAAAATCAGTGAGTGTATGACATCCGAAGGGCTTGTGACAGCACCGGAGGGCATTACATTAGAGGAAGCAAAACAGATTTTGGCAAAGGCGCGCAAGGAAAAACTGCCAATCGTAGATAAAGATGGAAACCTGACCGGACTTATCACCATCAAGGATATTGAAAAACAGATTAAATATCCAAATTCAGCAAAGGACAAGCAGGGCAGGCTTTTGTGTGGTGCCGGTGTTGGTGTAACAGCTAATATTATGGACCGCGTAAAAGCACTGGTAGATGCACAGGTAGATGTCATTGTTATTGATACGGCTCACGGTCATTCCGCAAATGTATTAAAAGTTGTAAAAATGGTTCGCGACGCATATCCAGATTTGGGTATTATCGCAGGTAATGTGGCAACCGGAGAAGCTACTCGCGCGTTGATTGAAGCCGGTGTCGATGCAGTGAAAGTTGGTATCGGACCTGGTTCTATTTGTACAACCCGCGTGGTTGCCGGTATTGGTGTACCACAGATTACTGCAATTATGGATTCTTACAATGTTGCAAAAGAATATGGTATTCCGGTAATTGCCGATGGTGGTATTAAGTATTCAGGCGATATGACAAAAGCAATTGCAGCTGGTGCAAATGTTTGTATGATGGGAAGCATTTTTGCCGGTTGTGATGAGAGCCCGGGAAGCTTTGAATTGTTCCAGGGAAGAAAATATAAAGTATATCGAGGCATGGGTTCCATTGCAGCGATGGAAAACGGAAGTAAAGATCGCTATTTCCAGCAGGATGCTAAGAAATTAGTTCCGGAAGGAGTAGAGGGACGTGTTGCATACAAAGGTTCAGTAGAGGATACGGTATTCCAGTTGATTGGTGGAATCCGTTCCGGTATGGGATATTGTGGAGCAAAGATGATTGAGGATTTGAAGGAGAACGGACGCTTTGTGAAGATTTCTGCTGCTTCTTTGAAAGAGAGTCATCCACATGACATCCACATTACGAAAGAAGCACCAAACTATAGTGTCGAATAAAAAAAGAAGATACTCTTCGCGGACGAGAAAAAGACGGACGTCGAAGAGAGGGCGCTGCGCACTGATTATCAGTGTCGCAGCGTTTTTCATCCTTTTATGTTGTGTGATTGTTTCCTTTATTGTAAAAAATAACCGGGACAACACCGTGCAGGCACAAAAAATACTTCCGAAATTATCGATACAGACAAAACTCATTCAGAAAAATAAATATTCGAGACCGGGAATTGCGCTTAAAAGAGTAAAAGGTGTTGTCGTTCATTATACGGCAAATCCGGGAACGGATGCAGAAGACAATCGAAATTATTTTAATAATCTGCCGAAACTCAATGCAGGCAAGCAAAAGGCTACTTACGCCAGCAGCCATTTTGTAATTGGCTTAGAGGGACAGATTGTCCAGTGTATTCCGTTAAATGAAATTGCCTACGCCTCCAATGGAAGAAATTACGATACCATATCCATTGAGTGCTGTCATCCGGGAAAAGATGGAAAGTTTAACAATGCAACGTATCAGGCACTTATTGAACTGGTTTCATATTTGTGTTTGAAATATGATTTGACAAAAGAACAAGTGATTCGTCATTATGACGTGACGGGGAAACTTTGTCCGTTGTATTTTGTAAAACATGAAGATGAGTGGAATCAATTGAAAGATAAAATAGAAAAAAACTGCCAAACCATTTCCAAATCTTAAAGGATGGGTGGCAGTTTTTAATTTATAAAGTCATGTGAACTTCAGTTTCCTGTGGTGAATAGGCATGGTATTTGATGCCTGCGGATTTCATCATTTTTTTGGATGCGAGGACAGATGCGGTGTTAGCATATTTATCCTCGGCGTAGATGACCTCGCAGATACCGGACTGAATCAATGCTTTGGTACATTCGTTGCAGGGAAACAGTGTAGTGTATATTTTTGCCCCCTTTAAATTCGTACCGGTATAATTCAGCAGTGCGTTTAATTCCGCGTGGCAGACGTATAAATATTTAGTCTGCAGCGGGTCATCACTGTCGCTGTCCCATGGATAGATGTCATCGGAACATCCTTGTGGCATGCCATTATAGCCAACTGATAAAATTTTGTTGTCCTTTCCTACAATGCAGGCACCGACGCTTGTGTGTGGGTCTTTGCTGCGCATGGCGGAAAGCTTTGCAATTCCCATAAAATACTGGTCCCATGAAAGATAATTCGTTCGTTTCATAAATGCCTCCTTTTGTGTAGATGCAGAGTGTATGTAACTATTCAGGAGTCCTCGCGCAAATATTCGCATTTTGAACACTTCGTGTTCTGTTTCGCCTTTTACAAGGCTAAAAATGCTCATATTTGGGCGGGGAGTCCTATTCGAACTCACTGTGTAAAAACAATGAATCTTATGTGCAAGCACAATGATTCTTTGTTTTTACACAGTGTTCCTGAATAGTTATTTGCCTTTTGTAAAAAAGAAGGAGCCGTTTACCAGCTCCTTTCTATTCATTCGACGGGTAGAATTGTAGTTGCAGTACGACTGCCCTCTACATTACGCAAGTTTGTTTACAGCGATTGTTAAACGAGAAACTTTTCTTGCAGTAGTATTCTTATGATAAATACCTTTTTTAGTAGCTTTATCAAGTTCTGATACAGCAACCTTCAATGCAGCTTCAGCAGCAGCCTTATCGTTTGCAGCGATAGCAGCATCAACTTTCTTTACAGCTGTCTTTACGCGAGAACGAACAGATTTGTTTTTCTCGGCTCTTTTCTCAGCTACTAAAATTCTTTTCTTTGCAGATTTAATGTTTGCCAATTCCAGCACCTCCATCGTAATAATTAAATTCATTCTTTGTTTGGTTTGGCTTGTCGGACACGGACAACAGCACAAACACACCTAATTATCTTATTATATATACCACATATTGTCAAGTAAATAGTTGCTTGAGTTTCCGCAATTTTATACACAAGTACATCATTTTCCATATGCAGTTA
>CALELW010000112.1 GCA_937902905.1 uncultured Clostridium sp. | reverse complement strand
TAAGGTCCTGTCCGAATATGGCAACTGCTAATCCGATGAAAACAAGTACAAATTTATATTCAATCGTTACTAACATTAATATGATAGTAGCCGTTGGAATATCAATGTTTTGTTTTTTCATATAGTAAATCTGCATCGGCTGTCCGCCCGTTGCTGACGGGGTGATACAACTGTAGAAAAAACCCACAAAAGAATAACGGATGCAGTTAAATAAAGGTACTTTAATCTGCACAGTACTTAACAGGTATTTAATAATAACAGATTCACTGCACACATACACGATTACCAGAATAAAGCCGGTTAATAAAAACCCGGGTGCAATCTGGGAGAGTGTGTGTAAAATAACGCCAAAGTCCTGATCTTTAAAAACAGCCCAGATGGTTAACCCAAGCAAAGCCACCAAAAATAGAGCGTTAAATAAATTTCTTCTAGTTTTTTTGCTCACGTGCTACTCCTTTTGTTCGAATCAATACATAAAGCAACCGCCGGTTTACCCAGGTGAAGATTAACTTTGGTGCGCGATACCAGCTAACTCTGCGTGTGAGAAGTGAAAGAACTTCTGCGAGCAGGACACCGGCAATGGCATCGGCAATATAATGCTGTTTGGTGAACTGTGTTGAAAGGACAACCAGCAGAGCAAAGATGCAGGAAAATGCACGGTACCAGGCAGGTACCTCTTTGCGTCCCCGGATGCCGGTGTAACAAAACCAGCTTACCAGACAGTGAATGGATGGAAACAGGTTTGTCGGCTGATCCAATCCGTATAAAAACTGAAGAAGAAAGACACTAAATCCTGTGCCTGTTACTTCCGGTCGTACATTTGTCGTTGGAAATACCATAAAAATGATTCCGCAGACAAGACGGGAAATCATATCGGCTGCAACAAAACGATAAAACGTGTCCGGATCATTCCGGTTAATTCTGGCAACCATAATATAATTCACAGTCCAGAACAGGAAACATCCAAAGTAGATGTACATCCAGCCCGGAACAAGTGGTATTGCCTGATCCAAAGAAGTGGTAAGGTCATAATGATACCAGTCTGCACACATTACCATCGTTCCACTGTAAATAAGCATATTTAATCCAAAACAGGATAACAGTGGCAGGATGGCAAAAAGCGGACAAATTGGATCAAGATACTTTTTCATCCATTGATACATAATCATATCCTCTTTTTTGTTCATTTTGAAAACATACTCTTCTTATTCTACAATATTTTTTTTCTTTTTGCAACTTATGATTGTTTTGAGGCAGGGGATGTGCTAAAATATGGGACAGTAGAAAATATATTGCTTAGCAAATGGAGGATAAAAATGGGAATTTTCGATGTTTTCGTTGCGGTGATCTGGGGTATTGTGGAAGGAATCACCGAGTGGCTGCCGGTAAGCAGTACCGGACACATGATATTAGTGGAAGAATTTTTGAAATTTCAGGATGAACAGTTTTCTCAAATGTTTCTGGTTGTTGTGCAGTTAGGTGCTATCTTAGCCGTTGTTCTTTTATTTTGGAGCAGGATATGGCCATTCCGTTTTACAAAGAGAGAGCGGGGCGAATCCATTATTGACTGGAAGATTATGCAGATGTGGTTTAAGATTATCGTGGCATGTCTTCCGGCAGCAATTGTAGGCATTTTGTTTGATGACTGGATTGATGAGGTGTTCTACAATGCGTATGTTGTGGCAGGTGCTTTGATTGTTTATGGTATTTTATTTATTATTGTAGAGAATTGGAATAAGGGAAGAAAACCGGCAATTACTTCGGTAACGGAAATCGGATATGACACTGCGCTTATCATTGGTATTTTTCAGTTATTAGCGGCTGTTGTGCCGGGAACTTCTCGTTCCGGTGCTACCATCATTGGTGCCTTGCTTCTTGGTGTGGCTCGTGGTGCAGCAGCAGAATTTACTTTTTATCTGGCAATTCCGGTTATGTTTGGTGCAAGTGTCTTAAAGATTATAAAGAGTGGATTAAGCTTTGGTGCTATGGGGTATGTGACTTTACTTGTTGGTATGCTAGTTGCCTTTGTGGTATCTCTGTTTGTAATCCGATACCTCATGAGTTATATCCGTAAACATGACTTTAAGGCATTTGGTTATTATCGAATTGTGTTAGGTGTTGTCGTCCTTGTTTACTTCTTCCTATTCAAATAGCGGAATTTGGGGAAGACCAAGGTAATTCAGAAGTCCAACATAAATGGCATAAGCAAATTCATATGGCTTATCGGCTAAGAGGGCAGCGTCGCCTTCGTTTGAGAGATAAGCCAGTTCAATGAGGACGGCGGGCATATTAGTCCGCCGTAATACGTAGAGGGAAGGACGGGCATAGATACCGTTGTTTTTTGTACCTAAACGTCTTACAATCTCATCTACGATATTGACGGCGAGGTCATAAGAAGGCGTGTTGACGGCATAGACATAAGCTTCCGTGCCATTGATGGCGGGATTTACATTGGCATTTGTGTGAATGCTTAAAAAGTAGTCAGCCCCCCATTGATTTGCCTGTTCTGTGCGGGTTCTGAGGCTTGAGTTGGTGTCGTAACCTAAAATTTCATCCGGCGTTGTGCGGGATGTGATAGCAGTGAAGCGGGAATCGGCATTTAAAATGTTTGCAAGATAAGCACCGACTAAATAGGTGATATCCTGTTCCCGTAATCCAAATCCTTCGGCACCGGCATTAAAACCATAGGGATTGTGTCCCTGATCGATATAAATACGAATGGGCATAAGTTTGCTCCTTATTCGGTAAATGAGTTTGCTATCAGTATATGCAGTTAGAAAGGTGCGGTGAAAATGGGGAGGCAGATGAGGTTAGACCAGTATATTTCTACTTATGTAGAATTAACGAGGAAAGAGGCCAAAGAGGCAATTCGGCGCGGACTTGTCTGCGTGGCGGGAACAGTCGTAAAACAGGTTAATTGTAAAATTGACAGTGAAGAAGATGTGACTTACTGCGGAAAAGAGATTAGGGCAGAAGAGTTCGTTTATTATATGTTAAATAAACCGGCAGGGGTAGTTTCGGCAACAAAAGATGAGAAGGAGCGTACAGTCCTTTCCTTACTGCCGGAGATGAAACGGGAATTATTTCCGATGGGGCGTCTGGACAAAGATACGGTGGGACTTCTTATTTTGACAGATGATGGAATGCTTGCACACCGTTTGTTATCGCCGGCTCATCATGTGGCAAAAGTTTATGATGTGGTTTACGAAGGAACTTTGCCTGAGAATGCAGTGGTTTTGTTTGCGGAAGGATTGGAAATCGGAGAGCGGAAAAAAACACTGCCTGCTAAACTGGAACTTATGGAATCCGGGCACGCAAGGCTTACGATTTCGGAGGGGAAGTTTCATCAGGTGAAGCGGATGTTTGCTGTTTTGGGCGCAAAGGTGACAAAACTAGCAAGGGTATCATTTGCCGGGATAAACTTGGACCCTGCTTTGGGACCGGGAGAATACCGCAAATTGACAGAAAATGAAATCAACCAATTAAAAGAGGGAGAATAAGATGGCAAAGAAAAAATTTTATGCAGTGAGAGCCGGGAGAACGCCGGGAATCTATACAAGCTGGGATGCGTGCAAGGCACAGGTAGATGGTTTTGCGAATGCATCTTTTAAAAGTTTTCCGACAAAAGAAGAAGCGGAAGCTTTTCTAGGAAATAATACGAAAGAGAATAAGATAGAAGATGAAGCACTTGCCTATGTAGATGGAAGTTACAATGTCGAGACCGGTGAGTACAGCTGCGGTGTCGTGTTCTTTTTTGAAGGGGAAAAAACAGAGTATTGTGAAAAAGGAACCGACTCAGAACTTGCTGCTATGCGGAATGTGGCAGGCGAAATTCTCGGAGCACAGGTGGCAATGAAGATGGCGGTTGAACAGGGGGCAAAAAGCCTTACGATTGTCCATGATTATCAGGGGATTGCTTCATGGTGTACCGGAGAATGGAAAACAAATAAAGAGGGAACCAAAGCCTATAAAGCGTACTTTGATTCCCTAAAGGATAAACTAATCATTCATTTTCAAAAGGTCAAAGGACATTCCGGAGATGAGTACAATGACCTTGCGGATGAACTGGCAAAAAGCGTTATTTTTTAGCGTTTGCCATTGCTTCTTCGCAGAAATACAGCTGTGAATTCAGAGGAGTTTTTCCTCGCTGGTCTACCTTCACATAGTGTCCATCCGGCATGAGAAGGTGGGCTTTTTTTGTATCCGAGAGCTGCATGTGCAAAATGTGGTAAATCTCTTCCTGCAATACCGGGTCTTCAACCGGGAATAAGATTTCTACACGTTTGTCTAAGTTTCTTGGCATCCAGTCAGCGCTTCCCATATAATATTCGGCATTTCCGTTGTTTTCAAAGTAGAAAATGCGGGAATGTTCCAAAAAGGTGCCGACGATGGAGCGCACGCGGATATGTTCGCTTAAGCCTTTGATTCCGGCACGCAGACAGCAGATGCCGCGCACAATCAAATCGATTTCCACACCTGCCTCGTTGGCATCATAGAGTGCTTCAATAATTCCCGGGTCACACAAGGAATTCATCTTTGCGATAATTCTTGCCGGGTGTCCATTTTTTGCATGTTCTTTTTCACGCTCAATCAAGGATAAAAACTTGCCGCGCAGCCACAGAGGGGCTAAGGACAGTTTGTTCCATACAAGCGGCTCGGAATAACCGGAGAGCATATTAAAGACTGCCGTGGCGTCTTCTCCGTAGCGGGTTTTGCTTGTAAACATACCCATATCGGTGTAGAGTTTGGCGGTGGAGTCGTTATAGTTTCCGGTTCCCAAATGGACATAACGGCGGATGCCGTCTTCCTCTTTGCGGACAACAAGTGTAATTTTGCTGTGAGTTTTTAAGCCGACTAGTCCATAGATAACATGGCACCCGGCCTTCTCTAACTTCTTGGCCCACACGATATTATTTTCCTCATCAAAACGTGCTTTTAATTCAACGAGCACAGACACCTGTTTCCCATTTTCTGCTGCCTGCGCCAAAGAAGCAATAATCGGCGAATGGCTGCTGACACGGTAAAGTGTCTGCTTAATCGCAAGTACATTTGGGTCGCTTGCAGCCTTTTTTACAAAATTGACAACCGGGTCAAAGGATTCATATGGGTGATGAAGCAAAATGTCATGTTCCCGTATCTGTTCAAATAAATCTCTTGAGGCATCCAGCATTTTTGGCTGCTGTGGTATATATTTTGGCTCTTTTAAATGGTCAAAACCTTCGATGTCATATACTTTCATTAAAAAAGTCAGGTCAAGAGGACCATTAATTTTGAAAATGGCATCTTCACTTAAATTTAATTCTTTTCGCAGTGTCTTTAACAACCGTTTATCCATGTTGTCTTCGACTTCCAAGCGGATGGCCTCGCCCCACTGGCGTTTCTTCAACTGTTTCTCAATTTCAATTAAAAGGTCTGCTGCCTCATCTTCGTCGATGGAGAGGTCAGCATTTCGCATTACACGGAATGGAGCCTGACAAAGAACTTTGTAATTCAAAAATAGTTTTTGAATGTTCTTTTCGATAATCTGCTCTAAAAGGATTACAGTAGTGCAGTTATCGCCATCGGTCGGAATTGTGACAACGCGCGGCAGAACGGATGGAACCTGCACAGTGGCAAAATCAATGGTTCCCTTTTTCTTTTTATCCATCAACAACGCTCCGATGTTAAGCGAGCGGTTGCGGATTAACGGAAAAGGTCTGGAAGAATCCACAGCCATCGGAGTGAGGACAGGGAAAACTTCTTTCTGAAAATAGTTGTCAACATAGTCTGCTTGTTCTTCCGTTAATTTTTCAAATTCTGTGACGATTTTCAAACCATTCTTCTTCAGTGAAGGAAGAAAAGAACGGTTGTAGGTATTATATTGAGCCGTTGTAAATTTGTGCGTTTCTTTCAAAATCGCATCAATCTGTTCTTTACTGGTCATACCGGCAATATCTTTTTTTGTGTAACCGGCATTTACCTGGTCTTTCAGAGAGGCAACGCGGACCATGAAAAATTCATCCAGATTGGAGGCGGTAATGCTTAAAAATTTTAATCGTTCCATCAACGGAAGATGGTTGTCTTTCGCCTCGGACAAAACACGCTTGTTAAAGGCTAACCAGCTTAACTCGCGGTTGGTAAATCGTTCGCTTTGGGTCATATCATCATCCTCGCTTTCCTGTTCGTTTTTGTTTTAGTACCGGCCGGATACCAAAGACCTCCTCAAAGACATCTGCTTTATGTAAGAAGAGGCCTTTTTCCAAGGTGATATCCGCCATGGTGTCCGCCGTGATTGTCAGTATTCCATTTCGCTCGGATACACCGACATTTTTAATTTTCTGACGATTGCTTTTGTCTAATACATTAGCAATTTTTAAAATCGCATTCAATTTTACGATTGTAATATATTCTTCTCTTGAAAAATCACCGTCCAATTCCTCAAAGGAAGGAAAAGATTCATCGTTGTAGCGAATCATATTGGCAACGATGAGACGTTCTTTGTGAGAGATTCCGATAATCTCCGTTGACAAAAGAATGTGATAGGAACATTCTCTTGCGTGCAGTGCATTGATATAGGCACCACAGCCGTGAAGAATGACGCCGAGTTGTAAAAGCAGACGCTCACGTTTCCCAAGACCGTGTATTTTTTTGATTCGGTCAAAAATCTGGAGTGCCAGAGTCTGCACGGTATCGATGTGGTTTAAGTCAACTTCGTATTTCTGCGCCACATTTCTTGAAGCACTGAGAATATCCTCTGTAAAATCATGCCCGCAGGAAAGGCGGAGTTTTCTCTCTGCATAATCAGCAGCCAATCCATCACAAAGATTAATCGGAGAGAGAAGGACATTCTGGCAATCCGTAAGTTGTGTAATTTTGCGTATCAAAAGCAAAGTAGGAAGAAGTGACTGTGCATGGATATTTCCCATTAATTTTAGCATTTTCTTTTTGGTAAATATTTTATCCGGCAAAAAGCCCTCAAAGTCTTTTTTTGCTTCTTTCATGTGGTAGTAGGTTTCCGGAATCATTTCACCAGCTGCCAAAATGCAGTGAATCTCTTTTTTATCTAAATTCAGTCGTTTAAATAAAGCCAAATCTTTTTCGATGTATTCATCAATCAACGCATCGTAGTCATAGGCTTCATCCTGCATTGCATAGAGCAGTTCCTGAATACGCGAAGAACCAAGTAAAAGGTTTTGTGTCAGCTGCAGATGCCCGTTCTGAAAAAGAGAGAGCTGGACACTGCCGGCACCAATATCGAGAACCAGACATCCTTCTTCACTGAGTGGTTCAAATTGTTTTTCATTGTGAACCATTCCTTTGAAGTAAAGGAATCTTGCTTCGCTGTTACTGAAAAGTTTTACTTTGAATCCGGTCTGGATTTTTATCTGGTCGGTGACAACTAAAACATTTTTTGCCTCGCGCATTGCACTGGTGGCACAGACGTCCCAGCTGTCAGTATGAAATTCTGTCATAATCCGTTTGAAATCGTTTAGTGTGTTACAGATTTCTGTAAGTGTCTGATAGGAAATGACTCCTTCGGTGTACGATTCCGCACCAAGACTGAGCGGGTGACGTACATAAGTGAGCTGACGAATTCCATTCTGACGGGACATTTCATATATTTTCATACATAATTCATTTGATCCGACATGAATTGCCGCATAAGTTGTAGAAGCCATAAATACCTCCATTCTGAAACCAATTTCTTTGTTTCTATTTTACAATGAATTTGCAAAAATGGAAAGACGTATTTATCTGATTTTTACGTAAATTTTATGTAAAATTCGAGAATTGAAAACCGTCATCGCATGTGCTACAATAGGGGAACAGAAAAACAGAGAGGATGAGACGGTTGAAAACAAGTGATTTTTATTATGATTTACCAAAAGAATTGATTGCGCAGGATCCGCTTGAGGACAGAAGTTCATCAAGACTTTTAGTGCTGCATCGGAAATCCGGACGCGTGGAGCATAGAGTGTTTACGGATATTGTAGAGTATTTGAAGCCGGGAGACTGTTTGGTGCGGAATAATACGAAAGTAATTCCGGCAAGATTATACGGAACCAGAGTGGATACCGGGGCAACAATTGAACTTCTGCTTCTCAAACGCATGGAGAATGATGTTTGGGAAACTCTTGTAAAACCGGGGAAAAAAGCGCGTAAAGGAGCCGTGATTTCTTTTGGAGATGGAATTTTGACGGGAGAAATTATTGATGTTAAAGAGGATGGAAACCGTTTGATTCAGTTTCAATATGAGGGGATTTTTGAGGAGATTTTAGATCAACTTGGACAGATGCCACTTCCGCCGTATATTACGCATACATTGAAAGATAAGAACCGTTATCAGACCGTTTATGCAAAATACGAAGGGTCGGCAGCAGCCCCAACGGCAGGGCTTCATTTTACGGAGGAACTTTTTCAAAAATTAGAGGAAAAAGGAGTGCTTGTGGCAAATGTTACGCTGCATGTCGGGCTTGGTACATTCAGACCGGTAAAAGTCGATGATGTGTCGAAGCACCATATGCATACTGAATTTTATCAGGTAACAAAAGAAGAGGCAGATAAAATCAACAAGGCAAAACAGGCCGGTGGACGGATTGTCTGCGTGGGAACGACAAGCTGCCGGACGATTGAATCGGCTGCCGATGAAAATGGTGTGCTTAAGCCGGGACAGGGCGATACCGATATTTTCATTTATCCGGGCTATTCTTTCAAAATGATGGATGTGCTGATTACGAATTTTCATTTGCCGGAATCTACTCTTTTAATGCTTGTTTCTGCACTTGCCGGAAAAGAGCAGGTTATGCGTGTGTATGAAGAGGCGGTGCAGGAGAAATACCGATTCTTCTCGTTTGGAGATGCAATGATTATATTAGACGATTAGTGAGGGATTTTTATGGAAAAAGAAAAGGTATTATTCGTTTATAATCCGCGCGCCGGAAAGGGGACTTTGCGGAACAAACTTGCCGATATCATAGATTTGATGATGAAAAGACAGTGGGACGTTTCGATTGCGGCAACACAGAAAGCGGGTGATGCAGCCGAATTTATTATACAAAAGGGAATTGGCTGTGACCGTGTGATATGCAGCGGCGGCGATGGTACACTGCATGAGGTGATTCATGGTTTGATGGCTCTGCCACCCGATATGCGTCCGGCCTGCGGTTATATTCCAACAGGAACAGTGAATGATTTTGCAAATAGTATCCGGCTGCCAAAACGAGTGATTCCCTGTGCGCAGATTGCGGTGGGAGACAAAAAAGGCGCTTATGATGTCGGTGACATGAACGGCAATTTCTTTTCCTATGTGGCGGCATTTGGAGCTTTTACCTCGGTCTCTTACGAAACACCGCAGGCTACGAAAAACTTGTTTGGAAAGACCGCCTATATTTTAGATGGTGCGGTAAAATTGGGAAAGACCAAAAGTTATCATATAAAGGTGCAGACGGATTTGGAAACTTGGGAGCAGGATTGTATTCTTGGTATGGTGACAAATGCAAAATCGGTAGCAGGATTAAAATTATACAAGAAAAATAGTGTCAGTTTAAAAGATGGACTGCTTGATGGTATTTTTGTGAAAACACCGAAAAATCCGATTGAATTAAATCAGGTGATGGCATTTTTGCTGCATGGAAAAGCAAATTCGCAGGTGAAAGTGATACACAGTTCCCATGTGGAAATCAGCTGTAAGGAAGCACTAGCGTATACGCTGGATGGGGAAAATGGTGGAAAACATAAAAAAGCGGTGATTCAAAATCATCCGCAGGCAATTACTTATTTTTGTGGATAGGTGTTAATCCCTATCCACAATGTCATATCGATTCTGGATTAAAAGCTCTCTTGCTTTTTTCTCGTCTTCTTCTTTGTAAAGTTCCAGTTTCATAACACCATCTACATATTCACGGTTATGAATGATGCCGATATTTTTGATGCTGATGCCGTTCACTGACAGAATCGTGGCGATTGTGGCAATGGCACCGGCGCGGTCATCGATGTTTATGAATAAATCATACGAACGGGCAATTACACTGCTTTTCTTTGCCGGTATGGAATCCCTGTAGTCTCCTGCCGTGTGAAATTCATCCTGAATGGAAGCTCCGTCTTTTTCTGCTATCATGTGGCGGAAATCTTCAATCTGCTTTTCAAAATGAGAGAGAAAATAATCAATGCTTTCGCTGTTTGCTAAGCAAATATCCTGCCACATTTGTGGAGAGGACGAGGCAATTCTTGTAATATCTTTGAAGCCGCCGGCGGCAAACGCCTTCATATTCTGCTCCTCGTTGTCACTTGTGCGAACCATATTAACCAGGGAAACGGCGATAATGTGCGGCACATGGCTGATGGCAGCAGTAATTTTATCATGTTCCGATGGTGATAAAACGACACAGTTTGCACCGGTTTTTGCTACCAGTTCTTTTAACAGAGACAAGTTTTCTATCGGTGTCTCCTCAAATGGTGTCAATAAATAGTATGCATTTTCCAACAAAATATCGGTGGAATTTTCATACCCCGTTTTTTCGGAACCAGCCATTGGGTGTCCGCCGATAAACTGACGGCCAAGTCCAAGTTCGGCTGCTTTTTTACAGATATTTCCCTTTACGCTTCCGACATCGGTAAGGATGCAGCCAGGCTTCAACAGCGGCTTTAAAACGGGCAGATAGTCTGTGTTTTTTAGAACCGGCGCACAGAGAAAAATAATGTCGCAGGTGGAAAAACGCTCATCGATTTCATACCAGATAGAATCAATGATTCCTTCCGCCATGCCCTCATCAAGTGCCGGATTTTTTCTTCTGGAATAGACGTGTATGGACACATCCTCATTTTGTTTTTTAAGTGCTCTTGCGATGGAACCGCCAATGAGTCCAAATCCGACAAAGCCAAGTTCTAAATGTTTCATAGCATAATAATCTCCATTCTTTGCAAAGTTAATAAACATAGTTTAGCACCTTTTTGGGTAAATTACAATTGCTTGACACAGAGAATGTGGATTCATACAATAGAAGTGAAAAAGTTTACACAGAGATAGGAGGAATTGGCAATGAGTGTTTTGCAAGCATTAGAACCGGCACGTGTGATGTATTATTTTGAAGAAATCTGTGGAATACCGCACGGTTCAGGAAATACGAAAAAAATCAGTGATTATTGTGTTTCTTTTGCAAAAGAACATCAACTTACTTATTTGCAGGATGAATATAACAATGTGATAATATGGAAAGATGGCACAAAAGGATATGAGAATTCGGCTCCGGTTATGCTGCAGGGGCATTTGGATATGGTCTGCGAAAAAGAAGAGGGCTGTGACATTGATTTTGAGACGGATGGACTTTGTCTGCAAGTGAAAGACGGGATTGTGACAGCAGAAAAAACGACGCTTGGCGGAGATGACGGTATTGCCGTTGCGTATGCCCTTGCTTTATTGGAGACGGATGAGTATCCTCATCCACCGTTAGAGGTTGTGTTTACGGTAGATGAGGAAATCGGAATGTTAGGTGCCACGGCTTTGGATGCCTCGCCTCTTTATGCAAAAACGATGCTGAATCTGGATTCCGAAGATGAGGGGCATTTGTTAGTCAGCTGTGCCGGCGGTGTGACGGCGCAGGTGGAACTTCCACTTTCCTTTGAGACGGGCGATGGTATAAAATACGTTATTTCGGTCAGTGGTTTAATGGGAGGACATTCCGGTGTCGAAATTGATAAGGGGCGCGCCAATGCTTGCCAGATATTGGGAAGGGTTCTCTATGAACTGCATAAAGAAATTCCATTTTCTCTGTGCTCCTTAAATGGTGGTTTGAAAGATAATGCCATTCCGAGACAGGCAGAAGCAGTCATTGTATGTCCGAAAAAATGGCAGTCTGAAATCAATACAAAGATTGCGGAGATTTCCGCTGAAATAAAACATGAGTTTTTGGAAACAGACCCATTGATTTTGGTGGAGGCAAAGAAAACTACAGCTGTAGAAAAAGAATTGACAATGACGAAAGATTCCGCGGATAGGGTGATTACCGCCCTTCTTTGTCTGCCGGGAGGAATTCAGAAGATGAGTTTTCAAATGAAAGGACTTGTCCAGACTTCGTTAAATTTAGGAATTATGAAGACGGAGAAAGACCATGTTTCACTGTCGTTCTCGGTGCGAAGCAGTGTGGAGTCGGAAAAGCGGGTGCTGCTTGACCAGATTGCTTGTCTGACAAAAACATTAGGCGGCACGGTTACCACAAATGGAGATTATCCGGCATGGGAGTATCTGGAAAATTCACCGCTGCGTGATTTGATGTGCCGGATATTTGAAGAGCAATATGGCAGAAAACCTATTGTGGAGGCACTTCATGCAGGTGTGGAATGTGGTATTTTTGCCGGGAAAATACCGGGACTTGACTGTGTCTCGTTTGGACCGGATATGAAAGATATCCACACGCCGAAAGAGAGTATGGATGTGGAAAGCGTGAAACGAACGTGGGAATATTTACTTGAAATATTGAAACAGTTGAAATAATAAAAAAACGGTAAATCACTTAGAAAGCATATTTTCAGTGATTTACCGTTTTAAATATGTACGATTTACAGTTCGGAATATCCGAATCCGTTTACAATCGCATCAATTTTTTCTTTGTTTTTGCAGTGTGGACATTCACTTGGCGTAAAGGTGTTATAGTCCGGCAAATCCTCTGTTGAGAAGATGCAGTGGACAGGCTCACCGTAAATTTCTTTTGCCGCACTGAAGATTGCTGAAATGCCCTGAATGATACCGCCGTAGTATTGAATACACTCCAGACTTCTGGCAATGGTACGTCCGGTTGTTGCGGATGCCAAAAGAAGAAGGATGTTCTTTCCTCTTACCATCGGCTGTAAGTTGTCGCGGAAAATCATCTGTCCGTTTCCGTCAAACTCCGGTGTAATGACATACAGACTGTCATGCTGGTTTAATGACATAATACCGTTTTTGTTCAGTTCTTCTGCTAAGCAGGCACCGATGATTTCACAGCCGTCCATACATACGATGGTGTCAATCGGTTTGCTGTACTGGTATTCTTTTGCCATTTCTCTTGCTACTTCATAAGCTTCCTTTTGGCGAACTTTTAAGGTGGTCATATCCATATAAAAATTAATGTGTGAAGATGTCGTTGCAAAATGTCCCGGAACGACTTTTAAATTGATTTTGCTGTTCGTTTTGGAAGGTACTTTGTATTCTCTGTCTAATAACATAAAAAATCTCCTTTCCCAAATTTGTAGATTATTTGTGTCGACTTCTATTTTATCATATTTTTCTTGTTACTTCCACTCTTTTTCGGTATAATAAAAGAAAAGTTCTTAAATTGGACGAATTGTTTTAGAAATTACGGAGGAAGGATTGCATGACATTATTCGAGATGATAAAGACAAGACCATATGAGATGCAGCAGGAATTTTCATGCGGTGTCAGAAAACAGAATGAAAATGAGGTTTTGGTTTCTGTCTGGCGGCCGAAAGCGAAGAAATGTCAGTTGGCAGTTATAGAAGAGGGAAAGCGGAAACTGTTTCCGATGTATCCGGCGAAGATGTGCGGGATGGAAGATTATTTTACAGTTGTCTTACAAGCGGAGAATTTGGCAGATAGGCTTCAGGGAATGCCTTATTTTTTTGTAGCCGATGGTGAAACTTTTATAGATTCTTATGCCAGAATGATTACCGGAAGAGAGCGCTTTGGCAGACGTCAGGGAAAAGTGAGAGCCTGTTTTGATTTTCAAGAATTTGACTGGACAGGAGAAAATTGGAAAAAAATTCCGGCACGTGATATGATTTTGTATCAATGCCACATCCGTGGATTTACGAAACATAAGTCGTCAAATGTAAAAAATCCAGGTACATTTTCCGGCATGGAGGAAAAGATTCCGTATCTCAAAGATTTAGGGGTAAATACGCTGTTACTCATGCCGGCATATGACTTTAATGAATGTATGCACGATGAAAATGGCGTGGATTTGAAAAAGGTTAATTACTGGGGCTATACAGAGGATGCGTTTTATTTTGCACCGAAAGCCGGCTATGCGGCAAAAGCAGGCGGACAGGTAAAAGAATTTCAAAAACTGATTAAAGCAGTTCATGCTCAGGGAATGAATGTGGTGATGGATTTTTATTTTAAGGATGTGTCACCTGAATTTATGCTCACTTGTATGCGGTATTATGCACTGCGTTTTCATATCGATGGGTTCCGATTTAATCAGGAGTGTGTGTCTATTGAATGGCTGAGACAGGATCCGGTTCTTTCGCATTTGAAATTATTTGGCTATCACTGGGATGAATGCGGCTATGAAGCCGGTCAGGAAATGTTCTGTGAGATGAATGACCGTTTTTTGGTGACAGCAAGGCGTTTTCTAAAAAGTGATGAAGGACAGGTTGAGGATTTTTATTATCAATTCCGTGAGCAGAAAAAAGGAGTTGCCATGGTTCACTCGATTACCGGGCATAACGGATTTACTTTGCGGGATTTGGTGTCTTATGATGTGAAGCATAACGAGGCAAACGGAGAAAAAAATCTCGATGGAACAGAATATAACTATAGTTGGAACTGTGGAGCAGAAGGACCTTCGAGAAAAAAAGAAGTACGTGAAAAACGTGCCAGTCAGGAACGAAATGCATTTCTTATGCTTATGCTTGGCATGGCATCGCCGAGAATTCTTTCGGGGGATGAATTTGGAAATACACAAAAAGGCAATAATAATGCATATTGTCAGGATAATGCGATTACGTGGCTTGACTGGAGTCTGTTAGAGAAAAATAAAGATTTATTTTCCTATGTAAAGAAGTTGATTGAGTTTCGTAAGGAACATCCACTCTATCAGAGCAGACGGTATCTGACCGGTATGGATTCGGAGGGGCTTGGCGCACCGGATGTATCCTGTCACGGAGTAGAGCCGTGGAATGCAAGGTTTTCATATTATAGCAGGGAACTTGGTGTTTTGTTTTTCGGTGGCTATTATGGCGGGAATTCCTTATATTTTGCATTTAATTTTCACTGGGAGCCACATGTATTTTATCTCCCGGATATTGAAGAAAATAAAGAATGGAAACGAGTGTTAGACACCTCCAATGTGCCAGAAAAGGCGGCGGATGGGAAGAAATACGAGCTGGCACCGCGCTCAATTGCTGTTTTTGAAAATGTACCGGTTAAAAAAACTGCCGGGACTCCCAGCAAAAAGAAAATCCCGGCAAAAGGGCATAAAAATGCCTAAAGATTGTGGTTTTCCACGATTGGGTCGAACAAATCCAAAGAACAATGTTTGTCTGACGTAAAATGTTTACATGTTACGCAGGAAACATTGACATCGCCGGATTTGTTGCTGCAGCTACAGCAGTCCTTTACTTCATAGGCACTACAGTTTTTTGCTACATCGCGGTAAGTTTGCTCATCTGCACGCATAATCTGCCTCCATTCTTTCACCGTATCGGTGAATTTAGGTTACTTTGTAACAATGCTAGTATGAGCAATTAGGAAGGATAATATACGAAATGATTGTATTGGAAATTGACAGCGTAAAAGAATTTATGCAGCATATGTTTCAGGGCAGTATGTTTGACCGTTTTCACCTGCGTTCCTGCGAGGTGGTAACATTTGCCACGTTTCATATTGATGGCAGATGTTTTGAAGAGTGGTTTGACAGTGACGAAAAACGAACAGACCAAACCGGTCTGGTCACATGGAATATGATGAAAACATTTGTCTTTTCGTGGATAAAAGGAAATAAGGTGCCACAGAAAATGCTATTTGATTTTTGTCATTACATGCCAAATGGAGATGTCGGCTCGATTCAAATCCGCTATGAAAAAGAAAAACTTCAGTTTGTGACCGGATATATGCAAAAGGAGTTTTCTCTGGATAAAAAAGGACAGCAGGCGTGGGATGACAATTGTCTGCAATTTATAAAGAAACATGAAATTGTTAGCAGTCGACTTGAATGAGTGCGAAAAATAAAGAAAAATACCGATAAATCGGTACATTTGCGGCTATCAAAAAACGGTTTTACTTCAAATTTACTTCAAATTGAATTGAATAACGAGAAAAAGGGCATTGCATAGGTGACTTCGGTTGCCTATTTTTTTATGCAAAAGTTTAGGACTCACGGAACTCCTTTTCATGTTATGGTATGGAAAAAGTTAAGGAAAGGAGTGCGGAACATGAGAAAATTCAAATTGAAAGATGGAACATACGACAGGCTTAAGTGGTGGGCGATGTATGGACTGCCTACGTTGGGGACGTTTATATTTGCGCTGGGTACGATATGGAATATCTCGTACGTGGAGCAGATTGTAGGAACTATCACGGCAGCAGATACAGCTCTTGCAGGTCTGTTGGGACTGAGCAAGAAAAACTATCAGGAGGACGATGCGGATGCTTGAGTCGGTGATTGTTGGTGTCCTCAGTTTAGCGGGAACGGTAATCGGCTCCTTTAGTGGTATGAGGTTGATGTCGTACCGGATCGAACAGTTGGAAAAAAAGGTGGATAAGCATAACAATTTTGCGGAGCGTATGCCAGTCGTGGAAGAAAAAATGAAAGTGTGCGAGCATCGCATTGAGGACTTGGAAATGTCAGAAAAAGAGAATAGGAGGCTTGAACATGAAAATTAATATGCACGCCGGACATAATCCGGATGGAAAAGTAGCATGTGGGGCGACTGGCTTTTTGAAAGAGTCGACAGAAGCCCGGAACGTAAAGAATGCAGCAATCAAATCATTAAAGGCAGCAGGACACACAGCGTACGATTGTACGGTGAACAATGGAACATCGCAGGGAGACATCCTGAGGAAAATCGTCGCAAAGTGTAATACGCACACCGTGGATGTGGATGTATCAATACATCTCAACTGTGGAGTGGGCGACAAGAAAGGCAATGGAAAGACCACAGGCGTGGAAGTTTATATTGCTAGTGAAAACAGTAAAGCAAAGGAAAAAGCAACTCGTATCTGTGAAGAGATTTCAAAACTTGGATTTAAGAACAGAGGCGTAAAGGTCAGAAAAGACCTCTATGTATTGAATCACACTAAGGCACCGGCTCTTTTGATAGAGTGCTGCTTCGTGGATGACAAGGACGATGCGAAGCTGTTTGATGCCGGAAAGATGGCGAAGGCGATTGTTGCCGGTCTTACCGGAAAAAGCACAGCCAAGCCAGCGCATAAAACAGAAACAAAAACAGAAACAAAGACGGCGACGAAGAAAAAGGATTCCAGCAAAACAGTAAAAGTAACAGCGAAGAGCGGACTGAACTGTCGAAAAGGACCGGGTACAAAGTACGGCACAGTGATGGCGTATCCGTATGGCTCTACGCTTAAGATTACAGAAGAAACCAATGGATGGGGAAAGACATCCAAAGGCTGGGTGAAACTGGAGTACACGAAAAAGATTTAGAGACAGGGATGAGGTGAGACATATGGAAGAGCCAAAGGTTAAGCCTCAGCACAAATTAGTGGCAAAATACTTTTTAGGAGCAGCGGCAGGAAACGCCGAAAGAGCGGTACTTATGGCAGGCTACTCGAAAAAGTACGCTCGCGGCCACGCCTACAAAGTAGTGGCACATCCGGCAGTACAAACTTACATGGAGTATTTACTAAACGAAGCAATGAATGACCCGGAGGTACACATTGCGGACATCAAGGAGACGCAAGCCTTTTGGACAGCAACCATGAATGACAAAGCGCAGCGGATGCGTGACAGGTTGAGAGCGTCGGAACTATTAGCGAAAGCACAAGGACAATTCAAAAAGGAGGATGACTGGTGAGAACATTATCCAACTTTTATCAGTCGAGGGAATGGCGGAAGACAGTCCGCTTGATACGACTTCAAAGGCTAGACGAAAACGGTCAGACGATATGTGAGTACTGCGGCAAGCCAATCGTAAAAGACTATGACTGCATCGGACATCACATTGAACATCTGACAGAGGAGAACGTAAACGATGTCATGGTGTCATTGAATCCGGAGAACATTCAGCTTGTGCACCATGTTTGTCATAATCGGATACATGAGAAGTTAGGCTCGAAGGAGCGTCAGGTCTATCTTGTGTATGGTCCGCCGCTTGCAGGTAAAAGGACATATGTTAATAAGGCAATGAACAAAGGAGACTTGATAGTTGATATTGATTCAATTTGGGAATGTATTTCAGGGCTTTCACGATATGAGAAGCCGCCAAGACTAAAAGCAATTGTGTTCGCAATGCATAAAGCACTAGTTGAATCTGTGCGGTATCGTCAGGGAAAGTGGTCGAATGCGTACGTTATCGGCGGTTATCCTCTACAAGGCGAAAGAGAGCGCCTTGTGAAAGAATTAGGGGCGCGAGAGATACTCATAAGAGCTACAAAGGAAGAGTGTCTCAACCGCTTAGAAGTGTCGGAGGACGCGAGAGACAAGACTGATTGGACACGATTTATTGAAGAATGGTTTGAAAGATACGCCCCCCCCTCTTGATGAAAATTAGAGGTCGCGGGGCAACTGTGAAGGGGGACACTCCTTTCGCAGAAAGCCAATTTTTGAGATTTTTGAAAAATGAAATTTGAGGTGATGACAAGTTGAAAAATGTAATCACATTAGATACAGAGGAGGGGCTGGTTCCGGAACTGAATGTGATATCGACGGCAGAAAATGCTATTTATTTTCGCATATACAATCCCGGAACGTCGGCAAAGTTAGAAATATATTACGGATGTGACTACAAAAAGACTTTGCCGGTTACGACGAAAGACATCCAGATACCAACCGAGTATGTATCGGATGCCGGGATGATACATGTTAGGTATGTAGACGCTGTGACTGAATCGAAGTTCGTACACATTTTGGGAAACGAAAATCTGTACAGGGAATTGAAACTCGAAAAAACAACGACGTACCTTTACAGTTGCGCCGGCGCAAAAAAGACAGAGCTGAAAGTGAAAGAAATCACTCTGGACGAGTATCTGGATGTCGTAAGCAAGAATCCGGTAACAAATGCGGCAATTACAGCGGCGATATCGGAGGTTCAAACAGCACTTATTGATATAAAAAGCAAAACGGAAACAGATGTCGAACGATGCGAACAGTTGCGAAACGATACCAAAGCATTAAATGATGAATTCGTAAAAAAACTTGCCTCCGGAGAGTACAAAGGAGAAAGGGGAAAGCAAGGAGAACGAGGATTACAAGGAGTTGAAGGTGTTCAGGGACCGCAAGGAGTACCGGGCATCCAAGGACCGCCGGGAAAGCAAGGAGAACGAGGAGACAGCGGGATTATAACGACGATAAACGGTTTTTACGCATTGACCGGAGACGAAGACGGCAATTTGTACGCACTATGCGCAGATAATGACAATCCACCACAGTTCGAGACGGATGACGAAGGAAACGTTTATGTTATCCTGCCGGATGAGTAAGAAAGAAGGTGAAAACGATGGCAAAAGTTTTGATTGGAAACTTCAAAGGACCGAAAGGTGACACAGGAGACGAAGGCCCGGAGGGCGTGCAGGGCATCCAAGGACCACCAGGACCGGCCGGAGAAAGCGGAGCAAGTTATGAATCCGGCACTTTTACCGGAGTGCTGAGTGATAGCAGCAATTCGAACATAGCTAGTGCAAAGGGGATATACAAAAAGATAGAAAGTTTGGTATATATCTATGTTGCAATACCAAACATGACAGGAACAGTGCCAAGTAAGCTCAGAGGATTACCGTTTGTTACAGCGGGAAATCTCTCAATGAATAACAAATCCGAGTTGTTTGTTTATGATTCGGAAAAAAGTAAATTAACAAGACCGACGCAAATTTCCAAAACTGATGAGGTGATACTTAATGCAGATGATGTGTCAGGTGAGGGATGTGTCGAACTGTGGGGCTGGTATCACGTATAGGAAGGAGGACAAAATGGAACTCAAGGAAAAGAAGACAGTGGATATGTTGACGCCGGACGGTGTCAGTATCATGACATCGCAGCTTGTGTCGCTTGACGGCGAGATGGTACAGATTGGCGACCCGCATCGCCGGGCGTATGCGAATTCGTTATCCGGACGAAAGGAAATTCAGGAAAACGAGCCGGAGGATGTCACGCAGGCGGTATTTGCCATTTGGGGAGATTCGCCGACAATCGCAGATGATGTCGAGGAAGACGATACCAAGGAGTAATTGCATGGAGAGAAAAGAAGAGATTGCCAAACTGTGCAAGGACAGAGCGGAAGCGGCCGACCTTGTTGAGGAAATACTTTTTTTAGAGTCAAAATTGACGGAGTTGAAAAAACTCCCGTTTTACAAAGTGCACCCAACTGACAACTGCAAACAAAAAGTACTTCCGGCGGCAAAACTCTACAAGGAAATGCTCCAGCAGTACACAAATTGTCTGAAACTGCTCCTGAACTTCGTGGATGATGCAAATACCGATGAAGAGTCACCACTGCGAAAATGGATAGCGGAAAGGGGCAAGAAATTTGTTAATAAAGGAGAGGAAAATATGGACACCGGATAATTCTTTTTTGTTAAAGTATCGGGAAGAAATTGAGAGCGGGAAAATCATAGCCGGATGGGAACTCCGTCAGGAACTAACCAATCTAAAAGAAGACTTCTCGAACGATGAGTACTTTTACAACACAGACGCTGCACTGCTTCGGATGGACTTCATGGAAAACTGTGTAAAACTGACGAAATCGCCTTTTTACGGTCAGCCGATGGTGTTGATGCTGTGGCAAAAGGCTTTTATCGAAGCCGTGTACTCGTTCAAAATGTCGGAAGAGTCATTCGAAAGAGGGATGATGATTGACCGCTTCAAAAAAATCTTATTGCTGATTGCCAGAAAGAACACCAAAAGCGAAACGTGTTCGGCGATTGCGGTGACGGAGCTGTTTGTTGGGAATGAGGGCGCTGATATCGTGTGTTCTTCGAACGATGATAACCAGGCATCGATTACATATGACGCGATTGATACCATGCGCCAGTTGATTGACCCACGCGACCTTGACTCAAAGAAAAACCAAAGATTCATCCTGAACAAAAGCACCAACTCGAAAGTATTCAAATTGTCGGACAGAACCAAAAACAAAGAGGGGCGCAACATTGACTTTGCAATAGTCGACGAGACACACGAGATGAAAACGAATGTTATAGGCAAGTCAATCGAGCAGTCGCAGTCTTTGAAAGATAATCCGAAGTTTGTAAACATAACAACCGAGGGGTTTGTGCAGGAAGGCTACTTGGATGATGAGCTTGAAAAGGGACGCGGGGTGATAAATGGCGAAGATGATACGAAAGCAGGAAAAAGACTACTGCCGTGGTTATACACACAGGACAGCGAGCAGGAAGTTTTTGCAAATCCAAAGTCGTGGATGAAATCAAATCCGACACTGGGCGTTATCAAGAAAGTATCCTACCTAGAGGAGCAGGTAGAACTTGCGAAAAAGTCGAAGGGCGACCGGATTTTTGTATTAGCGAAGGATTTCAATATCAAGCAAAATTCGGTAGAAATGTGGCTCAATCTCGAAGATTACAATTTCGATGCAACTTACGAATTGGAAGAATTTCGCGGTGCTCCGTGTTTGGGAGCGGTTGACTTAGCCGAGACAATGGATTTGTGTTGTGCGAAAATTCTCTTGACGAAGGACGATGGAAAAAAATACATACACACCATGTACTTCGTTCCGGAAAGAAAGATAGAGGACGATGACGATTCTTGCGCCGGCGCAAAATACGCCGACTGGGCGCGGGATGGATATATCACCGTAACGGAAGGCAGTGACATTGATTTGACAGTGGTGGCGGACTGGTTTTGGAGTTTATACAAAGACTACGGAATCCGTCTGATGTGCTGTGGTTACGACCAAAAGTTTGCGAAGGACTTTCTCCGACAGATGTCGGAATACGGCTGGACGAAAGAGGGCGGCGAGTTGGAGTTGATTTTACAGAATGCTATGACGCTCGATACGGCCAACAAATTTGTAGAGACGGACTTAAAGAAAAGAAATATAAACTATAACAATAACCCGGTAGACCGGTGGTGCTTTGGAAATGCCGGACTTTCGGTTGACAATAAAGGAAAATGTTTAGTCGTGAAAACGGCAAGAAATAAGAAAATAGACGGAGCGGTTACAACAGTGATTTTATACGAAACATATAGGCGATACCGCGCTGACTTAAAAAGAATGGTCAAAGAATGGAGGCAATCTGATGGGATGGCTGGGGAAGATAATCTCGAAAGTTAAAAACACAAAATATGCGGATGTGATGACCGGGCAGGTTCCGATATTCAGCCAGTTCGGGAGAGACATCTACGTGTCGGATGTAGTGCAGCAGGCGATAGAGTGTATTGCGAATGAGATGTCGAAGTTAGAACCGTGTTTCATTCGTGGCGTTGGGAATGATTATCAGACGCCGGAGAACGACGTTTATCAAATCCAAAACCTTTTAGATAATCCGAATCCGATTATGACAAAATCGGAGTTTATCGAAAAACTTACCTATGGCTTGTACTTACGGCAAAACGCTTTCGCGGTTCCGGTGTATGAAATAGTTAAGCGGTCAGACGGCAGCAGTTACAAAAGATATAGTGCAATTTATCCGGTTGATCCTCTGATGACAACCTTTCTTGAAACACCGACTGGTGATTTGATTGTGGAGTTCGAATTTGAAAACGGATACAAAACACAACTTGCATACAGCGATGTGATACACATCCGAATCAACTACTTTGCAAACGACTACATGGGCGGTGATGCATCGGGAAATCCAGACAGACGAGCACTTCTAAAGACGCTGCAGCTAAACGAGGATATCATGCAGGGGATATCGGGAGCGGTGAAAAGTAGTTTTGCAATAAACGGTGTTGTAAAAACACAAACATTCATGAGTGAAGAAAAAGCTGAAAAGAGTATCAAAGAATTTGAAAGAAAGCTAAACAATGCGGAAAACGGCATTTTACACTTGGATGCAAAAAGCGATTACGCAAAAATCACTCGTGACATTAAACTGGTGGACCCTGACACCATTCGCTTTATAGACGAGAAAATCTTGAGAACGTTCGGCGTTCCGCTTTCGATACTGACAGGTGATTATACCAAAGGACAGTATGAGGCTTTTTACCAGAAGACGATTGAGAAGTTGGTAGGCAGATATCAGGAGGCGTTTACAAAAGCACTCTGTACACAAAACATGAGAGCGAGAAATTTAAAGATAGCATTTTTCACGCATGAGCTCATTTTTATGAGCATAGAGCAAAAGGTCGAAATGGTGAAATATTTAGGAGACACCGGAACGCTCTACGAAAACGAGAAAAGGGTAGCGTTTGGGCTTAAGCCAATGAAAGAGTTAGAAGGTAAACGAAAACAGTCATTAAATTATATAGACACAGATATAGCAATTGATTATCAGCTTGCAAAAGCAAAAGGAGGGGCAAAAAATGAGCAAGAGTGACAAGGCAGAACGCCGGGCGTTTATGTTTGATGTTCGGGCAGAGCAGGACGAACGAGGAAACTACATAGAAGGACGTCCGGTTGTGTATGGCAAAGAGGCAGATATCGGCGGCATCTTCCGCGAGGAAATTGTACCGGGGGCACTGGACAAAACAGACTTACACGATGTTTGTTTTCTAACAAATCATGATTTAAACAGAATCCCGTTGGCAAGAAGTCGAAACAACAACAAAAATTCGACGCTGCAGCTTACGGTCGACAAGGAGGGGCTTAAGATTCGAGCCTACCTCGACACAGAAAACAATGCCGACGCAAGAGCACTTTATAGCGCCATCGAACGCGGTGACATTACGGGCATGAGTTTTATGTTTTGGATTGAGGAAGAGCGTTGGGAAGACCTTGATACAGATTACCCAAAGCGCTTTATTGAAAAGATATCCACCATTGTGGAGGTATCGGCGGTAACATTTCCCGCCTACGAAGATACTTCTATCATGGCTAGAGATAAAAAAGCACTGGAAAGTGCGCAGAGGGCACTGGAGAGTGTCCGGGGAAAATCACTGGAGAGTGACGAGTTGGAACTGTGGAAAGAAAAAGTAAAACTGAAAGGAGCATTTTAAAAATGAGCAGACTTGAAAAACTGAAAGCGCGTCAGAAGAAATTACTGGAGCGCAAAGAAGACTTAATGAAACGTGCCGAGGAATCAAAAGACGTAGCCGAAGTGCGAAGCATTTATGAACGTCTTACAGAAACGGCGGATGACTTAAAAGACATCGCTGAGGAAATCAAGGACTTGGAATCCGAAGGCGAAGGGAACAACAAAGACGAAGGAGAAGGAAGCCCAAAGGGAACAGCACAGAATGACGACGGTCAGAGAAGCAATATTCAGACCGGAGAGATGAGAAACGCGGGTATCGTTGGAGCGTTCCGCTCAAAACGTCCGGAAGCACAGTCAGAAACGGACGACCCAACAGAAAGAAGCGAATACAAAAAAGCGTTTCTTGAGTATGTGTGTCGTAGTACACCGATTCCTACGGAGTTACGCGTGCCGATTAAAAGAGAGGCAGCAGTCACAGGAACGGCAGATGTCGGGGCGGTAATTCCAACCACTTTGGTACGTGAGATTATCCAGAAGCTGGAAAGCTATGGAAACATTTACGCAAAAGTTACAAAAACCAATATTCAGGGCGGCGTAGCCATCCCAATCCTCTCAATTAAGCCGGAGGCGGCATGGGTCGGCGAAAAGGCATCAGACAGCCAGAAGTTGAGCGCAGACGAAAAGGTTACATTCAGCTATTACGGTGTCGAGTGCAAGATTGCACAGACCTTGTTGGCGTCTGTAGTGACAATCGAAGAGTTTCAGAAGCTCTTTGTGCCGCTTGCTACAGAAGCAATCATGAAAGCTCTTGAGAAGGCAATCATCAAAGGTGATGGCACAACACAGCCGCTTGGAATCCTGACGGATACACGTGTAAAAACTGTTGTTACCATGGCACCGGAAGATATGACGTGGAACGGCTGGCATAGAATGAAAGCCAAAATCAAAAAGAGCTATCGCAAAGGATGCTTCATCATGGCACAGTCAACTTTTGACGAGAAAATCGACGGTATGGAGGATAAAAACGGTCAGCCGGTTGGACGCACCAACTACGGTGTTAATGGTGAGGAAACCTACCGCTTCATGGGTAAAGACGTGGAGACTGTTGAAGAGGAATTGCTCCCTTACTACGAGGACGCAGCTGTCGGTGATGTGTTCGCCATCTACGGCGACCTCAAAGACTACGTCGTGAACTCGAATCTTGAGATGCAAGTAGTGAAGTGGATTGACCACGACACAAACGAAGTCAAGAACAAGGTTATTCTGATTGTAGACGGAAAGATTGCAGACGCGAATGGCTTTATCCTTATCAAAAAAGGAAAGAGCAAAGCAAGCAGCACTACATCCGATAAAAGCGAAGAACCGACAGGCTGATTGATGAAAGGAGACCATTATGGCAGAAATGACGGAAGACGAACAGCTTAAAGAAGTTAAAGACGCACTCGGAATTACCGGCAACTATCAGGACGCGAGATTGCTTGGGTATCTGAGAGAAATCAAACAATATCTGACGGATGCCGGAGTCCCGAAAGAACGTCTTTCGTCGTCTGCCGTGATGGGTGTTCTTTCGAGAGGTGTCAACGACCTTTTGTATAACGGCGAACTGTCGGCCTACTTCAAAGAAAGAGTAATCCAGTTGAGTTACTAGGAGGTGACAGTATGGCATGGCAACCGAATTTACCATACGTTGTACCGGCGGAGCTTTTGAATCCAATCGGCGAAACTTTGGTAAAAGGCGTGAAACAAAAGCAGTACGGCGAAGGCGAACGCGTCTATGTGTCTTTCCGCACCTTTGGAGGTACAGAAAAGACATCAAACGGGCAGATTGTTGTTGAAAACACCGCAACGCTTGAGACGTGGTTCAGACCGGACATTACTCCGGCGAGCCGTTTTGAGATTGACGGGACAACATATGAGGTATTAGGTACTCCGGAAAACATCGGAATGCGAAACCAGTACCTTGTGGCAAAGGTCAGAGCCGTTAAGGGGGGCGCGTGATGGCAAAAAAAGGCATGATTGACTTCTCCCGGTTGGAAGACTTAGCGGAAAAATGGGAGAAAGCAGGAGGAAAGGTTGAACAGCTTGCAGAGAGTTGTCTGAAAGCGGCACACGAAGCGGTGACGCCGCCTATCGTGCAGGACATGACAAGACACCACCGAACCGGAAGCACGCAGGAATCCATTGTCACAAAAGCCGATGTGAAATGGGATGGCACCAAAGCCAATATCCCGGTCGGGTTTGATATCAAACAAGGTGGATTACCATCTATCTTTTTGATGTACGGCACACCGAGGATGAAAAAGGACACAAAGTTGTACGCTGATGTGTACGGAAAGAAAGCACAGGAACGAATCAAAAAAGCACAAGAGGAGACGTTTCAAAAAGGAATTAAAAAACTGCTAGGAGGCTGAAAATGGAAGATAAACTGATTGAAATATTATCACAATATGATTATCCGGTGATATTGCAGGGTTCCCTTGCACAAGGGGAAGAGTATCCGGAACATTTTTTTACATACTGGCAGAATCCGGGAGATGACTCCAGCTTTTATGATAATAAAGCGCATTGTGAACTTTACGACTATGATGTCAACTTTTACAGTACGGACGCTACGCTGGTATATAAAATGCCGGTGACGGTCAAACAGGAACTTGTTAAGAATGGTTTTATCGTGCCGGGAACAGGCTACTCAGTCGCAAGCGACGAGCCTACACATACCGGGCGCGGTATCCATGTAATTTATAAAAAAAGAAATTAGGAGGAATAAAAATGAATGAAGAGAAAATCGTAGAATATCGCGGTATCAGAGGTCTCGTGGCAGCAATATTGACAAAAGATACGAATGACGAACTTAAATATGACACGCCATTCGCTCTCGCAGGTACTTCGGAGTTGTCGAAGGAAACTGAATCATCGAGCGACACTCATTACTATGACAACGAAGCGGCTATTGTCATTGATGCGACCGGAGCAGATACGGTCAATGTGAATGTGTCTGCGGTGTCCCTGAAAAACAGAGCAACGATTACCGGACAAAAGTTCGACGAAGGAACCGGTGCGCTGATTGAAGGAACGGCAACAGCACCGTACATGGCTATCGGATATATCACGGAAGACACAGACGGCAGAGAGCACTACGTATGGCGCTTAAAGGGTAGATTCGGCGACCCGTCCGATTCACACAAGTCGAAAGATAACGGCACAGACGCAAACGGTCAGGAGCTTGCCTACACGGGCATCAACACACACAAGAAATTCGTTGCAAACGACAACAAATCGGCAAAAGCTACGATTGTCCCAGCCGACTCTTGTGGCATGACCGAGGAACAGTTCTTCTCGAAGGTCCAGACACCTGACGATATTATCAAAACGACACCGAGCAGCGAACAGACCCAGAACGCAGAGGAAAACCCGGCAGGTTAAGGAGGTAGAACATGTTTAAGTTAAACATCTACAAAGATCACTCTCCCAAAGAAATCGAAAAGACGTACGAAACGGAAGAAATCCATGTGATGTACGGCACACTTGAAGATATTGCCGCCGTGGTAAACTGCGATATTACTGAAAAGAACAATGCAATTGCCATCGGCAAGACAGTTGTCCAGGCGATGCCGGTAATTAACGATTTGTTATTGACGATGTTCGACGGTTTGACACGGGAGGAACTGCGGCGCACAAGGCTCGAAGAGGTTATCAGCCTCATCATTGATGTGACGCTTTACACAGCAGACGAAATGTTGAACATTGGAGCAGACACAGAGGGAAACTAGAGCGGTGCGACGACGTAACAATCTACGAATCCATGTTTGAGATGGACGTAAGCCTTTGCCGGGTGTTTGGGGCACTTGACCCAATCCGGCTAAGGGCTTACACGGGGAAAGAAGTATTTCTCCTCATGCGCCGGTTGCACCAGTACAACGTGAGAAATTATACAGAGGATGGAAAGCCAAAGCAAAAAGTATATCGCCGGAAAGCGACGAGCTGGTTTTAGAGGCTGCCGGGCGATGCTCGGCGGCTTTTTTTGAAAGGAAGATAGATAGTATGGCAGAGGAAAACGTAACAACGAAAATTGGAATTGATATATCCGAGTTAAAAAAGAATGTCACCGAAGCAAACCGCCGCATCCGGTCACTCAATGCGGAGTTTAAGAGTGCAACGGCAGGGATGGACAGCTGGAGCGATTCCACGGACGGGCTCGCGAAAAAAGTTGAGCAGATGACCGGAATCGTGGAACAGGAAAAGATTAAACTGTCGGCATTGGAAGAACAGTACAAGCAGATTGCGGAAACGCAGGGAAAAGATTCAAAAGCCGCAGAGGAACTTTATATCAAAATGAAAAATCAAGAGGCAGCAGTCGGAAGAGCGTCAGCCTCTTTAAAAAAATATACAGAAAAATTAAACGAGACAACACAAGAAGAACAAAAAAGCAAAGGAGCGTTCGCTTCTTTAGAAGAGGAGATTTCAAATCAGGAAAAAGAACTTGACCGCCTGAAAGATGGATATAAGGATGCGACACTGACATTTGGGAAAGGCTCAAAAGAAGCTACCACGCTTAAAAAGGACATAAAGAAACTTTCGGAAGAACTTAAAGTGAACAAAGAGGCAGCGGCCAAACTAGATACAAGCACGGATAAAATGGATAAAAGTCTGAAAAAGACAAAATCAGCAGCGGAAAAAAGCAAGGAGGGACTTGACTCTGTCCGTATAGCAATTGGGAATTTAATATCTGATGGTATTAAGAAAATGGCTACAGAAGTAAAAGACACCTTGGAAAAGGTAACAGTAGAGACACAGGAAGCCTCCAGCTCATTCCAAGCAATTACGGGAGCAAACGAGAAGACAACGGAAAAATTCTCGGAAAAAATGCAGGAAGTGTATAAAGCGGGCTATGGTGAATCATTAAAAGACATCGGCGACAAAATGGCATATGTCAAACAGGTCACAAAAGAGACGGACCCGTCGAAGGTCAAAGAACTGACAGAGAACGCGATAGCCTTAGAGGATACCTTTGGTTCGGACTTTCAGGAGACCATCCGAGGCGTCAACGGATTAATGACGCACTTCGGCGCAGATTCGACAGAGGCGTTTGATTTGTTTGTAAAGGGTTCACAGAAGGGATTAGATTATACGAACGAATTAGGAGATAACGTGGCAGAGTATGGCGGCAACTTCGAACAAGCCGGGTATACTGCCGAAGAATACTTCCAGTTGCTTGCAAACGGCACGAAAAACGGTGCCTATAACCTTGATAAAGTAAATGATTCTATCAACGAGGTCAAGAACAGGCTCGGAGACGGAAGCATTGAAAAAAATATCGGTATATTCAGCAAGGATACAAAAAAATCTTTCAAAGCATGGAAAGATGGCAAAGGGACAATGAAAGACGTCATTGATTCAATTGTAAAAGATATCAATGGCTGTAAAAATGAACAGAAAGCGTTGACGATGGCGTCCACAGCATTTGGAACTATGGGAGAGGACGCCAACTTGAAGGTGGTTAAGTCATTAAAGAGTACCGGCAAAACGTTCAAAAAAGTGCAAGGCTCTGCGGAAAAGTTAAAAGAAGTAAAGTATGATGATGTTGCCTCAAAATACAAGGAAATCGGCCGCACACTGCAATTGGAATTATTTGAGCCTTTGGCGAAAAAGTTGTTGCCAAAGGTGGAGGAATTTGCAAATTATGCAATTGAACATACGGACGAACTTAAAAAAAAGATAGTAATACTCGGAGGTGCACTTGGTATCGCATTTGCTTTCGTGAAACTCATGAAATTTATTGAGGTGTTAAAAACCGCGTACGCGACTTTTGTAACGTTAAAGACAGCCATTGCATCAACCGCAGCAGCACAAAAGATTTTGAACTTAATACAAGCGGCCAGCCCGATGGGACTGCTTGCGGCAGGAATCGGTGCCGTGGTGGGTGGATTGGCGTTGTATGCAGCAGCAACCAAAGGTGCAACGAAAGCAACGGACAAAGAGAGTGAATCCATTGATAAAATGATTGAAAAACACGACAAAACGAAAAAGTCCGTTGATGAAATGACAAAAGAGTGGAAAGACCTCAAAGAAGCAAGAGACAAGTCCGTATCAGATACAACAGCACAATTTGACTACTATAAAAAGCTCAAAGACGAGCTTGATGATATGGTGGACAAAAATGGCAAGGTAAAGAAAAGTCAGAAAGACCGTGCAAAATTTATTGTTACAACTTTGAATGACGCACTCGGCACAGAGTTAAAAATGACCGGGCGGGTTATAAAAAATTACGAGAAAGAAAAAAAGTCGATTGATAAGTTAATAGAGACAAAAAAAGCGCAATTAATACTGGATACATATAAAGATTCGTATACCAAAGCGGTGACAAATAAAAGCAAAGCAGCAACAAATAAAGGCGATGCTGAAGCGAACTTGAAAGAAACTCAAAAAAAATTAGAGACAGCCAAAAAAGAGCTAAAAGCGGCACAAGATGTCAAGAAGTTGGAACGATACATTAAAGAGGCAGGAGGTGGACGCGCGGGCCAAATAAGTGGGTCGAGACGATACAATCAAGAACTAGAAGCAGCTAGGGAAAACGAAAAGAAGCTGAGAGAGCAGGAAAAAAAGAATAAAAAAACATTTGAAAATGCGGAAAAACAGTACTCGCAATATTGCACAACAATAACAAATTGGGAAGCTCTTTCAGTGGCCGCTGCATCGGGTAACAACAAAAAAATAAAAAAAGAATTGACGAAAATGGTCAATAACTTTATTACGGCAGAAAACGGAACAGAAAAATCACTCAAAAATCAGGTTGAAAATACAAAAAAACAGTACGAAAACCTGAATAAACAATTTAAAGAAGGAAAAGCCGGTATCACGAAGGAAGACGTGAACAATGCAAAGTACCTGATGCAGGCTTCCGACAAGGCACTAAAGAAATTTGAGAAAAAAGCTAAGAAATCCGGGCAAAAGACAACAAAAGAATACAAAGAAGGTCTGGAACTTGGAAAAAATAAAGCCGGAAAATCAGCGGAAGACATTTCGAAGCTGGTCGAAAAGAAAATGAAGGGCATCAAATCAAAAGAAGCCGGCGAAAACTTTGTAAAAGGCTTGAAAACTGGAATGGAAGAAGGAAAACAGAGCAGTGGATTGATAGGAAAGGTTGGAAAGCTGGCGGATAGCATGCTGTCGAAACTTAAAGAAAAGCTCGAAATCCATTCCCCATCAAAAAAGACAGAGGAAATTGGTAAGTACTTCACAATCGGGACCGCTAAAGGTATCGAAAAGGCATATGATACTGTAGGAAGAGCCATTACGGCGCTGGCAAAGAAATCTTTGTCACAACTTAAAAAGGCAAATAAGACGGGCAAATATGAAGACATAGGTACAAAGGTTTCGGAAGCGTATGCGAACGGCATCACGAAGCAGGAGCAGAAAGCAGAGAAAGCGGTCAAGAAACTCGTTGACCGGGCAGTAAAAAAAGCACAAAAGGAGACAAAAAACAAAAAGTCAAAGGAGAGCTTTAAGAAACTGGGTGAAAACCTAGCGGAATCTTTCTCGACGGCTTTCTCAAAGGCAGCAGAAAAAGCGGCGGAGAAGGTACAGAAAAAGATAGAATCCATGACCTCATCCGTACAAGAAAAGTACGACGCGGTAAAAGAGCTGCAGGATGACTTGCAGAGCAGATTATCAAGCGGTGATCTGTTTACGAAGGATGATGACGGAAAGATTACGCTTGCTGATTTCAAATCAGAGACGGCGAAGATTATCCAGTACGGTAAAAACATGGAAGCGTTAAAGAAAACGCTTTCCTCCGAACTGATGACGGAAATTGCCGCCCTTGATACATCAGACGGACTTGATTTGACAACGAAGTTGCTGTCATTAAATAAACAAGAACTCGCGGCATACAACAAGGCGTACACGGATAAAATCAATGCGTCGAAAAAAGTGGCAAACACTTACTATGCGGAACGCGTAAAACAAATCAAAGACAATTACACAAAACAGGTCAAAACGGTGATGGCAGGACTGGAAAAGCAGCTTGAAAGCATCGGGGAAAATGCAATGAAAGGATTTGTGAAAGGATTCAATTCAAAGAGTGCGGAACTGAATAAGTCAGCGAAACAGTTAAAAAAGACACTGGTGAGCAGTATCAAAAAAGAGCTGGGAATCCACTCACCATCCAAAGTAATGGACAGAGAAGCGGGTGTATTCATTATTCCGGGATTGACAAAAGGTATTGAAAGAAAACTCCCGGCACTCCGGCAGATGATGCAGAGGGTGAGAGAAAACGTGGTAAATCCAATGAAGAACGCCGCCGCTACGGCAAACTTGGATGTGGCCGCAAGAGGAGCAAGGAGTATCGAGAAAGCGGCAGCAGCCACGACGAATACATACAACTTCTACCAGACGAACAACAGTCCAAAAGCACTGAGTCGGTGGGATATTTACAGACAGTCAAGGAATTTACTGGGAGGTGTAAGCAATGTTTGAATTTAGTGTACAAAACGACAAAGGCGAGGTGCTGGAACTGACAGACAACCCGAACTATAACGTTGTTAAAATTACCGGATTGACACCGGCGGGATGTACCATCAACACAGCGGCAGTTACCGGGATGGATGGAGAAGAACTCAACTCCATCCGTATCAATAAACGCAACATCACGATAACGATTATCCCGGAGTACCCGATTGAGGAAAACCGCAATGTGCTGTATCGATATTTTCCGGAAAAAAAGAAGATTAGACTGTTTTATGAAAATGGCACCAGAAGCGTATATATCGATGGTTATGTAGAAAGCATGGAGATAGATTTATTTGTAATGAGGGAAACATTTCAAATATCCATACTATGTCCGAATCCGTTCTTTGTCGATACGCAGGAAACGGGAGTGTTCTCATGTGTTCCGGAGATACCATTGCTTGAATTTCCGTACTCTGCCGAAGATATGGAAATGTCTGAAATTGCTACGGGTGGCTTTGTGTTGAACAATCCGGGAACGGTGCCATCCGGAGCACTGTTTCACATATCGATTACAGCGCCGACCGAAAGCCTTGCGATATACACAGATAGCGGATTCTTAGGCATAAAAGAACACTTAGAAGCGTTTGATAACGTATACATCCGGACGACCACGAAAGAAAAGGCGATATGGCTAGAACGTGGCGGAACGGTGACGAATCTTTTGCCGAAACGCATCTCCGGCATGACATGGGCGCAGGTAGAACCGGGAGCCAACCATTACCGTGTTGAAGTGGACACACCGACCGGTTACATCATGGATGTAACGTATCGGGTGCTGTATGAGGGGGTATAACGATGATTGTTTATATTACGGACGAAACGCTGACGGAAATTGGAATGATAGACCACGGCAGTGTCATATGGACGCAAAAGTATAATGATTTAGGCGAATTTGAAATCACGGTGCCGGCAACGCTTGAATTATTGAATCTGTTCCGCTCCGGAGTGTTTGTGTTGAGAGAAGAATCGGAAAGCGTGATGATGATCGAGAAAATCCAAACAAAGACAAATCCGGAGTCGGGGGATTATATCGTGGTGACCGGACGAAGTGCGGAAGCGCTATTGAATCGCCGTATCGTCTGGGAGCAAACAAATATCGATACGGATATTGGAGCGGCAGTGAGGTTGTTGATCGAGCAGAATGTGACGGATGCCACGGACACGAGTCGAAATATCCCATTGCTAAAAATCGGCACCATCGAGGCAGCAGGGCAAACCACACAGAGACAGCTTCGAGGCGAATACATATATGACACAATTAAAGAAATGATGGACTTGGCAAAGATGGGCTTTCGTGTACGCCGTTACGGGTACGCGCTGTATATGGATTTGTACCACGGCAAAAAAACGGAGGTAATTTTTAGCCGGGAATTTGACAATCTATCGCAAATGGAATATACGGCAGACGATACAGACTTCCGGAACACGGTACTTGTGGTGGGCGAAGGCGAGGGAACGGCTCAAAAAACAACAGCCATTTGCGCCGGCGCAACACTTAACAGGTGCGAAATGTATCTGGATAAAAGTTCTTCAAGTACAAACGAAGGAACCATCACGGACGAAGAGTATCAGAAAACACTTCAGGGCGAGGGAACGACAGCACTTGCAGAAAAGAAAACAGCGGAAACGGTAACGGTAGAGATTGACCCGGACGGAATCTTTCAATACGGAATCGATTTCGCCTTGGGAGACATCGTGACAGTCATTGACCCATACGGTGATAAAGTGGCCGTTCGGGTGTCACAAATCACAGAAAACAACGACGAGAACGGAAATAATTTCGTACTCAGTTGTGAAAAAATATAAAGGAGGCAACAAGATGGTTAAATATGGTTTTTTTGATTCAAAGGAAGGTGACCGTGTATATAGCGCGGAAGATTTGGCGTGTATGTACGACGGCCTTGTATCAGACGGAGTAATCCGTGGGCTGGGCGCGCAGTTGGAGGCGACGGCGTGCGACAAAATGCAGGTACTTATCGGCACCGGCAAAGCTATCGTCGGAAGAAAGTGGATATGGAACACGGAGCAGTTAGCACTTACCATCCCACCGGCGAATGAAAGCAGTATACGTCTTGACTTGATTGTGGCACGCGCGGACTTTGTGAACCGAAAAGTATCTTTTGAAGTAGTCAAGGGCGATGATAGTGCTATCTTGCCGAAACCGGTGGACACATCAACAATCAAGGAGATACCACTGGCGATGGTATCAATTCCGGCAGCAGCTACAAAAATCAAGACGGAAAACATCCATGATTCCCGCGAATTTGCGACTGTTGACAATCTGCAAAACTCGGCCGTGGAATACAAAAGCAGCAAAGGCGCGGTTTTTGTATCTCAGGAAGCGGAAAGCAGTGCGACCAAGTTTTATGAGAGACCGGATTCGCAGGTAATCGTAAATGTGTTAGAATTAAACGGAAACAAGATTGTTGACGTAACGGCGAAAAACATTGACATATGGATGGAAAAGGGAAAATCTTATGAAGTCAAGCCTCTGATGCCAAGCGGTGAATTATATCAAATCCCAACAGATGCCACGGTGGTACAGATATACGGAAATGGAGACGGTCAGGTTAATTATATAGGCCCAGGAGTAGACAGTTCCGACAACAGAACGTACTTCGGTTTAATTACGCATGAGGGAAGTACAACAGGAAACAAAATCAGATTGTCGGCGCTTAAAATAAGTTATATGCTGCTAAATAAAAAACAAAAATTGACGTACTAAAAAAGAGGGGCTTCCCCTCTTTTTTTAGTATAAGCGTACTTTGTAAATAACAAGAATCGTCAATACAATACCAAGAAGGATACAAAATATATCAAACCCTTCTATCTTTTTGTCTCTGTAAGGAGCGTATGAATTGCGTCGATGTGTTTGGATAAGTGAGTACATTATTGTAAGTATAGCGGCGAAAAACATGATGTAATGTATTTCTCCCCAGCAAAATGTAAAAAGAGTATGACACAATGTGCCGAGCACGCAACCTATACCAAAATAAATCCCATCATGATATTCAAGGTATTTTTTAGTTTGTTTTTCTTCATAACTTGCCATGTAATCGCCTCCTTCTTTTTGCTGTGTTAAATTTTAGTATGCTTGTTTTACACCATATTCTGCCTGCTTTTTAGTAAAACCCTCATACCTTAACTGTTTAATCAAACCGCTTTTTGAAAAGGATGAATAATCCATATAACTTTCTGCCATTTTGACGGCTTGCTCTTTCCAACTAACATCTACATGGTTGACGGCATATTTTGCTTCTTTACTTGAGTATCCCTCAAATTTTAATTGTTTAATCAATCCCTTTTTCGAAAAAGCAGAATAGTCCAAGTACGATTCCGCTGTATCAAGCGCGTTCAGGCATCCGGCAGAAACAGGCTTCGGTGTTTTTGTTGGTTCAGGTGTTTCCTCGTCCTCTTCATAATCATCGTAACTTGAATCAAAATCATAATCATCGTAATCGGTATCATCACTTTCGGAGGTTGGAGCTGGTGTTGGCTTAGCGGTGCCATCGGATGAGGTTTTGACAGAAAAATATGCGAATACAATTACAACAGATACGATTATCATAATTAGCGTAATATTAAACGGCCTTTTTGAGGACCATTTAATATCATTATTTTCTGCCTCGATAGGCTTACCGTTGATATTTGGCGTTTGTTCTGACTCTTGAATTGGCGTGGTGATTTTTTCACCACAGTGATTACAAAATTCTGAATTGTCAGGTATTTCTTTGCTACATTTAGGACATATCATAATATCTCCCTCCTCGCTTTCTATTGGTATTTTATGCCAAAATTTTATCACGACTTTAGTTAAAAGTAAACAAAATTTATATTTTTTATAAAAATCCACCATAGTGGATGAGATATGTGTTAATATGGCGAAAGAATCTTGCTCAAAGTGGGTATACTACTCGTGGAGGTGGCTAGGATGCGCTGCGAGAACCATATCAAAACCAAGCGAACAGGAAGGGGGTATACGTTGGCAAAACTTGAAAAACTGTCCGGAGTGTCAGATTCACATATCAGTCAATTAGAACGGGGACAGGAACAGCCATCGCTTGAAGTGGCATATCGGCTATCAAAAGCTCTTGAATGTGAGATTTTGGAACTATTTGAATTTTACGAATAAGAAGGGAGAGAAGTTAAAACTTGAACAAACAAAGCACAAGTACAAATATAGGGTACAAGGAGAAAATTATAGAAATGGTTCAAAAAATGAATAACGAGGATTATTTATTCAAAATATACCACTACATAATTCCTAAATTCAATAAAGAAAACAAAGAAGCCGGCAACTAGTCCGGCTTCTTTCTTTTTTCTGCCATTTTGCGTGCGGTTTTTCTAAGCACTTCCTTACTGTCTTCGTCAAGTTCCATGTAAACAGCAACAAAAGATTTGATAAAATCATCGTCAGAGTCGTCCAGTTCGGAAAGCATCTCGCTAAAGGACCCGTCTCTTTGTTTGAACATATCACCGACACCGTTCCGAAGCCAGTCCTCGTTGACACTGAATTCTCTACAGATCGCCTTTGACATCTGCTCGGTGACTGCACGCTTACCGTTTTCAATGTTCGAAATGGCGACTTTAGTAACGCCTAACCTATCGCCAAACTTCTCAAGAGTCAAGTCAAGGGATTTGCGAAGTTGTTTAACTCGCTCGTTTTCCGTCATATGCATACCTCCTTTTTGATTAAAGAATAACAATAAAAGTTAATTTTGTCAATAAAAAAGTTATCAAAGATAACAAAAAAGTGTTGACAAAGTAATCAAAGATAATTATAATGTAATCAAAGATAACAAGAAAGGAGAAACAACATGAGTAAAAAGAAGTCAAAAAAAGACGGCAAAAAAGACGTATACATAATAGTCTTAATCACCGCCGTAGTACAGTTTCTAAACTCGCTGCTAGACTTGTTAAGAAAACTGTTGGAGTAAAAGGAAGGGGCGAAAGCCCCACCTACTCCTAGGATAGGCTTTTTTGCACTCGTTGTCAATAAAGAAAGGAGCAAGAAAATGGAAAAAATCGAAATTGTATTAGACGTCATTTCAATGACAGCAAGTATCTTTGCTGTGATTCTCATATTGAAAAGGAGGTGAGCGCGATGAAAAGAGAAGTAATGACACCGGAGGAACGGAAAGACATCAAAGAATTTGTATCTATCTTACTTGTATTAAGTAAAGAAGATAGAGCGATTCTTTTATCAAACGCTGGCGCATTAAAAGCGCGGCAGGATTTAGCGAGAAAGGAGTGAGAAGATGGCTACAATAATGTTAATAGCTCTTGTGTGGGTCGTGGCAATAATATGCATGTTTATAATGCACAAAATAGAATCAAAATCGACATTCAGAATATATGTCGTGTACGTGATCATGGTGTGCACTATATGCACAGCTCTTGTAATATTTTTCGAATGTCAAGGGTGAGTTTTTCAAGTAATGGGCGGGCTTCCTTCCATTTATGTTCTTGTAATAAACGGTCTGCCTCGATCATTTTGACTTGAAGATTTTCGGGAGAATGCATCAAAGCCAATAGATACGATTCTCCATAACCAGAAAATGGAGCATCTTCTGGTACAGTCATGACAGAACCGGCATTTTTGAGATATACCTCGTAAATGTCTCGAAGATGGTAATACCGGTCTTCAATCAATTTGTGTTCATATTCCATTCTTCGGATTTTGGTGTCGTGTCGATTTGCCATGTGAGAGGTGGCAAGCGGACACACAACAGAACACAAAGCAACAATAATAGTAATCATAATAGATAAACTGGAATCCATAAATCTACCTCCGTTGGTATTTGATTATTGCCACAACCAACAAATATATCATAAAGAAAGATGTGGAGAAAAGCAAGAAAGGAGTAAAAAGATGGGTGAAGTATCAGAATTAACAAAAGCGTTGCAGGAAGCAACGAAAGCAATGAGGGAAGCAACAAAAGAACTCAGCGCCAACAGGAAAAGCGTTGAGTCCTTGAAAGAGATTTTTTCAAAATTAGGTACTGGTTACTGTTCAGCGGTTCCGGTAGATAGTGGATTAACAGGAAACCAAGTCAGACAGTTGTACAATCTGAAAAAAATCGAAGAGCAAATGGCTGACAAAGTAATTATCAGCTCACGTCTATACAATATGCTGATACAGGCTGATTTGTCCCCGGAGCGGCTTGTGGATGAAGAAAACGAAAGGAGCGAGGATAAATGTTGAGAATGAATCAAGAGGAAGAAAAAAACACCCTCATTAACAGTATAACGAGAGAAGACCCCAAAATGCGAACAAGAGCATTTTTATCGAGACTCTCACAAAAAGAACTGGAAATCATTGATGGTATCGTTGAAAAAGCAAGAAGAAAAAAGTGCAAACGATGTAGAGAATTAAACAAGGCAATGGAAATGTATGAGGGATTCCGGTGGCAAGGATATTCGGATTATAGCATGTATTACGACAGGGAAACGGAGGAAATCGTAATCCCGGAAGAAATGCTGATGTACTTTATAAAACTGGCAAACCCGGAGCAGCCGGAGAGAAAAATACGGCTGGTGAAATTGATTAAGGACGAGAAAAGCAATGCGTAAGCGTTGCAATACCAAAAAGCAACTGTGGAAAGTTGCGCTTTTATCAATGAGGAGGTGATGAAAAGAAGTGCTTGAACGAAACACAATCAATGAGCTGTTTGGTATTACGGAAAGTTATGAAATGCCGGACAGAGTGATGGAGATTCTCATGGACGAAAAAGCACGAATGCGATGTTTTAACGAGATAACAAAAATCTCACCGGACATGAAAGAGGATTTCTTTTTGGATTATTACCAAGAAGAACACGGAGACAGAAAAGAATTAAAGCAGGACTACACACCTGACTGTGTGGCCGCACTGGCGTCGGAAATGGCAGGAACGGCCGGAACGGTAGCAGATATATGTGCCGGAACTGGCAGTCTAACGATAAAGATGTGGTTAGAAAATCCGGATGCGTTTTTCCACTGCGAAGAGTTTTCGTCAAGAGCAATACCTATATTGCTATTAAATTTAATGATACGAAACATGAGCGCGGAAGTTGTGCAGTGCGATTGTCTATCGGGAAGGATTTTTGAGATATACAATTTGGAACCGGGACCGAAGTTCAGCACAATAAGCAAGGCAGAATCGCCACGTAATACATATTACGACGTTGTTGTAACAAATCCACCGTATTCTCTGCGATGGGGAGAGGTGGACGACTTCCAAAGCGACAAAAGGTTTCGCTTTGGAATCACACCAAAACAGTACTCGGATTATGCCTTTATTATGCACGGCTTAAGCAGATTAAAAACCGGAGGCATACTGGTGGCAATCGTGCCGCATGGTGTTTTATTCCGAGGCGGAAAAGAACAGACCATACGGAGAGGCATTATCGAAGCCGGGTACATGAATACCATTGTAGGATTGCCGAACAATCTTTTTATGAATACAGGGATACCGGTTTGCATTATGGCATTAAAGGAAGACAGCAGAGACATCCTCTTTGTTGATGCCTCAAAGTATTTTGATAAGCATGGCAAGCAGAACGTCATGAATGAGGAACATATAAAAAAAGTGTTAGATGTTTATCTGAAAAGAAAATACGTTCAGCGATATTCTGCAGTGGCGACTATGCAGGAAGTTGAGGAAAACGACTACAACCTAAACATACCAAGATATGTAGACACATTTATCCCGGAAGCTGCACCGGACATTGTTGAGGTATTGGAAAATCTCCACCGGATAGATAAAGAGATACATGACAACGAAAAGAAACTGCTTGATATGATGCTTGAAATGACTGGAACGACACAGGAAAGTGACAGAGCGTTAAAAAACGCAATAGAAGAATACAAAAACTGGATGGATGACAAATACAAAAAGGAAGTTGATGATTCGTGCTAATTAATTGCAAAAAAATAGGAGAGATTGCGGAAGTGTATAGAGTTGCTGACGGTCAAAAGATTCCGCCGGGAACGAGTTTGATAAGACTGTCGGCAAATGACGGAACTGTTTTATATGCAGAGGTTGAAGAGGCAGGAAAAACGGGATATGTAGCATTTTCACCGTGGAGTAATGTGCTTCCGAGATATTTGTACTTTGCACTTCAAAACGCAATGCCGGAGTTTTTAGCAAAATACAAGTCAGGAATTAATTTGAAATACGAGGCGGTTAAGTTCTTAAAGATAAACGTGCCAACGATGGAACAACAGAAACAAATCATTGAGGTATTGATGACTATAGAAAAAGCAGAAAGAGCAGAACAAAAAGAGATTGAAACATTAAAAGGATTCAAAGAGGGGATGCTTGAAAAAATGTTTGTTAGCGAAGAAAGGAAGGGGTAGCGTGCCACGAAAAAAACTTCCAAAACAATACGGAATCAGTGAATTCCGTTTTCGGGAACTGTATTACTACGTACTACAATACCCGGAATGGGAAAAGGCGTACTTGGCCGGGAAAAAATCTCCGGAGGAACTGGAAAACCTCCGGAGAAAGATGGACGAAATCGACATCCTTTGTCTGATGGCAGAGGAGGGGCTGGCGGAGTATATCCGCGCCGGTGTCATATGGAAAGACATGACGTATACGACGTTGAGAAGTGTGTTCGGTATCCCATGCGACAGAAACACGTACTATAAATACCGCCGGAAGTTTTACTGGCTTCTCGACAAGGAAAGAAAATAGGGCACTAGCCGAAAAGGAACGTTAGTTCAGTGGTGAGAACAGCCGCCTCATAAGCGGAAAGTCCGGGGTTCGATTCCCCGACGTTCCATTACAAAAAAGAAAGGAGGGCGACATAGTGAAACGAAAAAGAAAAGAGAAATTCATTCAGGCGATAACAGTGGCCGCAATGATGGCGTGGATTATCACGGCGCGTGAGGTCCATAGTCTTCGGATGCAGGAGATTATCGTATTTGTAACGTCGACAATATGGCTTGCGTTATTTGTTGCAGCCAACAGAAAGATATGGAGGTAAAAGATATGAAAGTGATTCTTGGGAAAATTTTTTGGAATGCAATTTGTTTGAACAGAAAGAAAAATATAACCGCGTTCGTGTGTTATCACGGCAACACGGACTGTATCTGTGTGACAGTAGAAAATAAAGGTGTACAAGTCTACCAGAACAAAGTTTTTACAAAAAATCGTAAAAAGTTGAAGGAGATGGCGGAGCACTTGCGGATAATGAGGGACTTCAATGAAACAAAATGATTATTCGGACGGAACACCGATTACGTTTCCGTTCTTCATATGCACGTGCCCGAACGGGCATACATACTGGTCGGTGACACCACAAGAGCGGTGTAGCCGCTGCGGCCAGAAAGTCGACTGCCGGCTGGCAAACGACAAAAAGAAAGCGGCCGGCAATTAAGCCAGCCACTTTCAAGAAAATGGTATACAAAAATCTAACATAATTAGTATACCATTTTCGCACCAAAAAAGCAAGAGAAAACGGACATTTTGAGCCGTTTTTCACACTTGCTCAAGGTATTATTTTCAGAACCACGGAGGTGCGGTTAATGCCGTATATTGAAAAGACAACAAAGGCAGGGCGGACAGTGTTGATTGAACGTTGCTATTCATCACATATTCACCCGCCGGGAGAGAAAAGAGAGAAAAAAGAGAAAAAAACAAGCTCGGCGCAGGAAAAAGTCAACCTGCGGAAAACAATCACAGAATTAACCATCCTGATGAATGAGAATTTTCAACCGGGAGATTACCACGTGACACTTACTTATGCGCCGGATGAACGTCCGGAAGATTTGAACGGAGCGAAAACAGATAGAGAACGATTCCTTCGCCAGTTGCGCCGGCGCATGAAGAAAGAAAACGAAGTATTTAAGTATATCCTCGTGACGGAAATCGGAAAGCGAGGAGCTCTTCATCATCACATGGTGATGAATCAAGTTCCCACAGACTGGATTCGCTTGCAGTGGAAAAAAGGCAGGATTGATATTCGTCCATTAGATGATACCGGACAATACTCACGGCTTGCGGAATACTTCGCAAAATATAAGCTGCAATTCAAGCGGAACGGTGGAAAAGGTCGCGCATGGACACACAGCGCAAACCTACGCCGTCCGGAGACAAGGAAGCGAATCATTACAAACCGAAACTGCTTCCGTCAGGAGCCACGAGAAAAAAGCGGGTACTGGATTGATAAAGGTACCGTGTACGCCGGTATCTCGGAACTGACGGGATGGGGATTCATGCGGTATATCCTAGTGGAAAACGACGGAAGGAGGGGGAGCCCGTGAAAGTAAATATCTACATAACAACAAAATTTCACGGAAAAATCCCATGCGGCACCGGCACATATGCCATATTACTGGAGGCGGTAATTAGTGGAAAAGCGTATCGCAAAATCCACGTGTCGGCGTGGAAAGAGCTGTCCTTTCAAAAATTGGCGGTGCGAGCACTGGTGGAAGCGGTGCACTACATGAATGAACCAAGTCAATTAGTGATTCAATGTGATTCGCCCTACGCCGTCAATGTGGCAAACTCCGGAACAGCGGACGGAAAGAAACATGAAAAGATGTGGCGAGAGTATTTTACTATGACGTCACGAATGGAAAAGGTCACCGTGATTTTTAACAAGGAACATAAATACAGAAAGTACCTTTTGAGGCAGATTTCAAAAGGCGGCTATCGAACAAAAACAGACAAGGAGTGATAACTATGTTTGAAAAATTTGGAGAATTTGACTCATGCGAAGAGATTAACATGGCAGCACAAGGCTTGTACGAAGAGGGCGACACCAAAAGCCTTCACACTCTCGCAAAAGAAAACGGACTGGAGGATATGTTAGAGATTTATCTTACACAGACACCTGATGACATCACATCCGGGGAAGTGTGGTTATGCGACCCAATCTCCGCCGCCATCGGAAAGTTAAAAGTCGAGCAGAAAGAGGCATCTAACTGGAATTTTTTGGCGGCTGATGTAGTCGGCTATTTGATGGGAAATTGTGATGACGAGGTGTTCGCGAGGGCGGTCAGAAAGAAAGGAAAGCGAATTAAAAAAGCGGCCATGTTGGTGGCAGAGGAGTCAAAAAAACACAAAGTTATGATACCGGGAGGCGGCGGAACGTGTAACTACTGCGGACCGATGCAGGGGTATCAGATTATCAAGAAGTATTATCAGGAGGCTTAATCATGACAGGGAAAAAGGATAGAATTGAGCGGATCAATAGCCAAGCCGTACCTCTCCCTGAAGCCTTTATCGACTGGATGGATAGACGGATGCCGCGCTTCATTATTTACGAAGCAGGAAAAACGGTTGGAAAGTGTACCGGCTGCGGAGCGGTATCAAGTTATAAAAAACTGCGAATCGGTAATACATACACGTGCCCGGCTTGTAAGAAGCGAGCGGTGGCAAAAACAAAAAAGATGATGCTGCAGGAAATATCGAGAAAATTTGTTTACATTCAAAAGATAAAAAACGGCATGATGGTACGGTTTATCGAGCGAGTGTATCATTTTTCAGGAGAAGGAATTGAACGGAAGGAAAACTGTGAAACACTTCGAGGCGCCGTTGAGAAAGGACGCCGCCAATACTGGTACGAGGAACAATACCGCTGGACAAGTAACGGCTTTATGTTCGGCTGGCAGGAAAACAAGAGCAACTGGTCGACACGCGCTCCAAACAATCCAATGCATTGCAACAAGAATCACAGATATGAGCGAATCGGCGAGCCGGAAGTGTATCGAAGAAACATAAAAGGTGTTATCGAGGACAGCAGCCTGAAATGGCTCGCAGACAAAGGAAAAGACCTGATTCGTGTCGTAAACAATAGAAAAAGATACTACGTTCAAATAAGCGGTTTTTTGGATGTGTACGAAGCAATGCATCGCTGGCCGTGTTTGGAAACACTGTATAAAACCGGATGGGATTGTCTTGTGGGTGACATTATATACAATTGCAAGATAAAACTTGCCGCAAAAGAAAAGAAGCCACAGAAAATACTCGGTATACCAAAAGAATGCTTAAAAGAAGCAAAAGAAGCAATGTTCCGAGCAGAAGATACACAGACGTATATCTTGAAATGCCAGATGATTATGAAATGCACAAAAGATACTGAGCTGATACAAACTATAGCCCGAAAGATGACTACCACTGGTATAAGATTTTACTTTTTTGAAATGGGAATGCCACTCAAAAAAACGTACGCATTTTTGGATAATTTAAATTCACAGGACAAATATGACTATGCGGATTATCTAAAAATGGCGAGAGAAATCGGGAGCGACATGACAGATGAATTTGTGTTGTATCCGCGAGATGTTAAAACGGCGCACGATGCGGTAATGAATGTGATAAATGAGAGAGAAAGAAAAAGAAAACGAAAAGAAGCCCGAGAAAAAGATGCGTCAATACAAAAAGTGTACAAGAAGATAAAAAAGAAATTTTCGTACGAGAACGACGATTTTGTATTGCGGCCAGCAAAGACGAACTCGGAGCTGGTAAAAGAAGGACAGACACAGCATATATGCGTTGGAAGTGCCGGATACGCGGGAAAGATGATAAGAGGCGAGAGTTATATCTTGTTTCTGCGAAAAAAAGAACAACCGGAAAAACCGTTTTATACCGTGGAGATTACGCCACAGTATGAAATCATCCAGCGTCACGGGAAATACAACAAGGAAGGAAAAGAAGTAACGGCCGTGGATGCCTTCTTGGAAAAATTCAGAAGGGAGGTGGGGCACGTTGAGGTCAATCATGCAGTTGGGGCATGACTGGGATTTTTGCTTCTTATGCGGCAGAAATCACACAGCAGACCCTTGCGGACTGGAAACACACCATGTGTTTGGTGGACCGAATCGAAAACATTCGGAACAATACGGCTTAAAAGTAAGACTGTGTGGTGAACGATGCCACCGAAACGGTGCGAACTCAGTACATAGAAACCATCAAGTGAATTTATCTCTAAAGGCAGCAGGACAAAAAGCCTTTGAGAGTCGGCACGGCACCCACGAGGATTTTATGAGAATCTTCGGAAAAAATTACATCTAGGCACCTCTGGCTTGAATATCACGGCGAGCCATGTTAAAACCTCCCGGTTAAAAGCCGGGAGGGAATAAAGGAGAAGAAATGAAACAGGACATAAAAACAGCAGTGATTGAACTGCTCACTGACTTAATCAAATGGATAGGAGGCAATAATGGAACAGATAACGATAGTATTAAATGACATGGAAGATGTCAAAAGGGAAATCGACAATTGCCAGCGTAAGGCAGTGAAGAGCGTTGTCGAACTTGGTTACATCTTGAGAAAAGCGGATGATGCTGAACTCTTCCGCGAAGCGGGCTACTCCAGTATCTTCAAATTCGCAGAAGCGGAATATGGCTGGAACCAGTCGCAGACCTCACGCTTTATGGATATCAATAGAGAGTTTTCGAAAGACGGTTACTCAATCGAACTACAGGAAAGATATACCGGCTACGGTCAGGCGAAGCTGTCAGAAATGCTGACGCTTCCGGACAACATTAGAGAGGAACTTTCTCCGGAGATGAAACGCGAAGACATCCGAGAAGTGAAAAGGCAAACAAAACAGGCAGCAGAGCAGGAGGCAGAATCCAACTTTGTGGCCACAGTGTCGTTTGAATCAACAGACAACAACTTCCTCACGGATTCGATTAAAACCTTACTGGGACAGAAAGAATTTGCTGACAAGTTCAAAAACTTATACCCGCACATCACACGAATGATGAGCACGGGAACTGTAGATACCGAAGCGGTTGCAATGGCGGTATCAGGAACCGGATTTGGCTTTACAAGAGCCGGCGCGTATATGTATTTCTTTAAGGACACGGAATTGCGAATCACAAAGGGAATGCAGAAAAAAACATACTCATACGAGGAATTCATTAAGTCAGCGGCAGCGATTAGAAATCCATCCGGATTATCCGCAGAAGAATGGTATGAAAAAGTGTTCGATACACCTTTACCGGTGGAACAGAAGGAAGAACCACCAAAGCCACAGAAAAAAGAGCCGCCAAAACCGAAACCGAAAAAGCCGGTCGTAGAGCGAAAAAACGTTGATTCGGAGCAATCAGAGGAAAGAACTGAGTGCGATGGACAGACAGATGTCTCAAAATTCGCCGAAAAAGAGCAAATCGGAGACGTCGAACCAGTAGAAAACAACGAAAGTTCGATATTGGACAAGGATTCGGTTGCGCCGGCGCAAGAAAAACAACTATGTAGCTTTTGCGAAACTGATGGTTATATTACTTCGGATGATGGTGCAACTACACTGACTATATTAAAATTATTGGACGACAAAGGAAATGTAAAAGTAGAGATGGGGGATGTGTCGGGAAAAGTAAGATTCAATCGTTGTCCAATGTGCGGGAGGTGTTTTGGATGAAAACAAATCATAGAGAAGAACGACCGGAAAAGGTATATATCACAAAGGAGCAGCTGACGCCGTCCCGGTTAATGCTGAAAGCCGGAGATGTGATTTATATTTATAAGTCGGCACCGATTGGTGAGAGAGTGAAAGGCTTTGAACACAGAGTACCGGCACAGATTGTGAAACTGTATAGAAATCATGCTCTGTGTGCCGTGAATGGGAGACGCGAGGCGTTTACCTATGCGGAGATTGCACAGGCGCAGTTGAGAGAAAGGAAGGGAAAGAAATGATAGAAAATGGTGATTTGAAATCAAAAATAGAACAGAAATTTACTGATTTGTATACGGCTCTTGTGATACAAGAAGGAACGATATTCAAAAGTGCGGGAGCGGAACTTCTTCTGGAGGATATGGAGAGCGGTGGCTTCTTTGATGCTCCGGCAAGTAGAAGGTATCACGGAAGTTATGCTGGAGGACTTGCGCAGCACTCTATCAATGTATTCGAAAGAATGATGGAAAGCGAAGCACCAAGAGATTATGATGTAGGAACAATCGCCACGGTTGCTTTGTTACACGACATATGCAAAATGGACGCCTATCACAAAGAAAAAACAGAGGACGGGAAAGAAATTTACGTGTATAACAAAGACGCTTTTCCAGCAGGACACGGCGAAAAGTCGGTGTTTATTATTCAGCGGCATATAAATCTGACCGATGAAGAAATCCTTGCTATCCGGTGGCATATGGGCGCATTCGATGATGCGGTTAGAGGTGGAAGCCGGGATATAAACGCGGCATATAGAGCGTCGAAATTGGCGGTATGGTTACATTTAGCAGACATGGAAGCAACATACATTGACGAAAGGGAGGAATGATATATGTTCATTAAAACAACCGTATTCAAGCGCTTACTGAAACAGGCATACAAAAGAGATGCATTACAAGTCGGACATGAGGACAACACAAATATATATTACATAGTCGGCGGCTATTGGGCAGTCATGGTTGAAGCAAAATTCTTTACTAACTCCGCCAAGGCTGCGCTGGTTGAGTTAATTGGTGACTTGCCGAAAAACGAGAGTGTTAGGATATACAGCGATGGAACAAGGCAGCAGTTGATAGATGATTCCACGTGGTTCGCGCTTGCGTTGCAAGAACCGGAAAAATATTTGGAAAAAACGAATCTTTTGGTAGAAGAAAAGTTTGGCGTTTTAAGCAGGCTATTTTCAACAGGCGAGAAACTTATCCCGGTAAACGAAGGCCTATGCTCCTTGATTGACGAAGAGGCAAAAACATCGGATGACCTTGATATTATTGGACCATACAAGACGCTTTTATCCGGACATATGATAATGTGGAAAAACAACACGTCAACGGTCGGGCTTTCACCGCGGGTATGGGATGATGATGGAGAGTTGATGGAACAGTTAAAAGAATTGGAGCAGTTGAAGATTTTTGGAGGGGAACGATATGAGTAGTATGAGAGAAAAAATACCGGTATGGAAGAAAGTTAATCTATCAATCGAAGAGGCAGCAGCCTACAGCAACATAGGGGAGGCAAAGATTAGAGAGCTGGCAAAACTCCCGGATTGTAACTTTGTTCTGATGAAAGGAACGGTGACGCTAATTAAAAGAAAGAAGTTTGAAGAATATCTGGCAGAGTTAGAAGTTTTGTAATCTGCTATAAGTTCTCAAAATCTTTCAAAAAGTATTGAAAGAGCATTGTATTTGTGAGATTATAAAAGTGCAATGCTCTTTTCTTTTACCACTGGAAAGGAGAGGAAACGAAAATGGTAAGACGAAAAGACAACAAAGGAAGGGTACTCCAAAAAGGAGAAAGCCAAAGGAAAGACGGCAGATATGTATACCAGTACACAGATTTGCAGGGCGAAAGAAAATCCATATACGCAAAGAATCTGTCTGACTTACGCAAGAAAAAGCGAGAAGCAATAAGAGACCTAGAAGACCACATTGACACCTATGGGGCAACAATAACATTAAATCAGTTGTTTGACAGGTATTTATCATTGAAAGCAAATATAAGATATTCAACGCGTCAGAACTATACGAATTTGTGGAACAACAATATCAAAAACACACCGCTGGGAAATAAACAAGTCGGGAAAATTGTAAAAAGTGATATATTAAAGCTATACAAAAACTTTTCAGAGCGAGGCTTAAAGTACTCGACGATTTGTACATTTAATGGAATACTGGTTCCTGCTTTTGATTTGGCGCTGGCAGATGACTTGATACGAAAAAATCCTTGCACTGGCTGTGTAAAAGAATTTAGAAAGGATGACGCAAGGGAACGAGTGGCGTTATCAAGGTCTCAGGAACGGGAATTTGTTAATTATATAGGTAGCAGTACAATATACGCAAAACACTTACCAATGATAAAGACTGCACTGAAAACGGGTTTGCGATGCGGTGAACTGATAGGCCTCACCTGGTCAGATGTAGACTTTGACAAGGAAGAGATAAACGTGAATCATCAGCTTGTGTACAGAAAGGTTGATGGAAAGTATAAACTGTATGCAGAGGCGCCGAAAACGAAATCGGGCACAAGGGTGATACCGATGACAAAAGAAGTGCGGCGTGAATTACTGATACAAAAACAACGTCAGATTATGCACGGTACAACAAGCAAAGAAATCATTGACGGATATCGTGGCTTTTGCTTTACTACAAAAAGACGTGCGCCTATCATGCCCTCGGCGGTTAATAATGTGCTGTATAATATCGTGAACAGCTACAACAAGACAGTAAAAGACTGTGAAGAAAGACTCCCTAAAATATCCGCGCACATATTGAGACATACAGCGTGTACGCGCATGGCAGAAAGTGGTATGGATGTGAAAGTATTACAATATATCATGGGTCATAACAGCATCAATGTGACGATGGAAGTGTATAACCATGTATCGCCGGAAAGAAGCAGGGAGGAAATGAAAAAAACAGAAAACATTCGCCTGATCGTTTGATATTTTACTTCATTTTTTACTTCAAAATATAGAAAATTATGAAGTAAAATGAGAAATTATGAGAAATCAGGCAAAAAAGTGGGAGTGAAGAAACGACGTAAAATGGTAGGTTTGAGGGAATATAAGAAAGAAAACAAGACCTGTTAGCAGTCGACTTGAATGAGTGCTAAATTTTTCTTGACATTCGATTGTGGCAGCGTTATCATATCTGTTAGAACAAGATTGAATTACTAATTGGAGGTTGATAACATGACGAATGAACAAGGAAATTTAGCGATTAATTCAGAAAACATATTCCCGATTATTAAGAAATGGCTGTATTCAGACCATGATATTTTTATCCGTGAGGTTGTAAGTAATGCTTGTGATGCAATTACCAAATTGAAGAAGTTAGATCTTATGAGCGAGACTTCCCTGCCGGATAATTATAAAGCAAAAATCGACGTGGAAGTAAATCCGGAAGATAAAACGATTACCTTTACCGATAATGGACTTGGTATGACTGCAGATGAAGTGAAAGAGTATATCAATCAGATTGCTTTTTCCGGTGCTGCTGATTTCTTGGAGAAATACAAAGATAAAGCAAATGAGGAGCAGATTATCGGACATTTTGGTCTTGGTTTTTACTCTGTATTTATGGTAGCGGACTCAGCAGAGATTCATACCCTTTCTTATAAAGAAGGTTCCGAAGCGGTCCATTGGGAGTCTGACGGCGGTTTGACGTTCGAGATGGGACCATCCGATAAAGATACAGTAGGTACCCAGATTATTCTGCATTTAAATGAGGACAGTTACGAATTTGCCAACGAATACCGTGTTCGTGAAGTGCTTGATAAATATTGTTCCTTTATGCCGGTTGAAATTTTCCTTACAAAGGCAAATGCTGAGCCGGAGTATGAGACAATTCCGAGTGAAGAAGTGACAGAGGAAGATACGGTTATTGAGGAAATTGTGGAAGAGCCAAAAGAGGATGACAAAAAAGAGGGCGAAGAAGCAAAAGAGCCGGTTAAAAAGGCCAAAATTTTGAAACGCCCGGTATCCATTAGTGATACGCACCCACTTTGGGCAAAACATCCAAATGAGTGTACCGAAGAGGAATACAAGACATTTTACCGCAAAGTATTTAACGATTACCGTGAGCCGTTGTTCTGGATTCATTTGAATATGGATTATCCGTTTAACTTAAAAGGTATCTTGTACTTCCCGAAAGTAAACTTGGAGTATGAGAATGTTGAGGGCATGATTAAGTTATATAACAACCAAGTATTTATTGCAGATAATATTAAGGAAGTAATTCCGGAATTTTTGATGTTGTTAAAGGGTGTTATTGACTGTCCGGATCTGCCATTGAATGTAAGCCGTAGTGCTTTGCAGAATGATGGTTTTGTAAAGAAGATTTCGGATTATATTACGAAAAAAGTGGCAGATAAACTTTCCGGTATGTGCAAAACAGACCGCGAGAATTACGAAAAATACTGGGATGATATCAGTCCATTTATCAAATTTGGCTGCTTAAAGGACGAGAAATTTAAAGAGAAAATTAAAGATTATGTTTTGTTCAAGGATTTGGATGACAAATACAGCACATTAAAAGAATATTTGGAGACAATTCCGGAGCCGGAAGTAGAGGTAGAAGTGGTCGAAGAAGGCAAAGAGGATGAGAAATCTTCAGAAGAGACAGAGGCACCAAAGAAGATTGTTTATTATGTCACCGATTTGCAGCAGCAGAGCCAGTATGTGAAGATGTTCCGTGAGCAGGATATGAATGCGGTTGTTCTTCTTCATAATATTGACCAGCCATTTGTATCGGCATTGGAAGCCGGCGATGATGATGTGAAATTCCAGAGAATTGATGCAGATTTGACGGATGCTTTCAAAGAAGAAGGCGATGAGGAAAAACTGAAAGAAGATACCGAGACTTTGAAAGAGTTGTTCCGCAAAGCAACCGGAAAAGACCAGTTAGAGGTTAAAGTGGAGAAATTGAAAAATGATAAAGTTTCTTCTATGATTACCTTGTCTGAAGAGGCAAGAAGAATGCAGGATATGATGAAGATGTATTCCGCAAATGGCATGGGAGGCATGGAACTGCCGGATGTCGGACAGACGCTTGTTCTGAATGCAAACAACGATTTGGTTCAGTATCTGCTGGCGAACAAAGACGGCGAGCACAGCGATATGTTCTGCAAACAGCTTTATGACTTAGCGATGATTAGCCACCAGCCATTGCAGGCAGATAAGATGACAGAGTTTATTAATCGAAGCAATGAGATTATGATGCTGCTTACAAAGTAATGTAAGGTATTAGGATTAGGAGAGCACTACCGGTGCATGAGGGCAGGACTTGCTTTTTATGTGCCGGTGGTGTCCCTGTTTATTTGAAAAAATGACCAAAAGTATGAATGAATTACTTGACAAAAAAATTAGGAATGTGTATTATATATTCTGTCGGTTATACACCGTGTGCTTCGATAGCTCAGTCGGTAGAGCACTTCACTCGTAATGAAGGGGTCGAGGGTTCAAGTCCCTTTCGAAGCTTCCTTTTTTAAAATTTACACTATACTATTTTGTATAATACTACGGAATTGCCTGCATTTACAAATAAAGTGGATGCAGGCATTTTCTATAGGAAAGGAGAAAATAAATGGCAGATAGAAAATTTTCGCAGGATATGGCGGGCGCATGGGGACTTATGAGACAGAAAGAAAAAGTGCTCATGATTTTACAAAGTATACTGACCGCCCTATTGTTAATCTTTATCATTATCGATGCGAGCATGGGGATGAATAAGGGCTGGATGTTAAAAACAGAACTTGGAATTGTTATTGTGCTGTTTGTTTTAAATGCCCTGAAAGCCTATCCGGAGAGGAAGAAAGCAATCGTTTTTTATGTGCTGCTTACTCTGGCAGCCGTGGTTTGTTTTGTACTCCAGTTTATATAAATGGAAAAATCTTGACAAACGTATGTGGATACGCTACAATACATGGTGATTCAAAGTGTAATTTTGAACGAATAAAAAAAGAATTTAAGTAAAAAGGAGAAATCGTATTATGTTAGAAAAAATGCAGGAACTTATCGCAGATCAGTTGAGCGTAGATGCAGACAGCATCACAGAAGCATCTTCTTTCAAAGATGATTTGGGAGCAGATTCTCTTGATCTCTATGAATTGATCATGGCTCTTGAAGAGGAGTATGATGTTGAGATTCCTACGGATGATTTGGAAAGCATCAACACAGTAGGCGACGTAATTAATTTCTTAAAGAGCAAAGGTGTAGAGTAAAACAATTGCACATAACCTGATAAACAGGTCAAGATTGACACCAAGAAAGTTAGACATAGTCCGCTTCTCTTGGTGTCAATGTTTTAGAGTGCAATGTATATGCACCAATGATGAGAGAATGACGACAGAAAGGCTAGGATAGAACTATGGGTAAAATTGCATTTGTCTTCCCCGGACAGGGAGCACAGGTGGTAGGAATGGGACAAAATGTTTATGAAAATTCGGCAGTGGCAAAAGATGTGTTTGAACAGGCATCTAAGGCAGTTGATTTGGACTTGAAAGCACTTTGCTTTGAAGAAAACAATGACATTAATATTACAGAATTTACGCAGGTATGTCTTCTTACAACTAGTGTGGCAATTATGGAAGAATTGAAAACCAGAGGTGTAAAGGCGGATGTGGCAGCCGGACTTAGCCTTGGTGAATACTGTGCGTTAGTAGCAGCAGGTTCTATGAATTTTGTAGATGCTGCAAAAGCAGTTCGCAAACGTGGTATTTTCATGCAGGAAGAAGTGCCGGCCGGAGAAGGCGGTATGGCAGCGATTCTTGGTATGGACGCCGCAGAGATTGATAAAAATATTGAAGAGTTTGACAAAGTTCAGGTCGCAAACTATAACTGTCCGGGACAGATTGTAATTTCCGGAGAGACTGAACAGGTAAAACAGGCAGCAGACAAATTAAAAGAAGCCGGAGCAAAAAGAGCCGTTCTTTTAAATGTAAGCGGACCATTTCACTCAAGCCTTCTTGCAGGAGCCGGTGAAAAATTAGAGGCCGTATTAAAAGAACTTACGATTGAAAAACCGCAGATTCCTTATGTGGCAAATGTAGACGCTTCCTATATTACAGAGCAGGCAGACATTCTGCCTCGTCTTGTAAGTCAGGTCAGCCATTCGGTACGCTGGCAGCAGTCAGTGGAAAAAATGGTAGAAAACGGTGTTGATACTTTTATCGAGATTGGACCGGGAAGAACATTGGCAGGATTTAATAAAAAAATAGCCAAAGCCATTGGCAAGGAACTGACTACATATAATGTGGCAACAATGGAAGATATAGACAAGGTTGTAGAAGCACTCAAATAGTGCTTTATGAAAGAGAGGCAGTATGTTATTACAGGACAAAATAGCAGTCGTTACCGGTGCCAGCAGAGGAATCGGAAGAGCAACTGCAAAAGCGCTTGCCCGCGAAGGTGCAACGGTAATTGTTAATTACAATGGTTCCAAAGAGCGCGCCGACGAGGTTGTTTCTGAGATTGAAAAAGATGGCGGAAAAGCAAAAGCCATTCAGTGCAATGTCAGCGATTTTGAGCAGGCAAAAGAATTTTTTTGCGGCGTAGTAAAAGAATATGGAAGAATTGATATTTTAGTAAATAATGCCGGAATTACAAGAGATAATCTGATTATGAAAATGTCAGAAGAGGAATTTCAGGATGTAATCCAGACAAATCTTGCCGGTGTATTCAATGGCATTAAATTTGTGACACGTCCGATGATGAAACAGCGTCAGGGACGCATTATTAATATGGCTTCCGTATCCGGTATTATCGGTAATATGGGACAGGCAAATTATTCCGCTTCCAAGGCTGGTGTAATCGGTCTTACCAAAGCGACAGCAAAGGAATTGTCATCCCGTGGTATCACAGTAAATGCAGTAGCACCCGGATTTATCGCGACAGAGATGACGGACAAGCTTTCGGATGCGGTAAAAGAAGAAGCATGTAAAACGATTCCGCTTGGTGCCTTTGGTACGGTAGAAGACGTAGCGGAAGCAGTTGTATTTTTAGCATCTGACCGTGCGAAATACATTACCGGACAGGTATTGTGTGTCGATGGCGGTATTGCGATGTAACAAAATGAATGGAGGAAAGAATGAGTAGACGAGTTGTAGTTACCGGTATGGGTGCAGTAACCCCAATCGGAAATAATGTGAAAGATTTTTGGGAAAATGTAAAAAAAGGAACCGTTGGAATCGGACCAATTACGAAGTTTGACACAACCGATTACAAAGCACATTTGGCTGCAGAGGTTAAAGATTTTGATCCGACGATTGCAATGGATAAAAAATCCGCCCGCCGTATGGAAGACTTTGCACAGTATGCGGTTGTAGCTGCAAAAGAAGCACTCGAAGACAGCGGACTGGATATGGAAAAAGAAGACCCATTTATGGTAGGATGCAGCGTTGGTTGTGGAACCGGAAGTCTTCAGTGTGTGCAGAGAAACTATGAGAAAATTTTGACAAAGGGACCAAACCGTGTAGCTCCACTTATGATTCCGATGCTCATTTCCAATATGGCAGCTGGAAACATTTCAATTCAGTTTGGATTAAAAGGTAAAAATATCAACGTAGTAACAGCTTGTGCAACAGGTACTCACTGTATCGGTGAGGGATTCCGCTCCATTCAGTATGGTGAGGCAGATGTTATGGTTGCCGGTGGTTCAGAAGGTGCGATTACCGAGCTTGGTGTTGCCGGATTTACCGGATTGAATGCGTTGAATACAACAGATGACCCGAAAAGAGCTTCGATTCCGTTTGATGTAGACCGTGGTGGATTTGTTATGGGTGAAGGTGCCGGTATTTTAGTTCTTGAAGAATTAGAGCATGCCAAAGCACGTGGTGCTCATATTTACGCAGAAGTTGTTGGTTATGGTGCAACGAGTGATGCACATCATCTGACAGCACCGATTGACGACGGAAGCGGCGATGCAAAAGCAATTGAGTTTGCAATTAAAGATGCGGGCATCAAACCGGAAGATATTGATTATATCAATGCACACGGAACCAGCACACATATGAATGATGCATTCGAGACCAAAGCAATTAAACTTGCGATGGGAGATGCTGCTTACCAGTGTAAAGTTAATTCAACAAAATCCATGGTAGGACATCTGCTTGGTGCTGCCGGTGGTGTTGAGGCAATTACTTGTGTGAAATCTATTATGGAAAACTATGTACATGCCAATATTGGTCTTGTAAATCAGGATCCGGAATGTGATTTGGATTGTCCGAAAGAAGCCGTTGAGACAAAAGTTGATGTAGCACTGAGTAACTCTCTTGGATTTGGTGGACACAATGCTGTATTGATTTTCAAGGCATTTGCAGAATAAAAAGCGGAAGGGAAGAACGAAATGTTATTAGATATCAATGATATTCAAAAGATTATCCCACACCGTTATCCGTTCCTCTTGGTTGACTGCGTCGAAGAGATGGAGCCGGGAGTAAGAGCGGTAGGATATAAAAATGTAACGATGAACGAGCCATTTTTCCAGGGCCATTTTCCACAGCAGCCGGTAATGCCGGGTGTGTTAATCATTGAGGCACTGGCTCAGGTTGGTGCGATTGCTGTATTAAGCCTTCCGGAAAACAAAGGAAAACTTGCCTTCTTTGGCGGAATCAAAAATGCCAAATTTAGAAAGCAGGTAATTCCGGGCGACCGTCTGCGTTTAGAGACAGAAATTATTAAATGCAAAGGCCCAATGGGCATTGGCAAAGCAGTTGCCACAGTAGATGGTAAATTAGCAGCAGAAGCAGAAATCAGCTTTATGTGCGCAGCGTCGAATTAATATAGTTATAAAATAGAAAAAAAGAAATTCATTTGTCTCGAGACAGGATAATGTTTCACATTATAGTCTCTCACCAATTGAATTTCTTTTTTTCTATTTTAACTGTATTGTTCGACTGTGCTTCTGTAAAAGAGAAAGGAGGAATATGCCAACAAAACGTCCTAATGTTTAACTAATTTTTGGTGGGAAGTTTGCGCCAAGTGTTTGACGCTAATCTTTTAGGATTCCAGTAAATTAATAAGAAAAGATTTGTGATGAGTGGGTACAAACACGTGGGTATCTGGCATGCGTGGTTGGCATGCCGATACCCTTACGCGTTTGTTTAGCGGGAGCGCCCACGAAACACAAACTTTTCTTATTAATTTATGGACCCTAAAAAACAACCATCAAACACTTGCCTCAAACGAATATCGAAAAGAAATTAAAAAAAATCTTACGATAACATCAAAAAAGTGGTATACTAATAGTGTAGACAGAAAATATAAGCGCCTATTATAGTCGCGGCGCAGTCGGCAGAAAGGATGGATAGACTTGTTTGAAATAGGAGACTATGTGGTACATGGGAATAGTGGAGTCTGCCGGGTAGAATCGATTCAAAATATGGATGGCATAGGTGGTGCCCCACAGCGCACGTATTATACGCTGGTTCCGATTTATACTTCGGGCAGTAAACTGTTTGTACCAACGGACGGAAAGAGAGTAGTAACGCGTCCGGTTATGACGAAAAAAGAAGCAGAGACATTATTAAAAGAGTGGGATGAAATTGAGACACTCTGGGTAGAGAACGATAAGAAGCGGGAGGAAGTGTACAAAGAGGCACTGCGTTCCTGTGACAGCAGACAGTGGGTTAAACTGATTAAGACGTCTTATCAGAGAAATCAGGCAAGATTACAAAAAGGTAAGAAGGCAACAACAAGTGATGAGCGTTATCTGCATATGGCAGAGGAAAATTTGTTTGGTGAGTTAGCAATTCCTTTTGAAATGACAAAGGGAGAAGCAGAGGAGTATTTTGTAGCACAGATTCGTGGAGAATAAATGAATTTATTATGAAAAAAAGCCGGCTTGCTTTTTCGCAGACCGGCTTCATTTTTTGTTTATTTTGATTCAATTTCTTTTGTCATCTTAGCAATCAATTCTTTTACTGCTGGTACAACATCAGTAAGTGCGACTTTATCCTGTACAGATTTATCACGACTTGAGAGTTCGACAACGGATTCTTTCATGTTTCTTGGGCTGACTACAAGACGGATTGGAACACCAAGTAAATCAGCGTCAGAGAACATAACACCCGGACGGACGTTTCGGTCATCATAAATAACTTCAATATGTTCTTTTTGCAGGCTTGCATATAATTCATCAGCAAAAGCTTTTGCTTCGGCATCGTCTGCACGCAGACAACACAGGTGAACCTGCCATGGGGCAATGGTAATCGGCCATACCGGACCGTAGTCATCGTGATGTGCTTCACAGACAGAAGCAGCAAGACGTCCAACGCCAATACCATAACAGCCCATAATTGGATAATGGGATTCACCATCTGCATCCAAATACTGCATATTCATCGATTTTGTATATTTGGTTCCGAGCTGGAAGATGTTTCCTACTTCAATACCACGGGAAATGTGGATGGTCTTTTTGCCACAGTGTGGGCAGATGCCGCCATCAACGATTTTTGCTAAATCCACATATTCGGCATTGGCAACATCACGCTCCATGCAGAGTCCCGTGTAATGATATTCTTCTTCGTTGGCACCGCAGGACAAATTATTTGTTCCCTGAAGTGATTTATCATAAAGCACGGTGTAACTGCCATTTACGGTAAGATTTACCGGACCGATGTAGCCGGCATTCAGACCACAGTCACTTGTAATTACAGCCGGATGAACTTCTTCGCCGAGATAGTTTGTCAGTTTGGTTTCATTTACATCCAAATCACCGCGGATGAAAATAACAACAAAATCGTCTGTCATATTTTTCTGGTAAACAACAGCTTTACATGATTTCTCCAATGGAGAATGAAGAAAATCACAAATTTCTTCAATGGTGTGAATGTTAGGTGTGTGAACTTTTGTCAGTGGTTCATCGGCTGCATCTTTCGTATTTTCAATAACTGATTCAGCAGCTTCCATATTCGCACGGTAATCACAATCGGAGCAGATGGCAATCGAATCTTCTCCAATTGGTGTTAAGAGCATATATTCATGGGAAAGACTTCCGCCCATCATACCGGAGTCGGAGGCAACCGTAACTACTTCCGGAATACCGGCACGTGCAAAAATGCGGTTATAAGCATCATAACAAATCTGGTAATAACGCTCTAAGTCTTCCTGTGAAGTGTGGAAAGAATAAGCATCTTTCATAGTAAATTCGCGGACACGGATTAAACCGGCACGCGGACGTGCTTCATCACGGAATTTAGTCTGAATCTGATAAATCATAAAAGGATAACTGTTATAACTTTTTGCGTAATCGCGGACAAGCTGAACAGCAGCTTCCTCATGAGTCATTCCTAAGACCATTTTTGAGCCGTTACGGTCGGTAAAACGTAAAAGCTCGCTGCCGACACTTTCATAACGTCCGGACTCATCCCACAAAGATGCCGGAAGAGCAACCGGGAACAAAACTTCCTGTCCGTCAATGGCATCCATTTCCTCACGGATAATCGCCTCTATTTTCTGGCAAATGCGCTTTAATGGGGTGAATTGTGAGTAAATTCCCTTGGCTACATCTTTCATATAGCCGCCGCGCATCATCAGTGCATGACTTTCAATGACGCAATCGCTTGGTTTTTCTTTGAAGCGTTCGCCTACTAATTTGTCTAGTTTCATAATTGTCATTTCCTCCAAAAATAAATTCGTACATCAAATGTAAGTGCTCAAAATCGAATTTGAACAATTATATTTATGTTAGCATTTAGCCGGGCAAATGTCAACTTGCACAAACCAAAAGAGAGTGGTACAATGTGCGTAATTTGGAGCGAATACAGAAAGGATGAAAGAATATGACATATCAGACAGCAGTTTTTGATTTGGATGGAACGTTATTAAATACATTGGAAGATTTAGCAGATGCCGTGAATTATTCACTGGGGAAAAATAAAATGCCACTGTGCACGATTGCACAGGTGTGCCAGTATGTGGGAAATGGAATTGTAAAGTTAATGGAGCGCGCGGTTCCCTCCGGTAAGGATAATCCGGTATTTGAGCAGGCACTTTCTGATTTTAAAGAATATTATGCAGAGCACTGTCATGACAAAACAGCACCGTATCCGGGGGTTCTTACGCTTCTTCAAAATTTAAAGAAAAAGGGTGTGAAAATGGCGGTTGTATCAAATAAGGCGGATTTTGCGGTAAAAGAGCTGATGCCGGTTTATTTTCCTAATTTACTGGATGTGGCACTCGGAGAAATGGAAGAAATGGGAATCCGCAAAAAGCCGGCACCGGATATGGTTCATAAGGCGTTGAAAGAATTGCGGTGTGATAAGAAAAACGCTGTTTATATTGGTGATTCAGATGTTGATTTAGCGACGGCAAAAGCCAGTGAAATGGACTGCATTGGCGTGAGCTGGGGATTTCGGGGAAGAACTTTTTTGGAAGAACATGGTGCCGATTATATTGTCGATAAACCGGAAGAAATTGAAAAATTTTTCAAATAAAAACAAACGAATAAAAACAATAAAATGGGTCACAATAGCATTGTAAGAAACGATTTTTTTGTAGAAAGTGAGGATATTTCAATGAAAAAAATAGTAGTTTTTGCGATGCTTGTTGTTTGTTTGTCCGCTATGGTAACCGGATGCGGCAATAAAAATAACAGCGCAACGGACCCATCCGCTTCCCCGGAAGCAACAAATGAAGCGACACAGACACCAACAAATGAAAACGATAACACAGCAACGCCAAATGCGACGGATGACAACAAAAACGATGACAACGATTTATCGGATGATGTAAAAGACGGCGTGGATGACGCAGCTGACGGTGTAAACGACGTAATTGACGGTGTAGATGACGCCGTTGATGATGTGACGGGAAACAATAACAATCAATAATGGGATGAAAAAGAAGCAGCAACGGGATTGTCCGAAACTGCTTCTTTTCTATAAACATAGGAAAATTTATTTTGCTTTTTCTGCCTTGATGGTCTGCTGGAATTTCTGCATATCTTTTGCAATTACACCGCTTAAAGCTAAAAGACAGATTAAGTTAGGAATTGCCATAAGGGCATTTGCAATGTCTGAAAAGTTCCATACAATATTTAATGCTGTGGTAGCACCTACATACACGATTAAGGAAAATACAATGCGGTAAATCATATTGTATTTATGTGATTTAAATAAGTATTCAAACGCTTTTTCACCATGATATTCCCAGCCGAGGATGGTGGAGAACGCAAACAAGGCGATGCCGATGCAGACAAGCCATCCGCCGGGTGTTCCCAGTGCACTTTCAAAGGAAGCAATTGTCAGTGCGGCTCCCGTTAAAAGTTCGTGGTATTCGTATGTCCCATCCTTTTGGAATGTGTATTCGTTGTGGTCACCATCTTCATAGGTGCCGGTCAAAGTAAGGGAGGAAAGAGCATCTTCTTTTGGCGTTAAAACAATCTGACTTCCCTTTTTTTCTCCATCCTTTGCGGTTAATGTGTAAATAAAATTACCAGCGGTATTTTTTTCTTTATCTACCGTATAATTTGTTTTTGCTTCCTTGGCAGTTAAACATAAAGAACTGCTTTCAATCACGTAGGAACCGGTTGCTGCCGGCGTGGAAGAGGTCTGTCCAAGCATACCGGAACTTGCAATACAAAGTCCGGTAATGGTGCAGACGATGATGGTATCCCAGAAAGTTCCGGTCATATTAATATATCCTTGGCGAACCGGATCATCGGTCGTGGCGGCAGCGGCAGTAATCGCGGCCGAACCCATACCGGCTTCATTTGAAAATACACCGCGTGCAACACCAAAACGAATGGCGTTCATCATGGCAGCCGTGATACTTCCACATAAACCGCCACCGACTGCTTCAGGACTAAATGCCATTTTGAAGATCATAGAGACTCCGGCAGGCAGATTATGCCAGTTAATAACAATTACAATCAGACCGGCAATGATGTAAAAGACAGCCATCAAAGGCACGACAACCTGAGAGACTTTGGAAATGGATTTGATTCCGCCGACAATAATAACCAGAGCGAGAACCGTAATTATAATACCAACAATCCATGTCGAAACTCCGAATGTATCTTCGATGGCGGTAGAAATCGAGTTTGCCTGTGTCAGATTTCCGATACCAAATGAGGCAATAACGGCAAACAGTGCAAACAGCCAGCCCAAAACGGCACCGAATTTTTTATGTTTAAAAGCCTTTTTCATTGTATACATCGGACCGCCGGACATTTCTCCGGCTGCATTTGCTTCTCGGTATTTAATCGCAAGCATACATTCGCTGAATTTTGATGTAAGACCGAAAAAGGCAGACAGCCACATCCAGACTAAAGCACCCGGACCACCTGCTACCATGGCAGTTGCCACACCGACAATGTTTCCGGTTCCGATTGTTGCGGCAAGAGCTGTTGTTAAAGCAGAAAAAGGAGAAATATCCCCCTCTCCACGGTGAGTTGTGCGCGCCTCTTTTCCTAATCCGCTTTTTAAGGCATATCCCAAATTGCGAATTCCTAAGAAACGAGTGCGGATAGTAAGAAAAATACCCGTTCCCACCAAAAGCACAAGCATGGCGGGCCCCCATACAAAATCGTCTACTGTCTGTAAAATGTTTCCAAGTGTTTCCATAAATGACCTCCTCTATTCGATATAATATATGGCTGTCTGCTGTGCGGCAAACCTCCAAAAAAACAAAAAGCGCCCCTTAGTAGAGACGCTCTTGTCTTTAAAAATAATAGCAGATATGCAGAAAAATGTCAAATTGGCGGTTTTTTTGTCAATGTTTTTGTTGACTGGTATATAATGGTAAGGTAAAATATAAAATGTTATAGGGAGTTTTATGGGATGAAAAATTCAGAAAGGAGGATGTTTTTTATGGAACAGAAAAATGGAACAGCAACAGCTTCTACCATTCTTGGTATTGTGAGTTTGGTAATCGCTGTCATCGGAGGAATTACCTTTGGTGTAATTGGTGCCGCAATTGCTTTGATTTTAGGTGTCGTAGCAGTTATTCTTGGTATTAATGCCAAAAAACAGACAGGAGGCACAAAAGGTCAGGCTGGTTTTGTCTGTGGTTTGATTGGTATTATCTTTGCTGTTATTTTTGCAGTAGGATGTTCAATCTGTGGTGCTGTAGAATCTAGCAGCACAAGTACAACTTATACTTGTTATGGATGCGTTGGTGGTTCCTGCTTAGTAAGCAGCGATGTTAATGATGCAGCAGATAGTTTAAATGACTTGAGCAATGCATTGAACGACTTGGCAGATTCTTACAACTAAGAGAACATATACCAAAATAAAGAAGGTTGCTGCTTAGGCAGCAGCCTTTTTTCTAAGGAGGAGAAAATGTTTCCATCGATTCATTTAGGATTTGTAGATATTCCAACTTATAGCACAATTTTTTTTATTGGTTTTTTTATAGCTATTGTAATTGCGAGAAAAATAGCAGGGCGCTATCGTCTAGCCAAAGAGGATGTTCTGTACGGTGCCATTTATGCAGCAATTGGTATTCTTATCGGCTCTAAGCTGTTATATTGTCTGACAAGACTTCCGAGTCTGATACAGAAGTGGGATGCTGTCGCGGCTGGTTTCGATAAAAATTTCATGCAGACACTTATATTTTTAATGAATTATTTGTTTGGCGGACTTGTTTTTTATGGTGGCCTGATTGGTGCCTTTTTGGGAATCTTTTGTTATTGCAAACAGTATCATTTATCCTATATTCCGTATATGGATGTGTTTGCACCATTGATTCCATTTGTTCATGGTATCGGAAGAATCGGATGTTTTTGTTCCGGGTGCTGTTATGGCATTGAATACCATGGTCCTTTTGCTATACAGTTTCCGTATAATGAGGCTGTCCCGCAGTTAAGTCAGGTGCCGCGTTTTCCGGTGCAGCTTTTAGAGGCACTTATGAATTTTATTTTGTGTGGTATTTTATTTTACCTTATGAAGAAAAAGGATTTAAGAAATGGACGGTTGATGGGAATTTATTTGATTTATTATTCTATTGCCAGATTTTTGTTAGAGATGCTTCGCGGGGATAAAATCAGAGGAAGTATCAGTATTTTTTCCACCTCGCAGTTAATTAGTTTGATTTTACTGCCGGTTGGAATTGTTTTGGTGCGTGGAAAATGGGTGGAAAAGCATTGCAAGGAAGAAAAAAGTGGTGTATAATTTTCCGTAGAAAAATGCCGGCAGGACAGGATGACCGGTGAGAAAGACATGGAAGGAAGAAAATTATGTTAGATATCAAATTTGTAAGAGAAAATCCTGATGTTGTAAAGCAAAACATTAAAAATAAATTTCAGGAGCACAAACTGCCACTCGTGGATGAAGTGATTGCACTTGATAAAGAGCGCCGCGAGACACAGCAGAAGGCAGATGACCTTCGTGCTCTTCGTAAGAAAAATTCAAAGATGATTGGTGCGCTGATGGGTCAGGGCAAAAAAGAAGAAGCAGAGGCAATGAAGGCAGAGGTTGCCGGTTATGCCAAAGAGCTTTCTGATTTAGAAGCAAGAGAAGCAGAAATTGCGGAAGAATTGAATAAGCGCATGATGGTAATTCCAAACATCATTGATCCGAGTGTTCCGATTGGCAAAGATGACACTGAAAATGTGGAAATTGAGAAGTTTGGTGAACCGGTAGTTCCGGATTTTGAAATCCCATATCATGCACAGATTATGGAATCGTTTGATGGACTGGATTTGGATTCGGCACGTGACGTGGCAGGAAATGGATTCTATTATCTGATGGGCGATATTGCAAGACTTCATTCCGCAGTTATTTCCTATGCTAGAGATTTTATGATTGACCGCGGATTCACCTACTGTGTACCGCCATTTATGATTCGTTCAAATGTTGTAACAGGCGTTATGTCATTTGATGAAATGGATGCGATGATGTACAAAATCGAGGGTGAAGATTTGTATTTGATTGGTACGAGTGAACATTCTATGATTGGTAAGTTTATTAATAAAATTATTCCGGAAGAACAACTGCCAAAAACTTTGACCAGTTATTCTCCATGTTTCCGGAAGGAGAAAGGTGCTCACGGAATTGAGGAACGCGGTGTTTACCGAATCCATCAGTTTGAAAAGCAGGAGATGATTGTTGTCTGCAAACCGGAAGACAGTAAAATGTGGTTTGATAAATTGTGGCAGAACACCGTTGATTTATTCCGTACACTGGATATTCCGGTACGTACGTTAGAGTGCTGTTCCGGTGATTTGGCAGATTTGAAGGTAAAATCGATTGATGTAGAGGCATGGTCTCCACGTCAGAAGAAATATTTTGAGGTGGGAAGCTGCTCGAATTTAGGGGATGCACAGGCACGTCGTCTGAAGATTCGCGTTGTCGGTGAAGGTGGCAAATATTTTGCCCACACCTTAAATAATACGGTTGTTGCACCTCCACGTATGTTGATTGCGTTCTTAGAAAACAACTTATGTGAGGATGGTTCGGTTAAAATTCCGAAAGCATTACAACCATATATGGGCGGTAAAGAAAAAATTGAAGTGAAATAAAAATGACACAGTGTGGTTTTATAGTAAGACTGCACGATGACAGAAGATTCTGCTATCGTGTAGTCTTTATTCTGTGATTTAAGGAAAGATAAAAATATAAAAATTTACAATGGAAGGTGAGAGGAAATGAGAAGCAGCAAAAGGTATTTTGCACTGTTATTTCTTCTGTTTGCACTGGCATTTGCCGGAGTGAGTCAGACGAATTACGTGCAGGCAAAGGATACGACACAAAAGATAGAAAAGATTTGTCTCTATTTAGGACAAAAGATTACTCTTGCGGATTTGCCGGAAGGGGAAGTAGTTTTAAGCAAGGAGAATGTAATTGAGATATCGCCAAAGAAAGTTGTTACAACGATTGGCGCAGGTACGGTTACAATTTCCGTGAAAACGAAGACGGAGACAGTTGACTATGCAGAAATTGAAGTAAAGAAAAATGAGATTCTTTCGGATTTGAGTTTTAACAGACAGTCTTTTGCGGCGCATCCTTTGGGAGGTGGCTCTTTTCAGCTGCCGATACCGCAGTTTGAATCGATGACGTGTGTGTGGCAGGCAAGAACGCCGGAAGTGGCGACAGTTACACAGGAGGGAATTATCACGCCGGTTCGCGCAGGCTTTGCAGAATTTTCTGTTACGGTTACGGATTCGTACGGCGGTGTGTATTCCTTTGTTCTTGGCGTTGAAATTTTGCAGCCGAAATTTACAATTCAAAAACAGAATTTGGCGAAAGGCTGTCAGACAACACTTTTGTTAGAATCTGTTGCAGGAAATCCGGTTGTTTATCAGACAAGGGATACTTCTATTGTTTCGATTGTTTCCTATAATCAGGCAGGTGTTGTAGTTAAGGCGAAAAAAGTAGGTTCTACTACTGTAGTAGCACAGGTGGATGGCGTTCAGACAGAATGTGTGATTACGGTTACAAACCCTAAAATAAAAAAGACATATGGTTTTTATCAGAAAAAGAAAAAGCTGACGGTCAAGGTGACTGGTTTGAATGCAGAAAGCCGTCCGGTCTTTCGTTCGTCCGATGTAAAGGTTGCTGTTGTGACAGCTTCAGGAAAGGTTACAACGAAAAAATATGGAAGTGCTGTGATTTCTTGTGAGGTTGATGGGAAGACAGTAAATTATTATCTGGCAGTAAGCACGAAAACGGCTGTCCGGGCGATGCGGTATGGTTATAAACAGATAGGAAAGAAAAAGTACAGTCAGGCAAGACGGATGGATAAAAACTATTATGACTGTTCCTCTTTTGTTTACCGGACTTATCGTGCGGTAGGAAGATACCTTGTCTGCAAAACAAATTGGGCGCCTGTGGCGGCGGACATCGGCCACTATTATGTGAGAAAAGGAAAGCGCATTAAGGCGAAGAAAACATATTCTGAAAAGAAAATGAGACCGGGAGATTTGATTTGCTTTGGTGGCTCGAAGGCAAGAAGAAACGGACGGTATAAGCGAATATATCACATTGCAATTTACATTGGAAATGGTAAGACAATGGAGAGCAGTTCAACTTATAATAATGTTGTAATAAGAGACAGAGGTGTATTCAAAAAGAGCGAAATTCCGGTCGTTGTACGCCCATAATTTGTAAAAAAAGTCATTGACGAGAAAAATATCACGTGATACAATAAAGTTCCTTTCGAAAGGAACGGCAAAAAGCAGTGTTTCTCATGCGCAGGGGAGACACTGCTTTTGCTTTATCAGACAGCAGGATGCGTGTCTGGTGAATCTAATTTCATTTTATCTGTTTATCTGGTAAATGAGAATCGCAGCTATTTACATGACATAAAAAGACAAGATAGGGAGGACTGTCTATGAATTTAAAAATGAAACAGGCAATTGCATGGGTGCTTGTGTGCCTGTGTGTGTTTGGCACGATGCCAAAGGAAATGGTGAAAGCGGCTTCAAGCAGTACGATTTATTATGTACCGAAGGGGCAGCAGGGGCGTTACACAAGTAATCTCGATGAAGCGTTACAGAGTTGCTCATCACGTGGTGGAGAAATTATTTTGGAAAAAGATGTACATTATGATTTCCCGGATTTTATCTATTATGATACGATAAATAAGGATACTACTCTTGTAGTGCCAGATGGTGTTACCTTGACAATCGGCAAAAAAGGATTGCAAATGAATGGAACGTTACAGCTTCGCGGTGGAACGGTAGATTTGGAAAAATCGGAGGGAATTTTATATGGTTCCGGAAGGGTTCAGGTGTTAGATGGACGTGTGATTAAAAAATCATATTCTGTGAATAAAAACAGCAGTTCCGTTTGTTTCGAAGCAAAAAGTATTTCATACGGTCAGAAACTGAAAGAGGCACAGATTCCTGAAGATAAAGTTGAGTGGTCTGTACCGATTGAGGGAACGTGGCAGTTTGTGAAAGGAGACTTAGTTCCACAATCAGGAACATCCAATCAGGATATTGTATTTGTGCCGAAATACCCGATGACGTATGATTCCTTATCCTTTACAAAGAGTGGGAAAGTAACGGTAAATGCTGTTGCCCCAAGACGACAGGATGAAAAAGAAGTGCAGATTTTTGCCGGTCAGAATTTAACAAAAATTCATCCGGATTTGACGTATGTAAGTCCGGTTACCGGTGAAAAGGTGGCAGGTGAGTTTACCTTTTCTACGGATGCCAAAGAGTATGATGTTGGAAAACATGAGATATCGGGCGTGTTTTCGCCGCTGGATAATAATTATCAGTCGGTTACGGATACTGTGGTCGTTGATATTGTATCGGTGAAACCGGAGCAGGCAGCACCACCGGTTGTCCGCAATCATGGAATCTATGGTGACCGTTTGAATCAGATTCGCTTTCTTGATGGGAAATATAAAAATCCGAAAACAGGAGAAATTATCAAAGGAAGTTTTGAGTGGAAAGATGGCAGCCAGCCATTGAAACTTGGAACCTGCGGGTACACAATGTTATTTATCCCGGATGGGAAAGGTTATGAAACTGTGGAGAGTGAAGTTTTGGTGGAAACACTGCCAAAAGAGATGGAGGAATTTGAGTGGCCGTCGTGCTCCAATCTTTCCTTTGGTGAGGATTTGTCGAATTCTTCTCTTAGTTTTCTGAAAAACGAATATGGAATTTTCTTCTGGGAGGATGAGAAAGTTCGTCCATCGGTTAAAAATTCAGGTGTCCGTGTTGTATTTCGTCCGGCAGACACCATTCGGTATGACTGGAGCAAGGTGGCAGGGTATGATGAGAAGACAAAGACAATTACATGCTCAATTCCGATTACCGTGCGTCCTGTGAAAGGAAAACTGCCGACGATAAAAGCGAAGGAATGGAAAGAAGGCGAAACGGTTTCCGGCTGTGCATTGTCGCTTGAGCCTGCCGGAACAGGGACGGTGACATGGAAAAATCCGGCACAGAAAGCAGATAAATCCGGTTGGTATCCGGTGCTCTTTTGTCCGGCAGACTCCGATAATTATGACTGGAGTAGTTATGAGCAGGATGAAAAGGGAAACATCTGTATGCAGGTATATCTTACTGTGGCGCCAAAGCCGACGCCATTGCCAACGTTGACTCCGACGCCGGTACCGACAGAGAAACCATCCTTTACACCATTGCCAGAATCGACAGAAGTACCGAATACTACACCTGTCGCACAGGAAAGAAATACATCCAAACAAGGGAAAAGTGAAGTGGCTGAGACAAAACCGATGACAACTTTTGTAATTACGCAGCTTGTATCAAAGGCATCAAAGATTCAGTCTCCGATTGTTCCGAAAACATCTATTTTGAAATGCAGCAAGAAAGGGAAACGAGTGCAGCTTCGCTGGAAGAAAAAGAAAGGTGTTTCCTATCAGGTTCAGTGGAGCGCAAATGCTAAGTTTAAGAAAGCGCATAAAAAGAAAGTGAAAAAGAATTGCTATGTGATATCGAACAAAAAGAGTGGAAAGAAATATTATGTGCGTGTTCGCTGTGTGAAGAAGAAAAATGGAGTGTTTTATTTTGGCAAATGGAGTAAGGTAAAAAAGGTATCCGTGTAATGATTTAGAGATTTTTTATTAGAATAAAAAG
>CALELW010000111.1 GCA_937902905.1 uncultured Clostridium sp. | reverse complement strand
TGACATAATTATAATATTCCCCTTTCTGCTAATTCTTTTACTAAATCTTCAATTGCTATTTCAGCTTTTAAACGAGATTGTTCATCTCTTTTATTTTTCATTTTCAAATAATGAATAGGTTTGTTTTGGTCGACACATTCCTTATAACGAGTAGTGTGAGGAATCATCGTTTTAAATTGAATTTTTGACAATCGTTCGTGTTCATTAACATATTTCAACATTTTCTTGCATAATGAAGTTCTCTCTACGTTATTAATCACTAAACCATCGACATTATCTGGAATCTTGGCATAACTTCTTGCTTCTTCCCGAAGTTTTAAAAAAACATGAGCGCCCATTGCCGAATTGCAATCCGGGTCTGTAACTAAAATGATATGGTCAGATACAATAAATGCATTTTGATTAATTATACCCATACTCGGTGCTGTATCAATAATAATATAATCATAATAGTTGAAAAACTCCGGGTGTTTTTCCATATATCTTTGCATTGTCATTGCACCAGACATGCGAGACATAAGAGTAATTTCTGTGCCATAAAAATACATCGTACTTGGAAATAAATCGAGATTTTCAAGCTCTTTAAGAGGAGATGGAACAACAATGTCTAATGGGTCAGTTGTAATATCGTCAAGAGCATTTGCCAATGTTTTTACATCTGGATTTTCTGAAAAAATGTCAAACAAAAAATTTGTTGACGTGTTGCATTGCGGGTCAAAATCCACAACTAGAACTTTATATTTTTCCGCAAGCTTACAAGCCACGTTGTATGAAATTGTAGTTTTTCCAGTACCACCTTTCATCTGAGCGAAACATATTGTTTTCATATAATTCATTCCTTTCTCTATCCGTTTGACTTACATAAGTATAGCGGATAATACCATGTAAATCAACAAAATACATTTAATAATGTGTTATTAAATGCGTTTAATGACACATTACTGACTATTAACGCGTCATTGTATGGTTATTATGACACGTAAATATGTTGACGTCAATAAAAATGTGTGATATACCATAACTATACCGTTAAGATAAAGTAAAAAGGAGGATTACCAATGGGAAAAACATTAAATATTGGTATTGATGTAGGCAACTTTGACACAAAATCACAAAACACAACAACCCCAAGCGGATTTGTAGAATATACGGACGCACCTTTTGGGGTAAATGAATATTTGGAGTATAATGGGAAATATTATGCACCGTCTACAAAGCGTTTTCCTTATGTAAAGGATAAGACTTCAAATGATAATATGTTCATTTTAACTCTTATTTCATTGTCGAAAGAAATTATTTGCAAAGCGGAACGCGATAATGCAAAAAAATTAAGTGACGCAGAAATTGATAAGAGCAAAAAAGATAAAATCCTTGGAGTGCAAGGCGAAATTAATTTAATTTCTGATATTAAGCTTGGAGTAGGAGTACCTGTGAGTGATTATGGCAGATTTAAAAAAAATTATGAAAACTATTACAAGGAACGAATGAGCGAAACTCTTTTATATAAATTTGGCGGATATAATTTCAAAATCAATCTCGCCAAAGTTGCTTGCTATGCACAGGATGTGTCCGTAGTTGTTACATATAAATCTGCAAACGACGATTCCGTACTCAATTCAAAACGCAAGACATATTATGCCGTCGATATTGGAGGATGGACAATAGATATTGTAACGGTAGTTGATAATAGTTTTGAAGGTAAGGGCGTATCTAAGCCTTTGGGAGTACTTGCTATGTATGAAATCATCATCAATGAGGTTGATGTACAAACAGGTGTGCAACTTGAAGTTACAGACGTTGAAGCAATTCTCAAAGAAGATGAAACCTGCGTATCAGAAGATGTTCGAAATATTGTTTTTGAGCAAGCACAAATTTGGTTTAACAGAATTGTTGATGAGATGGTACAGAATGGTATATTAATTGGAACTAGACCTGTTGTATTTATTGGTGGCGGTTCGCAGTTGTTCAAACGCTTCATTAAAGAATGTGGCAGATTTGCAAAATACGAATTTATTCCTAATCAGAAAGCCAATGCAAGAGGATATGCAAAAATGATTGGCACTCCATAAATAGGAGGTAGATATTATGAGCAGAAGAAAAGCTGAAACACCTCCGTACCGACATAACATGAGTTTTAATTTGGACGATAAACAACAGGCAAATGCGCATGAATATTTAATGAAATTAGGGCGGAAACAGTCAAAAAAAGTAAGTGAATTGATTAATATATTATTGAAACAGAATAATATACAAGATGTTTCTCAGCTTACAGAAAAACAAGCTGAACAACTGATGTTAACCGATGAAGTGCCGAATGTTGTATCGCAGATGTTTGGAACTGCAATGGCAAATATGATGCAAATTAAGCCATTACAACCAGACTTAGAAAGTGTTCACCGTGAACACTTTCCTAATCAACAGGATGATTATAAAACGAATGCAGAAGATACTGACAAAATGAAAAAAAATGACTTATCAGAAGCGAGGGATAAGAGTGAAAAATCAAAATCCTCATATAATGAGCAAGAAGATAACTTTGAAGAGGACGATTTTGATGATGGAGATTCTAGTGGAATTAATTTAGGATTGTTAAACTCCTTTAGCGAATAGTAATTATAATAATTATAGTGAAAAAATATTTGTTAATACGGTATTAGTGTGGTATAGTATACTATAGAGTGTGCAAATATGTAAATAAAGGAGGTAACAGGTAATGGATTTACTCACAAAAGTGCAAAGAGCAGTATACTTTGCCAGACGTAAATTATCCATGTTTGTGATTGGCACGATGATGACGGTTGGCAGTATAATTCCAGTATTTGCAGACCCAAGTGGTGATACCAGTACTGGAATTACAGGCAGTACAGAGTTGCTTGAAGGAACAGGCGATGTAGATGTTGTAAAAGAGGGATGTAAACTTGTCACAAAATGGGGATGGATACTCTGCGTCATTGTATTGGTTAAATATTTAAAGTCGAAAGGCGATGAGAAAAACAATGGCGTAATGAAAGCAGCGCTCATAGGTGCTGTTGCCATTTGGGTTTTATCGTTAAACGAGGGCGCATTGCTATTCCAAGTCATCAATTTCGTAAAATATCTCGGAGGGTTAGCCGCAGGACAATAAAAAATAAAAAAGCTTGGAGGTTTTCTCCAAGCTTTTTTATTAAGGAGGATAATATGAAAAATATCGTTGCAGATTTTTTAAATGTTTTTTTTAATGCTATTAATTCTATTTTCGTTGGTTTAATACAAATTTTATTTAATGGCTTTTTGGATGGTTCGTTAAGTCCTTCAATAGATAAACTGAACGAAATACTGAATGGAAACGTAGTTACAATCATGGAATTTTTTTCATGGTTAGGTGGAATTTTATTAATTGTTTTTTTTACTGTCCGTATGATTGCTATACTTGTGTTCGGTACTCTTGGAACAGAAATAAAAAGTACGGTGCAATCACTATTTCTTCGACTGACATTTTGTTTTATAGCACTTTTCTTCACTATAAATTTTGGAAATTGGGTGCTTGACACTGGAATGAAAGTATATAACAAAGGAATTGAATTTTTTGGTGAGCAGAATATGGGGGATGGAAGCATTACCGCTGACTATGGCAAACTAGGTGATAATTCAGTGGAAGATGCTATTAATTCTATTGCAGAAGATTTTCAAGATAC
>CALELW010000110.1 GCA_937902905.1 uncultured Clostridium sp. | reverse complement strand
CCGCAAAAATTGCAGATATGGCAAGAGACGAAATTCTTGCACTCAGGCAAATGTCAGAAGGTTGACATTTTGCTGCAAAAAAATTATAATTGTGCTATTGAAGACACATTTAGGAGGCTAGTGGCGTGAAACCATATGGATTGAATGAATTAAGAAAAAAATATTTAGAATTCTTTGAAAGTAAAGGACATTTGGTGTTGCCAAGTTTTTCACTTGTGCCGGAGAATGACAAAAGTTTGTTGTTGATTAACGCCGGCATGGCACCACTGAAACCATATTTTACCGGACAGGAGATTCCTCCGAGAACACGCGTGACAACTTGTCAGAAGTGTATCCGAACCGGAGATATTGAAAATGTAGGAAAGACGGCGAGACATGGTACATTTTTTGAAATGCTTGGTAACTTCTCGTTTGGTGATTATTTTAAGCATGAAGCGATTGCCTGGTCATGGGAATTTTTGACGAAAGTTTTGGAAATCCCGGAAGACCGTCTGTATCCGTCTGTATATTTAGAAGATGATGAGGCGTTTGATATCTGGAATAAGGAAATCGGTGTGGCAAAAGACCGTATTTTCCGTTTTGGAAAAGAAGATAATTTCTGGGAGCATGGTGCCGGTCCTTGTGGTCCTTGTTCTGAGATTTATTATGACCGTGGAGAAAAATATGGCTGTGGAAAGCCGGGCTGTACGGTTGGCTGTGAGTGTGACCGCTACATCGAAATTTGGAATAATGTATTTACCCAGTTTGAAAATGATGGGGAAGGTCACTACACAGAATTGGAAAATAAAAACATTGATACCGGTATGGGATTAGAGCGTCTGGCTACGGTAATGCAGGATGTAGATTCGATTTTTGATGTCGATACCATCAAAGCAATCCGTGACAAGATTTGCGAGTTTGCCGGTGTGACCTATGGAGATGACTACAAGACGGATGTCTCAATTCGTGTCATTACCGACCATATCCGTTCCGTAACCTTTATGGTTTCTGATGGTATTACGCCATCCAACGAGGGACGCGGTTATGTCCTTCGAAGACTTCTCCGCCGTGCTGCACGTCACGGAAGACTGCTTGGTATTCAGGGTGAATTCCTTGCTAAATTAAGCGAGACTGTGATGGCAGAATCCCACACAGGATATCCGGAATTGTTAGACCGTAAAGATTATATTATTAAGTTAATTACCGTGGAAGAACAGAACTTTAATAAGACCATCGATCAGGGACTTTCTATTTTGAATACGATGATGGAACATTTGCAAAAAAGCGGCGAAAAAGTTCTTTCCGGTGAAAATACATTTAAACTGTATGATACCTATGGTTTCCCAATTGATTTGACGATTGAGATCTTAGAGGAAAAAGGATTCTCTGTCGATGAAGATGGCTTTAAGAAAGCAATGGAAAACCAGCGTCAGACGGCACGTGATGCCAGAGAGACGACCAATTATATGGGAAAAGATGTTACGATTTATCAGTCTATTGATGCTTCCGTTGAAAGTAAATTTGTCGGTTATGACCGTTTGACACATGAGTCTAAAGTTACGGTTTTGACAACCAAAGATGCCATTGTTGATGAGTTGAAAGAAGGCGAAGAGGGAACGATTCTTGTAGAAGAGACCCCGATGTATGCCACAATGGGTGGTCAGGTAGCGGATGCTGGTGTGATTGAAGGAGCAGATGGTACATTTGTTGTTGAAGATGTTATCAAACTTCAGGGAACGAAGATTGGACATGTTGGACATGTGACAAAAGGTGTTATCAAAAAAGGTGAAACCGTAAAACTTACGGTGGATGAAGAGCAGAGAAATCTGACAGCAAACAACCACAGTGCGACCCATTTGATGCAGCAGGCGCTGCGTGAGGTGCTCGGCAGCCATGTAGAGCAGAAAGGTTCGTTAGTGGACAAGGATAAACTTCGTTTTGACTTTACGCATTTCTCACCAATGACAGAAGAAGAAATTGCAAAAGTAGAGGAAATTGTAAACCGTGAAATTGCGGCAGGTCTTGATGTTGTGACAAATGAAATGTCGATTGAAGATGCGAAGAAGACCGGTGCAATGGCTCTGTTTGGTGAAAAATACGGCGAGATTGTCCGCGTTGTCCAGATGGGAACATTTAGTTCTGAACTTTGTGGTGGTACTCATGTAAGCAATACCAGAAATATTTCTGCTTTCAAGATTATTTCAGAAAGCGGTGTTGCAGCAGGTGTACGTCGAATTGAAGCACTGACCGGAAAAGCACTTTTTGAGTATTACAATACGATGGAGAGTGAACTGCAAAAGGCAGCAAAACTTTTGAAAGCAGTGCCGTTAGAGGTAAGTGCAAAAGTTATTTCTTTGCAGGATGAAGTAAAACAACTTCAGAAAGAAAATGATAAATTAAAGGCAAAACTTGCGAAAGAAGCCGCAGGAGACTTGTTGTCTGAGGCCAAAGAAGTGGATGGAGTTCACATTCTGACAAAGCAGTTTACGGATGTTGATATGAACGGCATGCGTGATTTGGGCGATGAGGCAAAACAGAAACTTGGTGAAGCATTTATTGTATTTGCAAGCCAGGTTGGAGAAAAAGTAAATTTAATTGCCATGGCAACGGATGGCGCGATGAAAAAGGGCGCACATGCCGGCAATTTAATTAAAGAAGTTGCATCTATCGTAGGCGGTGGCGGCGGTGGTCGTCCAAACATGGCACAGGCTGGTGGAAAGAATCCGGCGAAAATTCCGGAGGCACTTGCACATGCAAAGATTGTGATGGAGCAGCAGATTAAGAATTAATTGGAGGAAAATAAAATGGAAAAGACAAATAAGAAAAAAGTTGGCTTTTTTAGCAAAATCGGTTTTAAAATGGTACTGATTATTGCTTTGGCAGGAGCTGTAATTTCAGCTGTTACAATGTTAATGATTGTTCCACGCAGCACCAGTCAGATTGAGTTAATGACACAGAATGAGATGACCAATCTCGCTGAGGCATATTCGACTGATTTGAACGACAAACTTGTGGAAAAACATACTTTGTCCTATGATGGTTATGCCAATATCTTGAAAAATGTTAAAATTGCAGGGTTAGATACTTCCTATGCTTATCTGGTTGACAAAGAAGGTATCATGCGTTTCCACCCAACGGAATCAAAAGTTGGTAAGCCGGTAGAAAACGTTGTAGTGAAAGACGTTATAAGCCGTATGAAAAAAGGTGAAAATGTAACAAAGGATTTTGTAACCTATGAATTTAAAGGTGAAATGAAATATGCTGCTTATCAGGTGCTTACAGATAAGAGTGTGTTAGTTATGACTGCGGATAAAGATGATGTTATGGCGGTTCCGAATTCGATGTGGATACGTGGAATTTCAGTTGCTGTAATCGGAATTATCTTAAGCGTTTTAGTTGGTTTGTTAGCGGTTGTTTTGATTATCCGTCCACTGGTAAGCCTTACAGATGTTATTGATGAGACGGCGAGACTGGATTTCACAAATGATGATAAAGTGAAGAAGATTGCACTTCGTCACGATGAAGTTGGTTTGATGGGAAAATCCGTGGCTGGCATGAGAGAAAATCTTCGTCAGAGTATTGTGAATTTGAAAGATTCCAGTCAGAAGATTTATGAAGAAGTTAGTAAAGTAAATGATGTCAGCACACAGATTCGTGAGCAGTGTATGGACAATTCAGCAACTACGGAGCAGTTAGCAGCCGGCATGCAGGAAACTTCTGCAACGACCGGAACAATTACACAGAACATCGGAGACATGAGACAGGGTGCATCCGATATCGCAAAACTTTCCAAAGATGGTGTGAGACTTTCGGATGAAATTTCGGAGAGAGCTACAGCACTTGGTGAGTCCGCTAATTCAGCGATGGATCGTGCCGGTTCTATGTATGATACGATTAAGACACAGGTAGAAAAAGCAGTAAGTGCTGCAGATTGTGTAAAACAAATTAATGAGATGACTGAATCCATTATGCAGATTTCTTCTCAGACAAGTCTTTTGGCGTTAAATGCTTCAATTGAGGCAGCTCGTGCCGGTGAGGCAGGAAAAGGCTTTGCTGTCGTTGCTTCGGAGATCAGTAAACTTGCGAACGAGACATCGGATTCCGTAACAAGCATTAATGAGATTGTACTTGAAGTAAATGCCTCGGTAGATGAAATGGTTCAGAGTATGGAGGGAACAACGAAGTTCTTAGATGAAGTGGTATTAAAAGATTATGACCAGTTCAGAGCCATCAGTGACCAGTATAACAATGACGCAGATGTTGTAAAGACAAGCATGGAAAATGTAGAGCATGCCATTCTTTCGCTTACGGATTCCATTGGTGTGATTGCCGATGCAATTACCGGTATTAATACAACAATTGATGAAGCAACCGTTGGTGTAACGGATATTGCAGAAAAGACCGGAAGTGTCGTAACAGAGGCAGCACAGAATGCAGAACTTGTAGATACCTGTATGGATTCTGTAGAGCAGCTTGAGAAGATTGCTGATAAGTTTACTTTGTAAAATAACAAAAAGCGGTTAGTGATTAACTAAATAAAACAACGAAAAAGAAGTTCCTTTGTGAGAGACGGGATAACGCTTCGCGTTATAGTCTTCACAAAGGAACTTCTTTTTCTTAGTTAGTATGAAACAGCTTTTGTTTGTTTGCAGAGTAAACTTGCTATTATGCAATGGACGAAAGTAACTAAGTGATTCTGCTTGTAAGAATGTATTCGATGCTAATCTATTTGGTTTCCAGTAATTAAAAAAGAAAAGATTTGCGATGAGTGGGTACAAACACGTGGGTATCAGGCGTGCGTGTTTGGCGCGCCGATACCCCTACG
>CALELW010000109.1 GCA_937902905.1 uncultured Clostridium sp. | reverse complement strand
TTTATTTTATGTAAAAAAGTCTCAACAAAAAACACCTTTCGTCTATGCAGGCATAGAGAAAAGGTATTTTTATATATGTAGTTCTAAATTGTTATTTCTGAGTAAACGTGTTTTTAATTGCCTGAAAACTTTCTTCACTGATGATATGCTCAATTTTGCAGGCATCTTCCTCGGCTGTTTTTTCGGCAACACCAAGAGAAATTAAGTAGTGCGTCAAAACATCATGACGTTCATAGACCATTTCGGCAATCTTTTTTCCAGAATCCGTCAAATAGATGTAACCGGCATCGGTTACGGTAATATGTCCCTTTTCGCGCAGGTTTTTCATGGCGACACTGACGCTGGATTTTTTGAAATCCAATTCGGTAGCAATGTCAACGGCACGGACAACCGGCAGTGTTTTACTTAATATAAGGATAGTTTCCAAATAATCCTCAGCGGATTCGTTATATTTTTTCTTCATATATATAAGTAACTCCTCTCCAAAAAAATATATACTGGGGGACAACCCCATTCGCATTGTATTATATAGTATAACATTCTTTTACAAATGAATCAATTCGTTTTATCGCGAAAAAAAATCATAAAGTTCTTGACAGCTAATGTGCGTTAGTGTATACTAACTTGCGTAAGTGATAGAATTCATTATCAACCGTCATGTCATTTATGACGCGATACAGAAAGGATGATGGAATGATGCCTTTAACGATGGCGAAAGTGGGCGAGCCAAACACGATTAAACGAATTGGCGGTCGTGAAGAGACAAAGAAATTCCTAGAGAACTTAGGCTTTGTGACCGGCGGAGTTGTAACAGTGGTATCGGAAATCAGCGGCAATATGATTTTGAATGTCAAAGATTCCCGCGTTGCACTTGGAAAAGATATGGCAAATAAGATAATGATTTAAGGAGGAAAGACAATGACATTGAGAGAGGTGACACCTGGCAGCACAGTAAAAGTTACAAAGTTGACAGGCGAAGGTCCGGTAAAAAGGCGTATTATGGACATGGGTATTACCAAAGGAGTTGATATTTTTGTAAGGAAAGTAGCACCACTTGGAGACCCGGTTGAGGTTACCGTACGTGGCTATGAATTATCCTTGCGTAAAGCTGACGCAGAAATGATTGAAGTTCAGTAATTTTTTTGTGTCGCAGTTAGTAAAAACTAACAAGGGAAAGTCAAAACAAATATAAGATAGAAATATCAAACTTAGAAAAGGAGAAAAAGAAATGGCTATTACGATTGCGCTTGCGGGTAACCCGAATAGCGGTAAGACAACATTGTTTAACGCTTTGACCGGTGCCAATCAGTTTGTTGGTAACTGGCCTGGTGTAACAGTAGAGAAAAAAGAAGGAAAGCTGAAGAAGAGTTTGGCAGGTGGTAATTCAGACGTTGTTATCACTGACTTGCCTGGTATTTATTCTCTTTCCCCATATACATTGGAAGAGGTAGTTGCCAGAAATTACTTAATCAATGAGAGACCGGATGCAATTTTAAATATTGTAGATGGTTCGAACATTGAGCGTAACCTGTACTTGACAACACAGCTTCTGGAACTTGGTATTCCGGTTGTTATGGCTGTTAACATGATGGATATCGTAAAGAAAAACGGCGATGTCATCAACATTAAAGAGCTGAGCAAAGCTCTTGGCTGTGAAGTGGTTGAGATTTCCGCTCTGAAAGGAACCGGTATTGAGGATGCTGCGAAAAAAGCTTTGGCTGCAGCAAAGAAAGGTTATGAAGCACCGGTTCATGAATTTGCTGAAGGAGTAGAGATGGCAATTCATTCTGTTGAGTCAATGTTAGACGGACAGATTAAAGATGAGTTGAAACGTTTCTATGCAATCAAACTTTTGGAGAGCGATGATAAAATTGTTGAGCAGATGGCTTCCGTGCCGGATGTCAGCAGTGAGATTTCTTCTCTGGAAGAGGCATTTGATGACGATGTAGAAAGTATTATCACAAATGAGAGATACAGCTACATAACATCTGTCATTGATGACTGCCTGAAAAAAGCAAAATCCGGAAAACTTACAATTTCCGATAAGATTGATAAGATTGTTACAAACCGAATTTTGGCGCTGCCAATCTTTGCGGTTGTTATGTTTATCGTATACTATGTTTCTGTTACAACAGTTGGTACAATTGCTACTGACTGGGCTAATGATGGTGTGTTCGGTGATGGCTGGCACTTGTTCGGTATCGGAACTTCCGCTTACGAAGAAGATGCTGACAGCTATACACAGGCAACCAACGCATTGGATGCTTATGGTGTTTTGGTAACAGATGATGAAGATGCCGTTGATGTTGATGCAACAAAGAAAAAGATGGCAGAGTTAGATGCAAAAGGTTCTTCGGAAACTTCTGTAAAATATGAAGTAGAAGACGAAGAGACTTTGGCAACAAATGAAATTGATGTATATTATGATGCAGTACCGGATGGTGCAGATGAGGAAACCGTAAATGGAATGTCCTTTAAAGATGCAGAAAAATATGTCAATGAAAACGGCTTGGAAGAGCCGGATCCTGCAGATTATGGTGTTTGGGTTCCTGGTATCCCGGCATTGCTTGATAAGGCACTTTTGGATGACGAAGGAAATCCGGTTTGTGCAGAACCTTTGTATGGATTGATTATGGATGGTATTGTAGCCGGTGTCGGAGCCGTACTCGGATTCGTTCCTCAGATGCTTGTATTGTTTATCTTCTTAGCATTTTTGGAAGCATGTGGTTACATGGCACGTATCGCATTTATCATGGACCGTATTTTCCGTCGTTTCGGTTTGTCCGGTAAATCCTTCATCCCAATGTTGATTGGTTCCGGATGTGGTGTTCCTGGTATCATGGCTTCCCGTACAATCGAGAGTGACCGTGACCGTAAGATGACAATTATGACGACAACATTTATCCCTTGTGGAGCAAAACTTCCATTTATCGCAATGGTTGCCGGAGCTATTTTCGGTGGTGCTTCATGGGTTGCTCCTTCCGCATACTTCCTTGGTATTGGAGCTGTTATCGTATCTGGTATCATTTTGAAGAAAACGAAATTGTTTGCTGGTGACCCGGCACCGTTCGTTATGGAGCTTCCTGCTTACCATCTGCCAACCGTTGGTACGGTACTTCGCAGCATGTGGGAGCGTGGCTGGAGCTTTATTAAGAAGGCAGGTACTATCATCCTTCTTTCCACAATCTTTGTATGGTTTACAACATACTTCGGTGTAGTAGACGGAACATTCCGTATGCTTTCTGAGGATGAAATTGATGCTAGTATCTTGGCAGTAATTGGTAAAGCAATCGCTTGGTTGTTCGCTCCTCTTGGATGGGGAAACTGGCAGGCAACTGTTGCTTCGATTACAGGTCTTGTGGCAAAAGAGAATATCGTTGGTACACTTGGTATTCTGTACACTGCCGGCGATGGTACTGTATATCAGAACATGGCAGCAAACTTTACCGCAGTCAGTGGTTATGCATTCTTAGCATTTAACCTTTTGTGTGCTCCATGTTTCGCAGCAATGGGTGCGATTAAACGTGAGATGAATAACCGTAAATGGTTCTTCGTAGCCGTTGGTTATCAGTGTGGATTTGCTTACTTGATTGGTTTGATTGTAAACAACATTGGTTTACTTGCACAGGGCGTATTCAGTATCTGGACAGTAGTTGCTATTTTAGTAATTATTGGAATGATTTACCTTCTGGTTCGTCCTTATAAAGAAAGCCAGACATTAAAGGTTGGCAAATCGAGTGTTGCTGCCTCCGAGTAATCATCTCAAAAATTTGTAAAAAACATTTTGAACATAAATAAGCCATTTGGATATGACCTGCATTTTTTGGAATGCAGGTCTAGCCTTTTGAATCGAAAGGAGTGTGTCAATATGTGGGGAACAATTATTGTAGCAGGTATTCTTGTGGTGATTGTAGCCGCTATTATATTCGGTATGAGAAAAGACCGTAAAAATGGAAAAGGAAGCTGTGGCGGTGACTGCAGCAAATGTAAGGGTTGTCATTAAATCATTCTGTATGTATAATGGAAGGACATGGATGATTGAATGAAATGAGGTAGATAAGATGAAGAACCCTTTGATAAAAATTTGTGGCATTACTTCCGAAGAAGAAATTGGATATGTAGCAAAAGCCGGTATTAATTATGCCGGCTTTGTGCTGTTTTTCCCGAAAAGTAAACGCAATCTCTCATTAGAGCAGGCGGAAAATTTGCTTGCAAAACTTCCGGCAGACATTGCTTCGGTGGCGGTTGCGGTAAGTCCGACAAAAGAGCAGGTGGAAGCGGTTGTAGAAGCCGGTTTTTCGGCAATTCAGATTCATGGCAAGGTAGAAGACCAGGTCATCACTTCCTGCCGGATTCCGGTCCTTAAAGCGTTTAATGTAAGCGACATGGATGCTTTTTTGCACTATGAACAAATGGATGAGGTCGTTGGATTTGTTATGGATGCTGCAGTCCCGGGAAGCGGAAAAACATTTGACTGGGATTTGCTGAAAAAGCTTCCTTCGACAGAAAAACAAGTATTACTTGCCGGTGGGCTTAATCCTGATAATGTGGGGGAGGCGCTGGCTGCCTGCGCGGGAAAGATTGATGGTGTAGACACCAGTTCCGGTGTAGAGCGTGCAGATGGTAACGGAAAGAGTAAAGAACGAATAGAGGCTTTTGTGAAGGTTGTGAGGGGAAATTCAGAAAAGTAAAGTAAGATAAGTAACTTATAAAAAAGAAGAAATGATAATTGGAGAGAAACCTTATTCGCGAAGCGAATCTTTTGTTTCGAGCCAATTATCATTTCTTCTTTTTTATATAGATTACTTATGTTTACTTATCTTGATACTCAAGTGCTGCACCAACAAATCCTTTAAATAACGGATGTGGATGGTTTGGACGGGATTTAAACTCCGGATGAGCCTGTGTGGCAACGAACCAAGGATGTTCCGGAATCTCCAACATTTCAACGATTCGTCCATCCGGTGAAAGTCCGGAAAGCTTCATGCCGTTTTTCTCTAAGTCATCACGATAGTAGTTATTTACCTCATAGCGGTGACGGTGTCTTTCATGGATTGTTTCTTCACCGTACAGCGCATAAGCTTTACTGTCTTTGGCGAGTACACACGGGTAGGAACCAAGACGTAAGGTGCCGCCGATATCCTCAACGCCATTCTGGTCAGGCATCAGGTGGATTACCGGATGTGTAGTAGATGGGTCTAATTCTGCACTGTGAGCGTCATTCCAGCCGATAACATTACGTGCAAATTCAACGATGGATAACTGCATACCAAGGCAGAGGCCAAGGAATGGAATGTTATTTTCGCGGGCATACTGGATGGCGTAAATTTTACCGTCAATACCGCGGTCACCAAAACCACCCGGTACTAAAACACCACTTACGTCTCCTAAAATATCAGCGACATTTTCAGGAGTGACATCTTCAGAATTTACCCATTTGATGTTGACCTGTGCATTGTGGGCGAAACCGCCGTGTTTTAAGGATTCAACAACACTGATATAAGCATCATGCAAAGCAGTATATTTGCCGACGAGGGCAACGGTTACTTCTTTGTTTAAGTTCTTGATGGAATTCACCATATCTTCCCAGCCTTTGATATCCGGTTCCGGACAATCCAAGTGAAGACATTTGCAGACAGTCTGTGCAAGGTTTTCTTTCTCCATGGCAAGAGGTACTTCATAAAGTGTTTCTACATCTAAGTTCTGGATAACCTGACTGTTTGGTACATTACAGAACAAAGAAATTTTGTCACGGATTGCTTTATCGAGAGGAATCTCGGTACGGCATACAACGACATCCGGCTGGATTCCCATACCTTGAAGTTCTTTTACACTTGCCTGTGTTGGCTTGGATTTCAATTCCTGCGATGCCTTCAAATAAGGAACTAATGTAACGTGAATCAAAATCGCATTTTCATGTCCGACATCTAACTGGAACTGACGAATTGCCTCTAAAAATGGCTGGCTTTCGATATCACCAACCGTACCGCCGACTTCGATGATGGCAATCTGTGTTTCTTTAACGCCATCGTTGCGGTAAAAACGGCTTTTCAATTCATTTGTAATATGAGGGATTACCTGTACGGTTCCACCGCCGTAATCACCACGGCGCTCTTTTGAAAGAACCGACCAGTAAACTTTACCGGTTGTGACATTACTCTGTTTGGTGAGACTTTCGTCAATAAAACGCTCATAATGTCCCAAATCCAAATCGGTTTCTGCACCGTCATCGGTGACGAATACTTCGCCGTGCTGAATTGGATTCATCGTACCCGGGTCAATATTGATATACGGGTCAAACTTCTGCATGGTTACTTTGTAGCCACGCATTTTCAACAATCGACCTAAAGAAGCGGCAGTAATTCCTTTTCCTAAACCGGAAACAACACCGCCAGTTACAAAAACGTACTTTACAGCCATTTTAATCTCCATTCCGGAGCCAACAGCTCCTTAATCTTTTTACAAATTTTATCATTTAATGAAAATAAACAAACTTATTTCTAGTATACCCTTTTTACCAGTTTGTTTCAAGTGTCAAATTCACCAATCTTTCACATACTAACCATTGATTTATCATTTAAAATCTTTTATACTTATTAAAGTAACGATTTAGGATACGAAAGGACAAGATAGAATGGATTTTAATAATAATGAAAGAAATAATCAGGATCCGAACAAGCGCAAGAAAAACAAGACCAATCTCTTGATTTGTTTGATGGCGGCGCTGTTTGCAATCGGCTTGATTTTTTTCCTGAATTCCGAGATACAAAGAAATACGGAAAAGGAAATCACGTATACAAAATTTATAGAAATGCTGAAAAAGGACCAGGTTAAAAAGGTTACGTTTCAGTCGAATATGATTGTCATTGAGCCAAAGACAAAAGAAAAAGTGGCGATGCTTACGGTGACTTATTATACCGGGTATGTTAATGACGAAAAATTAGTGCAGGATTTGCTGAATAAATATGGAGTCGAGTTTACGGCGGAGATTCAGAGCAGTTCGGGAATTATGGACTTTTTACTTTCGTATATTCTTCCGATTGCGGGACTTTGGATTCTCCTTTGGTTCTTTATGCGCTCGGCAACCAAGGGCGGCGGCATTATGGGCGGCGTCGGCAAGTCAAATGCGAAGATGTATGTAGAGAAAAAGACCGGCGTGACATTTAAGGATGTTGCCGGTGAAGAAGAGGCAAAAGAGTCGCTGACGGAGTTAGTGGACTTTTTGAAAAATCCGGATAAATACAAAAAAATTGGTGCGAGACTTCCGAAAGGTGCGCTGCTTGTCGGTCCTCCGGGAACCGGTAAGACACTGCTTGCGAAGGCACTTGCCGGAGAAGCAGGCGTTCCGTTCTTTTCCCTGTCTGGTTCTGATTTTGTGGAAATGTTTGTTGGTGTCGGTGCGTCACGTGTAAGAGATTTGTTTAAGCAGGCGACATCGATGGCACCTTGTATTATTTTTATTGATGAGATTGATGCGATTGGTAAAAGCCGTGACAGCCAGTATGGCGGGGGCAATGATGAGCGTGAGCAGACACTGAATCAGCTGTTGTCGGAGATGGATGGTTTTGATTCCTCGAAAGGAATTATCATTCTTGGTGCGACAAACCGACCGGAAGTGCTTGATAAGGCATTACTTCGTCCGGGACGTTTTGACCGACGGATTATTGTGGAAAAACCGGATTTGAAAGGCCGTGTGGATGTGTTAAAGGTTCATTCGCATGATGTGCTTATGGACGATACGGTAGATTTGGAAGAAATTGCGTTGGCAACTTCCGGTGCCGTTGGTGCGGACCTTGCCAATATGGTTAATGAAGCTGCTATTATGGCGGTAAAAGATGGCAGACAGGTTGTAAGCCAGAAGGATTTGTTTGAGGCTGTTGAAGTGGTACTTGCCGGAAAAGAGAAAAAAGACCGTATTCTTGGTGAAGAAGAAAAGAAGATTGTTGCTTACCACGAGATTGGACATGCGCTTGTGGCAACCAATTTGAAACATGCAGAGCCGGTACAGAAAATTACGATTGTACCGCGTACAATGGGAGCACTTGGTTATGTGATGCAGGTGCCGGAAGAAGAAAAATATCTGATGAAGAAGGAAGAACTGATATCAGAGATTGTTACACTCATGGGCGGCCGTGCGGCAGAGCAGGTTAAGTTTGATGATATTACGACCGGAGCGTCGAATGATATCGAGAAGGCGACGTCGATTGCGCGCTCGATGGTAACGCAGTATGGTATGAGCAGCAAGTTTGGCATGATGGGCTTAGAGACGATTCAGAGCCGTTATCTGGATGGCAGACCGGTGCTTAATTGCGGTGAGGTGACGGAGAGCCAGATTGATGAAGAAGTGATGGCAATTTTGAACGACTGCTACCAAAAGGCAGTGGAATGTATCGAGACAAACCAGACGGTTATGGATAAACTGGCAGAGCATTTGATTGAAAAAGAAACGATTACCGGAAAAGAGTTCGTTGCCATTTACGAAGAAATTACCGGTGAAAAGTTAAAGAGAAGCGGCGAGGAAAAACAGGAAGAAGAAACAAAAGAACTCCCGCAGAATGAGGAAGAGTAATGGCTTACGAATTGTTAGTGCTGGATGTTGATGGAACATTAGTCAATACGAAAAAAGAGATTACAGAGCGCACAAAAGAGGCTTTGTGGGAATGTCAGGAACAGGGTATCAAAGTTGCAATTGCTTCCGGGCGGTGCACAGAGGGCATCCGCCATCAGGCAAAAGCGATTGGACTTGACCGGTTCGGCGGCTATGTTATTTCGTTTAACGGTGGACGCATTACGAATTTTGCAACCGGCGAAGTAATATATGATATTACACTGCCGGATGGGATGATTCATGAACTGTATGATTATTCAAAAAAAGAGCATACCGGAATATTAACGTATGATGCCGGGAAAATCGTGGCGCACAGTGACACGGATCCGTATATCACAATTGATGCAAAAGGCTGTGATATTCCTATTTGGGTACCTGAAGATTTTCACCGGGATGTGAAGTTTGCAGGTAATAAATGCATTTTGACCGGAGAACCTGCACATTTGGAAAAACTGGAGAAAAAGGCGGCAAAAGATTTTGAGGGGCGTCTTTCAGTTTACCGCTCCGAGGGATTTTATTTGGAAATGATGCCTCTTGGCGTGGATAAGGCATACGGTGTAGCGAAACTGTTGGAACGTCTTGGTTACCGCCGCAGCCAGATGGTTTGCTGTGGGGATGGATTTAATGATTTGCCGATGATTGAATATGCCGGATTTGGCGTGGCAATGGCGAATGCACCGGAGCAATTGAAGGAAAAAGCGGATTATGTTGCACCATCCTGTGATGAAGATGGACTGGTGGATGTGATTACGCGTTTTATAAAGGACTGGTAAATGTGTTTAATCTGGAAGAGGAATTGAAAAAACTGCCCGATAAGCCGGGCGTGTATCTCATGCATGATAAGACGGATGAGATTATTTATGTGGGAAAAGCAATTAGTCTAAAAAACAGAGTGCGCCAGTATTTTCAAAAGAGTCGTCATGTGACGCCTAAAATACAGCGGATGATTGACCGCATTGCGTGGTTTGAGTATATTGTGACGGACAGCGAACTGGAAGCATTGGTGTTAGAGTGCAATCTGATTAAGGAACATTCTCCACGGTATAATACAATGTTAAAGGATGGCAAGAGCTATCCTTTCTTAAAAGCGACGGTTTCAGAAGCCTATCCAAGGCTTCTTTTTGCGCGTCAGATGAAACGGGACGGTTGTAAATATTTTGGACCGTTTACGAGTGGAAAAGCGATTCGTGATACGATTGAACTGGTGAATCAGTTGTTTCATCTGCGAAACTGCCACCGCGTGCTGCCACGTGATATAGGAAAAGAAAGGCCTTGTCTGTATCATCAGATTGGACAGTGTCCGGCTCCGTGTCAGGGACATGTGAAAAAGGAAGAGTATCAGGCGAATTTTGAGCGTGCCCTAAAGTTTTTGCAGGGCGATACCAAATCGGTATTGAAGGAACTTGAGGAGAAAATGCAGCGGGCAGCGGCAGAGATGAATTTTGAGGAGGCAGCCACATACCGTGATTTGATACAGAGTGTCCGTCAGGTGACAGAACGGCAGAAGATTACATCAGAGGATTTTGAAGACCGTGACATCGTGGCAATGGCGCGCGGAAAAGAAGATGCGGTGGTGCAAGTATTTTTTATCCGCGGCGGAAAAATGTTAGGGAGAGAGCATTACTATCTAACAGGAACAAATGAGGAGACAGAAGGAGCTGTTTTGTCTGCTTTTATTAAGCAGATGTATGCAGGAACGCCGTATATTCCGAAAGAAATCTGGTTAGAGCAGGAAGTGGAAGATGCGGATGCTATCCTTGAGTGGCTTTCGGCAAAACGCGGTCATAAGGTGTACTTCCGCTATCCACAGCGCGGTCAGAAAGAGCGCATGATTGAGCTGGCGAAGAAAAATGCTAAGATGGTGCTTCAAAAAGACGCCGAGAAGCTGCAGAGAGAGCGGGCGAGAACCAAGGGGGCGATGGAAGAAATCGAGGGACTTCTTGGTATTTCCGGACTCAGCCGTGTGGAATCGTATGATATCTCAAATATCAATGGTTTTGAGACGGTTGGTTCAATGGTTGTGTTTGAAGAGGGAAAGGCGAAAAAGAATGATTACCGTAAGTTTCGTATCCGTTCCGTGAGCGGGCCGGATGACTATGGTGCTATGCGGGAAATGCTGACGAGACGTTTTGAGCACAGCAAACGGGAAGGTTTGTCGGAGATGGATTCTTTCCGTAATCTGCCGGATATTATTTTTATGGATGGTGGAAAAGGACAGGTAAATATTGCAGAAGAAGTATTATTAAAATTAGATATAACAATACCGGTTTGCGGCATGGTAAAGGATGACCACCATAGGACGCGTGGGCTGTATTTTAATAATGAAGAAATTCCGATTGATACACACAGTGAGGGATTCCGTCTGATTACGAGAGTGCAGGATGAAACGCATCGTTTTGCGATTGAGTATCATAAGCAGATTCGAAGCAAGACGCAGGTTCATTCGATTCTTGATGATATTCCGATGATTGGCGCGACAAGGCGTAAAGCGCTGATGCGGACCTATCAGTCGTTAGCTGAGATTCAGAAAGCGGATGTGGAAGAACTGATGGAGATTCCGGAAATGAATCGCCAGGCAGCAGAATCCGTTGTTCAGTTTTTTGTGGCGAAAGAGAGAGAAGGTGAAAGAGATGGCAAATCCGAATGAAAAAAAAGCGGCAGATGATTTTCTGCCGATGAGTAAAAAAGCAATGAAACGGCGGGGGTGGAGCCAGTGCGATTTTGTATTTGTCATTGGGGATGCTTATGTGGACCACTCTTCTTTCGGACCAGCGATTATCAGCAGACATTTGGAGGCAAATGGTTATAAAGTTGGAATTATTTCGCAGCCGGATTGGAAGGACGATGCAAGTATCACAAAATTGGGCGAGCCACGCCTTGCCTTTTTAGTGTGTGCGGGGAATATGGATTCTATGGTAAATCACTATACGGTGGCGAAAAAAAGGCGTAAAACAGATGCGTATACGCCGGGCGGCGTGATGGGAAAACGTCCTGATTATGCGACGGTTGTGTACTCAAATCTGATTCGCAGAACGTATAAACATACGCCGATTATTCTTGGCGGAATCGAGGCGAGCTTGCGGCGGCTGGCACATTATGATTACTGGTCGGATAAGGTGAAACGCTCGATTTTACTGGATTCCGGTGCGGATATGATTTCATATGGCATGGGAGAACACAGTATGCTTGAGATTGCAGAGGCGTTAGACGCCGGCATTTCAATTCATGATATCACGTATGTTGCGGGAACTGTGTACCGTACAAAAGAAGGGGAATTGAGTGCGTATGAGCCGATTTCTCTTCCTGCGTTTGAAGAAGTTAGTACGGATAAGAAAAAATACGCACAAAGTTTTTATGTGCAATATGAAAATACCGATGCTTTTACAGCGAAACCGTTAGTTGAAGCATATCCGAATAAAGTGCTGGTTGTGCAGAATCCACCGGCAAAGCCGCTTACTACGCAGGAAATGGATGATATCTATGCCTATCCTTATGTGGGAACGTATCATCCATTCTATGAGGCAGCAGGCGGTGTTCCGGCAATTTCGGAGATTCAGTTTAGCCTGACAAGCTGCCGTGGATGTTTTGGCGGCTGTAATTTCTGCGCCCTCACATTTCATCAGGGAAGAATTGTTCAGGTCAGAAGCCATGAGTCGATTTTGGAAGAAGCAAAAGAAATGACTGTTAAAACCGGATTTAAGGGGTATATACACGATGTGGGAGGACCGACAGCAAATTTTAGAAGACCTTCGTGTGACAAGCAGCTTGAAAAAGGTGTCTGCCAGAAGAAGCAATGTTTGTTCCCTAAACCGTGTCCGAATCTGAAAGTTGACCATAAGGATTATGTTTCACTGCTTCGGAAATTGAAGCGTCTGCCGGGAGTTAAGAAAGTATTTGTACGTTCTGGAATCCGGTTTGACTATGTGATGCAGGAAACGGATGATACATTTCTTAGTGAACTTTGCAGAGACCATATCAGCGGGCAGCTTAGAGTGGCACCGGAGCATGTTTCTGGTAATGTTCTGCGGGCAATGGGAAAGCCGCCGCACGCGGTCTATGAAAAGTTCTGTAAACGCTATGAAAAGGTAAATAAAAGGACGGGAAAGAAGCAGTATGTAGTTCCTTATTTTATGTCTTCTCATCCGGGTTCTACGTTAAAGGATGCAATCGAACTGGCAGAATATATTAGAGACCTTGGCTACATGCCGGAGCAGGTGCAGGATTTTTATCCGACGCCATCGACCATTTCGACCTGCATGTATTATACGGGACTTGATCCTCGTACGATGGAGCCGATTTATGTGCCGAAATCTTCCCATGAAAAGGCAATGCAGCGAGCATTGATTCAGTACCGGGAACCTAGAAATTATGATTTAGTAAAAGAAGCCCTGCTCAAAGCAGGGCGGAATGATTTGATTGGATTTGATAAAAAATGTCTGATTCCTCCGAGAAAGCGTAAGCGCCATTAGTTATGGATTTTACATGTGGAGCCTACAAGATAGCGGGGGATGATTAACGATGAGTCTGCGGTTTGCGTGGACTCATTTTTTTGCAAATAAACAGCTGTATATATCTGTGAGGACGGACAGCCGTCTCCGGCCAGATGTCCGGAGGTCTTACAGATTTTGCAGCGTACATGGCAGTCGCATTTCTCTTTTGGTACGGACTCTTTATCAAAATATTCTTTTTTCATGCAGGAGCCGCCGACAGCCTTGTCACAAATACCGTTGATTGCAAGTTTTCCGCATTTCGTACAAATAACAGCGGTTGTAATTGTGTCTGGTTTCTTGAAGGAAACCTTAGTGTAATTTTGATTTAATTTTTCCATTGTATCACGCCACAAATCTTTCTGATAGGTGAGAGACGTTTGCTTTTGTCCGGAATCATAACCGCCCCAGATGCCGGCTGTGAGATACGGTGTGTAGCCGACAAACCATAAGTCACGGTTGCCGGTGGAAGTGCCGGTTTTTCCTGCCTGCGGCATATTAATTTTCTTGAATTTTAAGCGGCTGCCTGTTCCTTTTGAAATGACGTCTTCCATTGCGCTGGTAAGGAGCCATGCAGTCGATTCTTTCATGACCTGTTTTGTATCGGTGTTGGTTGTGTTGTCAAGTAGCACATTTCCATCATGGTCAACGATTTTCGTATAAAAGAAGGCAGGATGATAAAGTCCCTGATTGGCAATGGTAGCAAAGCCGTTCGTTAATTCTAAGTTGGTAACGCCTTTAGTCAATCCGCCAAGGGCAAGTGGGAGAGAAATATCCGTATAGGTTTTTCCATCCTGACTGGTATAGTTGTCAACCAAAGTAGTAAAACCTAAATTTAACAAATAGTCATATCCGGTTTTTGGGCTTACATCCTTCAATGTTTTGACGGCAACTACGTTCATGGACTGCGCCATTGCTTCACGCAGGGAAGTGAGTCCGCGGTAGGAGTTTCCGTACCAGTTTTTCACTTTCCGTTTTGTGCCGGGATAGTAATAAAGGGCGTCATCCTGCACGGTTGCCAGTGTCATGCCGGCGGTGTCAAGTGCCGGCAGATATGTGGATAGAATCTTAAAGGTTGAGCCGGGCTGGCGCACCGAATCCGTTGCGCGGTTCAGTGTGCGGCTTGCGTTTTTATCGCCGCGGCCGCCGACAAGTGCTTTTACGGCACCGGTATGCTGGTCGATTACAACGAAAGAGGACTGCGGCTCAATTACGAGGTCAATCGTCTCGGACTGCACGGTATCATCCTTCGTCAGCATAGCAGCTCGGAACTGCTTGATTTGTTCCTTTGCCGTAGATTTCTTTTTGTATAATCCGGATATAACTTTCTTCTTTCTGTTTTTGAACCATTTCTTCATATCGGAAAAAGTATAGGTAATCTGCGTTCCATCCTTGTGCGTAACAATCAATTGATAAGTTAATTCATACCGGGAGTCTGCAGGATAATATTTTTTGCTGTTCATCATCGAATCGACGGTTTTCTGCATCGACTTGTCCTGCGTACTGTAAATTGTCAAACCACGGCTGTACAGTGCATTATAAGCCTGCGTTTCCGTGTAGCCGCATTTGGCTTTCAAGTCCTGAATTACCTGCTCAATCAAAGCATCGGTAAAATATGAGGTAATGGAAGAACTTGAAACCGTTTGTTTATTCACTTTTTGGATGCGGTCATAAACCGGGTCGCGCAGAGTGTCGGTATATTCTTTACTGGAAATATATCCTTGATTTTTCATATAGGTTAAAACGGTTGTGCGTTTCTGACTGTTTTTCGCCGGGTGGGAAATCGGATTGTACGCGGATGGGTTCTGCGTAATTCCGGCAAGGACAGCACACTCAGAAAGGGTGAGGTCAGAAACATTTTTGTTAAAATACCGTTTGGATGCTGCCTGGACACCAAGCGTATTTTGTCCGAGGTTAATGGTATTTAAATAATACTCAAGAATCTGGTTTTTACTGTATTTTTTTTCGGTCTGCAGAGCAAGAAACTGCTCCTGTAATTTTCGTTTTACTTTTTCAAAGAGGGTATTTTCCTCGCCGCCCTCAAATACCTGATTTTTCAATAACTGCTGTGTAATCGTGCTGGCACCCTGTGTAAAATCGCCTTTATTTTTTATGCCGATGGTCAGTGCGCGCAAAACGCCCTGCGTATCTACGCCGTTATGTTTGCGGAAACGTTCGTCCTCAATGGCGATAAATGCATTTTGAAGATTTTCGGGAATTTTATCTAATGTAACATATTCACGGTTGGCATCTTTCCCGACTAAGGACTGAATCGGATTTCCCTCACTGTCCACAATCGTTGTTGTATAGCCTTTTGGAACAATCTGGATGGAGTCCACATCCGGTGTCGAAGATAAAATGCTTGTATACATCCCAATCAGGAAACTTCCGGCAAAAAGGCTGATAAAAATAAGCCCGATGAGAGTAAGACGGATTCCCATAAGCTGTAATTTGTGCAGACGGTGAGTGGCTGCGGATTCACGCTGGTGTTTTCGGTTCTGGATTCCCTTATGACTAACATTCATGAGCTGTCCTCTCGTTCCTGAATGTTTCCTTTTCTTTTTAGTATAACAAAAACTCTTGAAAAGGGAAAGGGCAATTACTATAATAGTAAAGAGTAGGAACGAAGTAAGAGAAAGGAACGAAATGGATGGAAACAGCATCTAAGATACTGTACGAAGGTGGACAAGGGGAAATTGTAGAAAAGAAATCCCGTTTTATTGCGAACATTTTTCCGGTTGCAACGGAAGAAGAAGCACTTGAAAAAATTACCGCGATGCGGAAAAAATATTATGATGCCAGACATAACTGCTTTGCCTATATTTTAGGTGAAAATAAAGATATGGTGCGCTGCAGCGATGACGGTGAACCATCAGGAACGGCCGGCCGACCGATGCTAGACGTTTTGGATGGACAGGGAATTTATAATGTTGTGGCAGTTGTCACAAGATATTTTGGCGGAACTCTTCTTGGCACAGGGGGGCTTGTAAGAGCGTATTCCGGTGCGATGAAAGAGGGATTAAATCATTGTGTTCTTCTGGAAAAGGAGACCGGTTACCCGCTGACCGTTACAGTGGATTACAACGAGGTTGGGAAAATCCAATATTTGGCAAGAACCAATGAAATTCACGAGTTATCGTGTGAATATGGAAATGAAGTTGTGTTTCAGTTTTTGGTGCCGGAGGAGAAAATAGATTCTTTTGAAACGGCATTGACGGAGAAAACAGCCGCGAAAGCTAAACTTGAACGGGGCGAAAAACTGTGTTATGGTTTCCATGGAGACGAGGTTATACAGATGGATAAACGGCAGGAAGGAAAGGAATCATGAATTTATTAGATTATATGAGCGAGCAGAAAAAAGAGACCGAATCGCCGCTTGCTTCAAGACTCCGTCCGACCACCTTGGATGAGGTTGTGGGACAGAAACATATTATCGGAAAAGATAAATTATTGTACCGGGCAATTCAGGCAGATAAATTAAGTTCGCTGATTTTTTATGGACCGCCGGGAACCGGAAAAACGACATTAGCGAAAGTGATTGCAAATACGACAAGTGCTGCATTTCTCCAGATTAATGCGACATCAGCCGGTAAAAAAGATATGGAAGAAGTTGTTGAAAAAGCAAAAGAAAACTGGGGCGCTTATGGGCGTAAGACGATTTTGTTTATTGACGAGATTCACCGCTTTAATAAAAGCCAGCAGGACTATTTGCTTCCGTTTGTTGAAGACGGCACCATTGTTTTGATTGGTGCAACGACGGAAAATCCTTATTTTGAGGTAAATGGCGCGCTTTTGTCCCGCTCGATTATTTTTGAATTAAAGGCATTGGAAAAGGACGAAATCAAGAAACTTTTGCTGCGTGCCGTGACAGACAAAGAAAAGGGGCTTGGCAGTTTTGATGCGGTCATTGAGGAAGACGCTTTGGAATTTCTTGCGGACATTAGCGGCGGTGATGCCAGAAGTGCTTTAAATGCAATTGAACTTGGTGTTTTGACAACCGAGAGAGGTGCGGACGGCAAAATTCATATTACGATGGAAGTTGCAGAGGAATGTATTCAAAAACGTGTACTGCGCTATGATAAAACGGGGGATAATCATTATGATACCATTTCTGCATTTATTAAAAGTATGCGGGGCTCCGACCCGGATGCCGTGGTTTATTATCTGGCGAGGATGCTGTATGCCGGTGAGGATATCAAATTTATTGCCAGACGAATCATGATTTGTGCGGCGGAGGATGTTTCCAATGCTGACCCGCAGGCACTTGTCGTGGCGACGGCGGCGGCACAGGCAGTCGAGCGTCTTGGTATGCCGGAGGCAAGAATTGTGCTTTCGCAGGCTGCACTTTATGTAGCATGTGCACCGAAGAGCAATTCGGCAATTGTTGCAATTGACGATGCGATGAATTATGTGAAAACGCATCCGAATTACCGGATTCCGGCACACTTGATGGATGCCCATTATAAAAGTGCGGCAAAACTCGGACATGGTATCGGATACCAGTATTCCCATGATTACGAAAACCATTATGTAAGACAGCAGTATCTGCCGGATGAGGCGGAGAAAGAGCGTTTTTTCCATTTGTCAGAGAATGGATATGAAAAGGAAATCAAGCAGCATATGAAGAAAATTGGAGCAGATAAGGAGGATTGGTAAGATGGCAGAAGAGAAAAAAGATAAATTTGAGAGTTCGTATCCGAAGGGCGTGCGTATTGCAGCAATTATTGGTGTAATCTTTTTAGTTGCGTTGTATATCGTAACTTTGATTGCAGGAATCACCACATCAAAGGCGGCACCGGAATTGTTTAAAATGTGCATTGTATCTACAATTTTGATTCCACTTTTGTTTTGGTGTTATATCATGTTTGCCAAAGGAGCGATTCGGAAAAATCGAGAAGAGTTCAAAAAATTGCAGGAAGAAGAAAAACAATAGTAAAAAAAGCTGTAAACCGGTGAGATTCACTGTTTTACAGCTTTTTTTAATCATTTTTTAGTATCCGACTTTTTTACCTTTCTTTGTCAGATAACCACTGATTCGCTTTGCTTTATAATCTTTTTTCTTGCGGGAATCCGGTACACCGGGATCGGTAGGGTCGTAGTTGATACCGGCTTTTGTTTTGATGGTCTTTGCTTTGCCAAGAGGACCCGGTTTCTTTGTGCTTCCCTTTACAATTTTAACGGTATTGCCGGTTGAAGTATAATCATAAATCCACTTCGCATCGGCTACTGCCATACGGATACATCCGGCAGAAGCAGGTCTGCCAGGTTTGGTGTAGGGGACGGCAGGCGGTGCGTAATGAGACTGTGTGCCAACGGCAATCGAGTGGAAGTAAACATTTCCGACAATGTGGGTTGCCCAGCGTGCGTATACGGTACTGCCATCCGGCTCATGCATCGGTTTCATCGTATATTTTACGGACTGGCCGTTTGTGCATACCGAATAAGTACCAATCGGTGTATATGAGGATTTTTCATGTAGACCGCCCGTACCGGCAACGGTCCAGATATCACTACCGACACATACAGTACATGTTTTTACCGGAATGTCGTATTTGTTTGTCTCATCGTTGTACATGTAAATCGTAACGACGCATGCGGCACGGTTTACTTCGATGTAAAACTTGTTCTGATGAGAAGAACTGCTTTTTTTCAGTTTCAAAATCTTAGTAAGGTCGGTCTGTTTTTCATTGTTAATATAATAGAATTTGTATTTTTTTCCCTTATATTTTTCATAATACCAGCCGTTTTTACCAAGGTCTGATTTTTTTAGTTTGAACTTTGTCTTTTTCAGTAATAGTCTGCTTTTCCAAGCGGATGTCGCAAATGCGCGTACCTCGTAAGTTCCTTTGGCTTCATTTTTTACTGTTACTGTGTAGGTCTTTTTATTGGAAGAAGCTTTTGCTTTGTATGTGCCAAGCTTTTTCTTTTTACCGTTTTTAATCCGGTAAATATCAAATTCAACCTTTTTGATATTGCCGGGAACATAAGCTCCGGATAATTTATAGGTGCAGCTTGCATTCTTTTTCTTTGTAACGGTAAGAGTTCCCTTTTTCATACGCTGGTCAGCTTTTGTTGTCTGTGCAAGCGTATAAGTTTTATTGTTGGAGTCGATGACAACCGCTTTAATTGTAAATAAATCCAAATTGTATTTTAAGGTTTTCATCGTAACTTCTTTATAATAAGAAGTTGTTTTTTTCTTGCCGGAAAGTGTAGCAACCTGTCTGCCATCACTGTTAAATACCTGGAATGTTACACCATTTACGCCGAATACGTTAGTCAATCCGCTAAGTTCAATGGCAAATGACTTTTTCTTTTCCAATGCCTTTGTTTTCTTTGTGACAAATGAAGTGCAGGAAGGAACAACATTATATTCTGTGGAAGCTAAGGTATACTGTGTTTTCCAATTGCTGTTTGTGACAACAGCCTTTGCTCCCCATTTGCCATAATAATTTCCGGATTTGGAAACATCAACAGACCAGTTCTGGTTCGCATTTAATGCCATTGCTTTGCCTACGGTTACTGCAGTGGATTCTGCACGGTTTTTGTTCCAAATCTGGATGGAAATCTGGTTTCCGGTACCAGGAACTAAAACACCGCCTGCCGCTTCTTTTGATACGAAGGCAGCAGTACGAACAGCGGCACCGGTATTTCCTGTGATGGAAAGACCTGCTTTTGCTGTATGGATTGTAAAATCAGCAGTGCCGGCGGTCAATGTTTTTGTACCAATTGTTACGGTTACTGTATAATTGGCAAAAGCATATTTTAAATCCGCCAGAGTAATACTTCCTGTGAAAGTGCCTTCTTTGCAGTTTGTCTCGTCGAGAGTGACATTTTTTGTAAAAGCAACTTTCTTTGTGGAAGAATTGGTTGCCTTAATCGTAAGTGCGGTATCGGATGTCAAATCCAAACCGGTTACGGTGTAGTTTGCAGTGCCGGCGGCACGATTTGTCGTTAAAACCGCTTTGTGTGTAGATGGTGCTTCTGTGGCAGTGGCCGCAGCCTTTGCCGGTGTGCTGACAAAGGAAAATGTCAGGAACAAAGAAGCAAATACGAACACAAGCAAACTTCTTATGTAAGTACGTTTCATGATAAAACCTCCATTCTGTTCAATTCACTGTTTGACGGCATGGATTTAAACATGACGCCAAGTTCTTTCATAATCGCACATTTCATAATGTTTGTCAAGAAATCATGCTTTATTATAGACAGGATATGTGTCAGTTCTTTTACATTTTTGAGTGGAATTTTAAACTCCATTTAAGTTTCTCCTGCTATTGTATAGTCAAAACATAACAAATACAAAATTGAAATGGAGGTTTTATTATGACTCGATGGAAAAAGATTGTACCGGCAGCAGCGGTGGCTGTCGCTTTACTTACAGGAACCGCAGTAGCAGCAGAAAATTTTGATATAGGGGAAACGACGCATTCGCAGGCAGCGACAGAAGGGGCAACAGCTGCTTCCGGCTCAGCAGCAGGAGTAAACGCACCACAGGGAACGCCGCCTTCCGGACAAAAACCGGATGGAACACCACCGGCGGGCGGCCCGGGAGGTGCACCGGGAGGCCAGTCAAGTTCGGGTGTATCCAGTTATGATTCTGTAAAATCTATGACAAGTGATACAACGTTATCGAACATAACGGTTTCCTCTACCGGTAAAGATGAAAATGCCATTCATGTTTCAAGTGGAGCCAAAGCAAATTTAAATAATGTAACAGTAACAAGAAATTCATCCAACAGCACCGGCGGAGATAATTCCAGTTTTTATGGTGTAGGTGCTGCCGTTTTGACTACGGAGGGAACTACAACAATAAATGGCGGCAAAATTACTACTGATGCAGTCGGCGGTGCAGGTATTTTTTCTTATGGGAAAGGAGTGACTTACGCTTCCAATACAACCATTACTACCAAGCAGGACACTTCCGGAGGTATTCATGTAGCAGGCGGCGGAACTTTATACGCATGGGACTTAAATGCAACTACTAACGGACAGTCGGCAGCAGCTATCCGAAGTGACCGTGGTGGCGGTAAGATGGTTGTAAACGGCGGAACGTATACGTCTAACGGAGTCGGTTCTCCTGCCATCTACAGCACAGCGGATATTGCGGTAAATAATGCGACATTGACAGCCAATGCATCCGAGGCTATCTGTATTGAGGGATTAAATTCCATTCATCTGTACGACACAGCACTGACCGGAAACATGGGGGATGACAGCCAGAATGACTGCACATGGAATGTCATTTTATATCAGAGTATGTCCGGGGATTCGGAAGTGGGTAACAGCACTTTTGAAATGAATGGCGGCAGTCTTACTGCGAAAAATGGCGGCATGTTCTATACAACGAATACGGAGTCTACCATTACGCTTTCCAATGTAAAAATAACACCGTCAGCGGACAATGACTTTTTCCTTCGCTGCACGGGCAATAAGAATCAGCGTGGCTGGGGAACAACAGGAAGCAATGGAGCTGACTGCCTGTTTACCGGAATCAGCCAGACTATGACAGGAGATGTGGTGTGGGATTCGGTCAGCAAACTGGATTTTTATATGACGAATGGAAGCACACTGACAGGTGCCGTAAAGGATGATGAAAGCTGTGCCGGTAATGGAGGAAGCGGTTATTGCAATTTGTATATCAGCAAGGATTCCAAATGGGTTGTAACCGGGGACAGCACATTGACAAAACTGGCAAGTGCTGGCACTATAGTAGATAAGAGTGGCAAGACCGTAACGGTAAAAGGTACCGATGGAACCGTCTATGTACAGGGAACCAGCGATGTGACTGTAACCGTAGGAAGTTACAGCACAACGGTAGATTTAAGTGGTGCAAGTAAGGCAACTTCTTTTTCAAGTTATGAAGTAAGCAAGCCGGCTGCTTCTACTTCGACAAGTACGACCGGTACAAGCAAGACGACAACAACCACTAAAGTTACGGTGAAAAAATCTGCTATCAAAAAGGCAGTCCGCAGCAAAAATAACAAAAAGATTAAATTTACCTTGAAGAAGGTCAGTGGGGCAACAGGATACCAGATTAAATATTCCACGAAAAAGAAGTTTACGAAGAAAACGACCAAGACGGTGAAGGTAAAAAAGACGACAAAAACGGTTACTAAATTAAAAAAGAAAAAAATATATTATGCCAAGGTTCGTGCTTATAAAACGGTAAAAGGAAAAACTTACTACAGCAAATGGAGTGCGGTAAAGAAAATTAAGGTAAGAAAGTAAAGAACTAAGGTACAGGAGGGAGAAACCATGAGACTTTTACTGGCAGAAGATGAACGAGAACTGTCTGCGGCTCTGCAGGCGGTGCTGAAACGAAATCATTATGAAGTAGATGCCGTTTATGACGGTGGCGAGGCTTATGACTATTTACAGGCCGACAATTATGATGGTGTCATATTGGATGTGATGATGCCGGTAATGGATGGTTTTACCCTGTTAAAGAAAATTCGTGACGAGAGAAATAATGTGCCGGTGCTGATGCTGACAGCCAGAGCAGAGGTGGATGACCGGGTTCAGGGCTTGGACTTGGGGGCGGATGATTATCTGACGAAACCATTTGCCATGAAGGAATTGTTAGCCAGAATCCGGTCCATTACCAGGCGGGTGACAGAGGCGGAAAGTTCGTCTCTGCACCTTGGTAATGTAGTTTTGGATTTGTCAGCGTTTACTCTGGAAGTGGAAGGAAACAAGGAGCGTCTGCCCAATAAGGAATTTCAGATGTTACAGATGTTTCTAGCCAACCCTTCTCAAATTATTTCCACGGAGCGTTTTATGGAAAAAATCTGGGGATTTGACAGTGAGGCAGATATTCAGGTGGTATGGGTTTATATTTCCTATCTGCGCAAAAGACTCAAAGCCATGGGTGCCAATGTGGTAATTCGGGCGAAACGAAATCAGGGATATTTTGTGGAGGTGGATGCAGAGTGAAAAAACTAAGGAAAAAGTTTATTTTGGTTGCTATGGACTCTATGTTTGTGGTGCTGCTTCTTATGATTGGCGGCATGAATATATTGAATTACCGCAATTTGATTGAAAATGGCGACCGCCTGACAAAGATGATTAGTGATAATGGAGGTGCTTTCCCAAAGAATCAAAAGGTTCAGGGCGAGCCACCGGCTCTGCCTTCAGAGAAAAAGCCTGACAAAGAGCAGCCGGATGACAAGGTGCCACCGGACCAAAATGGTCCAAAGACGAAAGAGGAACCTTATCAGACCAGATATTTTACGGTGACAGTATCTTCTAAGGAGACAAAAGTAAATGTGGAACAGGTTTCAGCGGTGCAGGAGGACACGGCAAAAGCCTATATGGAAAGCGTGAAAAATACTGGCAGAGACAACGGCTTTACAGATATTTACCGGTATCGTGTGGTAAAACAAAAGAATGCCGTTTTGTATGTATTTGTAGATTGTGAGCAAAGTCTTTCTACTTATAAAAATACGCTGCTTATCAGTGCCGGGATGTCTGGGGCCGGCTTTTGCATTGTTTTTTTACTAGTATGTATTTTTTCGCGGATTATTTTCAAGCCGGTGAAAGAAAGCTATCAGAAGCAAAAGCAGTTTATTACGGATGCCAGCCATGAACTGAAGACCCCATTGACGATTATTGAGGCGAATACCGAGGTGCTCGAGATGGAGCAGGGGGAAAATGAATGGCTTAAAAGTACGCATAACCAGATTGAGCGCATGAGCCATCTGGTACAGCAAATGGTAAGTCTGACCCGGATGGATGAGGAAAAGGGAAAGGGAGAAAAATGCGAATTTTCCTTATCGGATGCCTTGTTAGATCAGGTGGAACTTTATGAGACGCAGGCACGCAGCCATGGGATACATATCCGGTCAGATGTGGCACCGGAAATTATGTACCGCGGACAGGAAGAAGAGGTGCGGCGGCTTTTTGGTATTTTATTTGATAATGCCATGAAGTACAGTACGCCGGATACGGATTTTGTCATTACACTCAGGCGGAAAAACCGTCGATGCCGTATGACTTTTACCAATGAGACAGAGCAGGTCGCAAAGGGAAACCAGAATATTTTATTTGAGCGGTTTTACCGGTCGGATGCTTCCCGCAATTCGGCGACAGGAGGCTCCGGAATCGGTCTGGCTATTGCCCGCGCAATCTGTGAAAACCACGGCGGAAACATTCAGGCGGAGAGTAAAGATGGACACAGTCTGACGATAACGGTAGTGCTTTGATTTCAGACGTTTTATAAGTTCATTTTTTATAAAAAAGTGTTCTTGACAAAAGCGTTTTGGTATATTAAGATACCCACATAGGCAAAGAAGAGAAGAAGTACGAATAAGAAAGAGCCAACAGAGAATAGCCGGCTGGTGAGAGGCATGGGAAATCGCTTATTTGGAATACATCTTGGAGCTTCGGCATTGAAACTAGGTAGGTGCCGACGGAAGAGGGGAAACCCGGCACACGTTATCGTGCAGGAGTATTCGTGCCATCCGGCAGGTGTACTTGATGAGGCAGTCGATGCGAGTCGATTGTGAAAAAAGGTGGTAACACGGGATATGATATCTCTCGTCCTTTGAATAGGGTGAGAGATTTTTTTATTATAAAAAGCGGCAGCTTTAGAATGGAGGAAAAAATGCAGGTATATGAAGAATTAGTTGCCAGAGGCTTAATTGCCCAGGTGACAAACGAAGAAGAAATTCGTGAAATGGTAAATAATGGAAAGGCTACGTTTTACATTGGTTTTGACCCGACCGCTGACAGTCTGCATGTTGGACATTTTATGGCACTCTGCCTGATGAAACGTCTGCAGATGGCAGGTAATAAACCGATTGCGTTAGTAGGCGGCGGTACAGCAATGATTGGTGACCCATCCGGAAGAACGGATTTGCGTCAGATGATGACACCGGAGACGATTCAGCACAACGTGGACTGCTTCAAAAAACAGATGAGTCGTTTTATTGACTTTTCCGAGGGAAAAGCAATTCTTGTCAATAATGCAGACTGGCTCATGGATTTGAATTACATTGAGGTGCTTCGTGATGTAGGAGCGCATTTTAGTGTAAACCGTATGCTTTCGGCTGAGTGCTACAAGCAGAGAATGGAGAAAGGTCTCAGCTTTTTGGAATTTAACTACATGATTATGCAGAGTTACGATTTCTACAAACTGTTTCAGGATTACGGCTGTAACATGCAGTTTGGCGGCGATGACCAGTGGAGCAACATGCTCGGCGGTACGGAATTGATTCGCCGTAAATTGGGAAAAGATGCGCATGCTATGACGATTACGCTGCTGTTAAACTCAGAGGGTAAAAAGATGGGTAAAACAGCAAAGGGAGCTGTCTGGCTTGACCCGGAGAAAACATCACCATTTGAGTTCTACCAGTACTGGAGAAATGTGGATGACAGCGATGTGCTGAAATGCATCCGAATGCTTACATTCCTTCCACTGGAGGAAATTGATGCGATGTCCGACTGGGAGGGGGCACAGTTAAATAAAGCAAAAGAAATTCTTGCCTTTGAACTTACCAAACTGGTTCATGGAGAAGAAGAGGCCATGAAAGCGCAAGAGAGCGCAAAGGCATTGTTTAGCAGTGGAAATGCAGCAGAAATGCCTACTGTAGAATTAACCGATGCAGATTTGGAAAATGGCACAATCGGTATTCTTAATCTGTTGAATAAATCCGGCATGGTGCCATCCAATTCGGAAGCACGCCGTGCCGTACAGCAGGGCGGTGTAGCCATTGACGGTGAAAAAATTACCGATATTCACGCACAGATTGACGGCGAGAAATTAGCCGGCGACGGTGTGGTACTGAAAAAAGGTAAGAAGAACTTTAGACGGATGGTCTTAAAATAAAAAGAAAAAATTTAGTGGCACCATGCACACTTTCGCTTGAGGAATGCGCGGGGGTATCGGCATGCACACGACGCATGCCGGATACCCGCGTATTCCTATGCATGGCAGCCACTAAAGTTTTTCTTCCTGTTTTTTAGAGGGGGTCTAGTGTATACGTGTAATGATGCTTTGTGCGGTAATAACTCTTGTTGTTTACATATTACGAAAAAAGCAGTGCCCTCGGTCTGGTAAACTAAGGCACTACTTTTTATTGTTTTAGTTTCCGGCGGCTAGGTGTGTTCTAGTCATCGGTTCTCTTGTTAAGTACATTATAATGGATTTTTTTATGATTTTCAACTATTATATTCGTTGAATCAAAGAAAAAGGACAAAAATTTTACTTGCATAAATATAATTTTCGTAGTAAAATATACTTTGTTGTTCGGCGTGTGGCTCAGTTTGGTAGAGCGCTTCGTTCGGGACGAAGAGGCCGTGGGTTCGAATCCCGTCACGCCGATATAAGGTTCTTTCTTAGTAGAGAAAGGACCTTTTTTTATATCAAAAAGCTAAACGGCTGTAAAGAAGATAAAGTAAAGCGAATTTTTAAATAATTGGCTTGTGGCAAATGTTTTGTGTCGATTTATTTGTATTCCGGTAATTTCGTAGAAAAACTTTGTGACGAGTGGGTTTTGAGTGCGTCGGTATGTGGCACTGGTAGTTTCAGTG
>CALELW010000108.1 GCA_937902905.1 uncultured Clostridium sp. | reverse complement strand
GAAATTCCGAAGCCGACAGTATAGTCTGGATGAAAGAAGATAAACGATTTGTGAATGTCAGAAAACCCTGAGTATCTTTTTGGTACCCGGGGTTTCTTTATTTTAGAAAGGAGGCTGCTATGACAAATCAAGATTACATGAAACGTGCCCTGGAACTTGCAAAAAAAGCGATGGGATATACTTCCCCGAATCCGATGGTCGGCTGCGTGGTTGTGAAGGATGGCAGGATTGTCACCGAAGGATATCATGAGCGGTGCGGCGAATATCATGCGGAGCGCAACGCCCTGACAAAGTGCAGCGAAGATTTAACAGGAGCCACAATGTATGTGACGTTAGAGCCGTGTTGTCATCAGGGAAAGACGCCTCCGTGTACGGATATTATATTGGAACGTGGCATTGGAAAAGTATATGTTGGCTCAATGGATCCGAATCCGAAAGTGGCAGGAAAAGGTGTACAGATTTTAAGAGACCATGGCGTAGAAGTAGAGACCGGTCTTTTAGAAGAAGAGTGCCTTTTGCTAAATGAAATATTTTTTCATTATATTACAACTAAAATGCCTTATGTGGCGATGAAGTATGCGATGACGTTAGACGGTAAAATTGCTTCGTTTTCCGGTGATTCCAAATGGGTGACCGGAGAAAAGGCGAGAGAGCATACACATTTTTTGCGAAAAAAATACCGCGGAATTTTAGTGGGAATCGGAACCGTGCTTGCGGATGATCCGATGCTCAACTGCCGCATTGAAAATGGTGTGGACCCGGTTCGGATTATATGTGATTCGCATTTGCAGATTCCACTTGAGTGCCAGCTTGTGAAAACGGCAAAGGATATTGAAACGATTGTCTGCTATGCCGAAGAAAATGAGGAAAAGCAAAAAGCACTCATGGAGGCCGGTGTTCAGTTAATTAAGGCTGAAAAAGATGGACAAGTGGATTTGGAAAAACTGATGATGGAATTAGGAAGTATGGAAATTGACAGTGTTTTAGTAGAGGGCGGCGGCGCCATTCATGGTTCCTTTTTGACATCCGGTTTGGTGCAGAAAGTTTACTGCTATATTGCGCCGAAAATGATTGGCGGTAAAGATGCATTATCGCCGGTTTTGGGAAAAGGAATTGAAAAAATGAGCGATGCCGTGGAAATTACGGATGTTACGGTACAAAATTTTGGCGGTGACATCTGTGTGAGTGGTCATGTGAAGCAAAAAAAGGAGGGATAAGCGGTGTTTACGGGAATTGTAGAAGAGATGGGAACCATTCAGAAAATTGAACGGGGAAGCCAGTCGGCGGTCTTATCGATTCGCTGTGAAAAAGTGTTAGAGGGCACGCAGATTGGTGACAGTATTGCTGTGAATGGCGTGTGTCTGACCGTGACAAGCCTGCGAAGTGATGGTTACGATGCAGATGTGATGGCGGAGACAATGAACCGGAGTTCCCTCGGTTTACTGCAGCCGGGAAGCCGTGTGAATTTAGAGCGTGCGATGCCGGCGGATGGACGATTTGGCGGACATATCGTCGCAGGGCATGTGGACGGAACCGGAACTATTGTCAAAATAGAAAAGGACGAAACAGCGGTGTGGTACCGAATTGAGGCGGCACCGGAAGTGCTTCGCTACATTGTAGAAAAAGGCTCCATTACAATTGATGGAATCAGTCTTACCGTGGCGACGGTTTCCGATACGGATTTTCAGGTGTCAATTATTCCGCACACTCAGGCGAATACGGTGCTTTCTGACCGGAAAACCGGTGATGTGGTAAATCTGGAAACAGACATTATTGGAAAGTATGTGGAAAAACTTTTGCAGCCGCAAAAAACTCCTGAAAAAGAAAGTAAGATTACGTTAGAATTTTTAGCAGAAAACGGATTTTAATACAGAAAGGAACGAGGATAATGGCAGGATTTGCAACGATTGATGAGGCGTTACAGGATTTAAGAGATGGAAAATTAATTTTAGTGATTGATGACCCGGACCGTGAAAATGAAGGCGATTTGATTTGTGCCGCAGAATTTGCTACGACAGAAAATGTAAATGCGATGGCAAGTCTGGCAAAAGGATTAATCTGTATGCCGATGAGTAAAGAGATGACGAAAAAACTGGGGCTTGACCAGATGGTAGCGGTGAATACGGATAATCATTCAACGGCATTTACCGTTTCGATTGACCATGTGGACACAACGACCGGTATTTCTGCGGTAGAGCGTTCGCTGACGGCAATGAAGTGTGTGGAAGATGGCGTGAAACCGGAAGATTTTCGAAGACCGGGGCACATGTTTCCTCTTGAAGCAAGAGAAGGCGGCGTGTTAAAGCGTGCCGGACACACAGAGGCAACGGTGGATTTGATGCGGTTAGCCGGTCTGAAAGAATGTGGTCTTTGCTGTGAGATTATGCGTGAGGATGGTACGATGATGCGTACAACCGAACTTTTAGAATTTGCCAAAGAGCATAATCTGCATGTGATTACAATTGAGGATTTAATTAAGAAACGTTTGGAAAAAGAAAGTCTTGTAAAAAAAGAAGCCGAGGCAAAACTTCCAACGAAATATGGAAATTTCCGGATTCACGGATATCAGAATATTACGAACGGTGAGCATCATGTAGCCCTTACGATGGGAGATGTGTCGGATGGTGAACCGGTACTTTGCCGTGTTCATTCGGAATGTCTGACCGGTGATGTATTTGGCTCCTGCCGCTGTGACTGCGGCGAGCAGTTAGAAAGTGCTATGCGCATGATTGCCAAAGAAGGCAGAGGAATTCTTCTTTATATGAGACAGGAAGGCAGAGGAATCGGCCTTTTGAACAAATTGAAAGCTTATGAACTGCAGGAGCAGGGTTATGATACGGTAGAGGCAAATGTAAAATTGGGATTTGCTCCGGACCTTAGAGAGTATGGAATTGGTGCTCAGATTTTGTATGATTTGGGCGTAAAAAAACTTCGTCTTTTGACGAATAACCCGACTAAAATTGCAGGACTTGCCGGCTATGGAATTGAAATTGTGGAGCGTGTTCCGATTGAAATTGCACCAAAACCGGAGGATTATAAGTATCTTGTGACAAAGCAGGAAAAAATGCAGCATATGACGCACTATGATGTAACACGTGCGAAAAAAGATAAATAAAAGAAAGTGAGGAAATGAAAATGAAAACATTAGAAGGAAACGTAATTGGAAAAGGACTCAAAGTTGGTATTGTGGCAGCAAGATTTAACGAGTTTATTGTGAACAAACTGATTGGCGGTGCAGAGGATGCCTTAGTACGTCATGGCGTGGACACAAACGATGTGGAGCTTGCTTATGTGCCGGGCGCATTTGAGATTCCGATTGTTGCACAGAAGATGGCTGCAAGTGGAAAATATGATGCGGTAATCTGTCTTGGTGCCGTAATCAAAGGTTCAACTTCTCATTATGATTATGTCTGCGCAGAGGTGAGCAAGGGAGTTGCAACCGTTGGTTTAAATACCGGAGTACCGACTCTGTTTGGTGTATTGACAACCGATAATATTGAGCAGGCAATTGAGCGTGCTGGTACAAAAGCAGGAAATAAAGGATATGATGTTGCATGTTCTGCCATTGAGATGGTAAACTTAATGAAAGAGTTATAAAAAGAAACAATAAAAGGGGGCAGCAGGGGTGATGGATTTTCATCAGATTAAGTCGAACATGGAGAAGGTAATCGTTGGAAAGTCAGAGACGATTGATTTGGTTCTTACGGCACTTTTAGCAGGCGGTCATATTCTGCTTGAGGATGTGCCGGGAACCGGAAAGACGATGCTTGCGAAAGCGTTAGCAGCATCTCTTTCACTGGATTTTCAGAGAATCCAGTTTACACCGGATTTACTTCCGGGGGATGTAACGGGAATCCACTTTTTTAATCAGAAAAATTCAGAATTTGAATTTCGCCCGGGTGGCATTTTCACGAATATTCTGTTGGCAGATGAGATTAACCGCGCGACGCCGCGTACGCAGTCAAGTCTGTTAGAGAGTATGGAGGAACATCAGGCAACGATTGACGGTGTCACCATGGAATTACCGGACCCGTTTTTTGTAATTGCGACGCAGAACCCGGTAGAATCTTCAGGTACATTTCCACTTCCGGAAGCACAGCTTGACCGTTTTATCATGCAGATTCCGATGGGATATCCAGACCGCGAAGGCGAGCGAGAAATTCTGCACCGGTTTGCAGCAGATAATCCGCTTTTGACACTTGAGCCTGTCTGCACAAAAGAAGAACTGGCGGCGATGCGGAAGCAGTGCGAAGAGGTTTATGCGGCACCTGTGATTGAGGATTATATTTTAGACCTTGTGGAAGCTACCCGTAAGCATAATAACATTGCACTCGGCGTCAGTCCGCGTGGGGCACTTGTATTTTTGCGTGCAGCAAAATGTTATTCGGCATTAAAGGGCGAGCATTTTGTGACGCCGGAGACGGTGAAGTATCTGGCACCGTTTGTGCTTTCACACCGGCTGATTTTAGAGGACGTGTACAGCACAAATAAAAAAGCGTCCGATTACATTGAGGAAATTACGCATTTTGTAACAGCACCGACGGAGGATTTTGCCAAGTGATAATCATGTTATTTCTTGCCCTTGTGCTGTTTATCGTTTATTTCATTCATACGTTTCATTACAGCAGACATTGGATGGAAAACTTTGAAGTGACACTTACCTTTTCAGAGGAACAGGCAGGAGAGGGCGATACGTTGTTTTTATATGAAACAGCAGTGAATAAGAAAAAAATGGGTCTGCCGATTATGTGTGTGAAGTTTTTAGCCTCCCGCTTTTTGCAGTTTGAGGGAGCGGAGAGCGGAACGGTTTCAGACCATTTTTACCGGAATGATGTCATGAGTGTGGATGGCTTTGAGAAAGTGCGCCGAAAATTAAAATTTACTTGCAAAAAACGTGGGTTTTATCAGATTCAAGAGGCAGAACTAGTCAGTTATGATTTGTTCTGCCGTCATACGTTTGTCCATAAAATTCCGGTGGAAGTTTCGCTTTTGGTATACCCGTCCCGTATGGATATTCGAAAGCTGATGCCGGTGTTTCGGCATATGACAGGTTCGTGTAAAACGAATGTGCCACTGTTTGAAGACCCGTTCTTAAGTGGTGGTGTCCGGGAGTATACGCCGGAAGATTCGATGCGTAAAATCCACTGGAAGGCGTCGGCAAGAATGGGAAACTGGCAGGTAAAAACAGCGGAATATACTGCTTCTACTCCTGTCGTAATTCTGCTCAATCTGGAATCGCCCGGTGTTTTTGTCTCCGTTGATTTGATGGAAGAGAGTATTCGACTCGCGTATTCCTTTGTTTATTATTTAAGCAAAGAAGGTGTAGAAACAAAGTTAGTTATTTCCGGTGATGAGAAATATTCCATGGAAGGAACCGGAAGAACCCAGATTGCGGCGGCACGCCGTGCGCTGGCATTGATTTCTTATGAGCACCCACTTAGCAAAGGGGAAGATTTTGTGATAAGAGAGTGCGAAAAAATCCGCAGGGAGCAGCACGTGATTCTCATTTCTGCGGCAGGAAAAAAGCCAATGCAAAAGGCAGTTTCCGATATGCTGCGCCGGAACGAATCTTTGACGTGGATTGCTCCAACGTTTTCCGAGTATGGGGAGGATAATGAATTTCGGGAGATACCTCCGTCAATTGCAAAATGTCTTGTGAAATGGAGGGGTATGTAGTGAAAATTCGTAGGCGGTGCCGTTTTTTGGCATTTCTTTATTATGAGTTGTTAATTCTTGGGGTGTTTACCTCTTTTGTTCACTGGTTTGATGCCGGCGATGTGTATTCTTATGGGCGTTTTGTCTTTTTTGTTTTTGTGCCAATATTATTTTACTGGCATTTTTATCAGCAAGAAAAGCGGGAGGAAAGAAAAGTTGCATCCTGCCATGTGGGGGCACTTGTGTTAGCCGGACTCTTTATGATGCCGGGCACTATTTTAGAGGCCGCCGATGATAGTTTCTGGCTGTGCAGTATTTTCTATCTGGCGGCGATTGTTGTTGGATTTGCCGGTGAATACTGGCGTGGGCAGTATCTTGTAGCAGGCTGCAATCCAAGTGTTTCCGAGGAAACGAAACGCCGCATAAATGTGAACCGCAGGAAGGACTGGATTCCTTTCTATGCTGCAGGAATTCTTACGGTTTTGCTTTTATTTGTGGCGGCAGGATATAAACCGGAGTGGAATTTTGAAAAGGATTCAAAAGAAAAGGCTGCGGTGGAGGAAACAAAAGAGAAGGAAGAGCCGGCAGCGGGACCGGAAAGCCAGTCAAGAGAGACTGTGGTACGGCAGCAGCAGGAAGAGCAAAAGGGCAATTTCTGGCTTACATTACTGCGGTATACCGTATTGATTGTACTGATTGTGGCGGTAGTTATTCTGGCTGCTTATGGCATTTTTAAATTGATTTGTTATCTGGTATTTCACCGCAAAAAGCCTTCCTATGAATTTGCGGAACAGGTGATTGAGACAAAAGAGGATGAGGAACATATACGGCTTGTACCGGTAGCAAAACGGGAAAAGCAGTTCCCGGCAGGTAACGATGGATTTGTCAGAAAGGCTTTTTACAAACAGATTCAATCCGGTGCACAAAAGAATTCGGTTTCGCGCTCACAGACGCCGCAGGAACTAAAGGAGACTTATTTATCTGGGGAAAAGGCGGATGAATATTTGACTCAATTATATGAAAAGGCAAGATATGCGAAAGAGTCGGTCGAGACGGAGGAGATTCGCAGATTACATGAATTGGAGGAACAAAAATGGAAGAAAAATGGAAAAAGGTAAATCCGGTACTCCCGTTGGATTATCCGGACCCGGATGTAATTCGAGTGGATGACACGTATTATATGGTAAGTACCACGATGCATTTTATGCCGGGATGTGTGATTTTGCGCTCCTATAATCTGGCGGACTGGGAAATTTATTCTTATGTGTATGAGACGCTTGAACTTACGGATCAAGAGTGCTTAAAAAATGGAAAAAATGCTTATGGACAAGGAATGTGGGCTGCCACACTCCGCTATGAAAAAGGTATGTTTTATCTGATTTTTGTTGCCAATGACACGGGAAAAACGTATTTGTTCCGCGCACCGGACTTAAAAGGTCCATGGCAGAAAAATGAAATCGAGGGATTCTACCATGACTGCTCGTTTTTGTTTGATGAGGGACGTGCTTTCCTTGCCTATGGAAACCGCCAGATTTATGTGACGGAATTGAATGAAGAAATGACGGCGCCGAAGGAGGGCGGTTTACATAAACTTTTGGTTGAGGACCCGGATGAAGTGTATCTTGGTTACGAGGGAACCCATTGGTACAAAATCAATGGGAAATATTATTTGTTTTTTATTCATTACCGCAAGGGGGACAATACGAGACGTTCGCAGGCTTGCTATGTAAGCGATTCGCTCGCAGGGCCTTATACCGGTGGAGAGGTGCTTGATACCGACGGCGGCTACTGCAATCAGGGAGTTGCCCAGGGAGGAATTGTGAGTACAACAAGTGGAAAATGGTATGCCATGTTGTTCCGTGACAGCGGTGCCGTGGGAAGACTGCCGGTTCTTGTTCCGGTTCATTTTGAAAATGATTTTCCGGTATTTGGCGTAGATGGAAAAGTAGAAGATAAACTGCTTTTAGAGGATACAAAACCGGCTCACAAATATGCGCCATTATATGGAGATGAAGATTTTTCTTCTCTTCATAATTACTGGCAGTGGAATCATGTGCCGGATGACAGCAGGTGGAAACTTTTGAACCACCGGTTGATTTTGCAGACCGGAAAAATATGCAATAATGTGACACAGGCTCCAAATACGCTGACTCAGAGGATGCCGTATCCGGGAGGTGTTGTAACAGTAACTGTAGATGCTTCGGCGTTATCCGATGGCGATATAGCGGGACTTTGTATGCTGCAAAGTGACTATGCATTAGCCGGAATTACGAAGGAAAATGGAAAATATTTTCTTGTGAAACTGGCAAAAGACGGTGTGGCAGATGGACAGATGAACTCGAAAGAAGATGACAGTCTGCCGGCAGTACAGGAGAAAATTCCGCTTTCTTCTGCCAAAGTTACACTTCGGGCGAGAATTGATTTTACAAGGATGAAAGATACGGCGGTGTTTGAGTGGAAGCAGGATGGTAATTGGCAGACTTTTGCAGAGCCATTTTCTCTGTATTTTAAGCTGGATCATTTTTGCGGTGTGCGTCCGGGACTTTTCTGCTATGCAACGAAAGCGCAGGGAGGTCAGGCAGCATTTTCAGATTTCACGATGAGAAAGGAAGAGACTGATGAATAAAAAAGAGGGCATTAAGTTATGCGAATCCGAGCTTAAGGTGATGGAACTTTTGTGGGAGGAGGGTGAACTCCGCGCGGGTGAAATTGTTCCGATTTTGTCAGCGCGCGTTGGCTGGAACCGCAATACGACTTATACAATTATTAAAAAGTGTGTGGAAAAGGGTGCCATAAGGCGGATTGAACCAAAGTTTGTCTGCCAGCCCCTTGTGACGAAGGAGCAGACGCAGGTTTATGAAATAAATGCATTGGCAGAGCGGCTATTTGATGGGAGTTTGGAAAAGTTGCGGAAGGTTGTGGAGGAGATGGTTGGATGATAACCATCAAAGTACTACAAAAAAACTTTGAGCGTAGAACACCCATCCTATTGGTGGTGTCGTTTTACGCTCTTTTTATATGCCGAAATTTGACTTATTTGGTACGAATCTTGGTCTTTTTTGAGGGGCGTAAGCCGCCTGACGATTGTAAGTAAATATATTGACTTTGCGCTTTGATTGTGCTAGTATATATACAAACAAGGGTGGGGCGCAGATGTTCTCCTTG
>CALELW010000107.1 GCA_937902905.1 uncultured Clostridium sp. | reverse complement strand
AATGAATCGGCATAGACAAACACATAATACTGCCAATTGAGCATTCCTGCAATTTGGCAGGCGATGCTACTAAAAGCATCTGAAATTCCCGTGGCAGATAGCCATACAATTCACTGTAGTGCATGTCTGTCAAACGATATCCGCACAGCACAATACCGCCGTCACATTCATTGGCGGCTGCAATCACTTGCGATGCACTATTAAATGCTAGTATATCATCATATCCGCTCCGATTCAAAACTTTTTTTATTTTTTTCGCATCATCCAGCTTAGGAAACGCTACTATAATGCGTAGAATCGTTCACACCTCCCCGTAGAAAAGTATCAAAATAAGCGGTATCCGGACTAAATTCGATCCAGATACTTCTCAACTTCCCATGCGGTTACCTGTTCGCAAAATTCATCCCATTCCTGCTTTTTCTTCTGGATGATTATGCGTGACAACTCTTCTCCATATACTTTATGGAAAAATTCGTCTTTTTCAAATGCCTGTACCGCTTCAATCAAAGTTCTTGGCAGAATGTCAAATTCCTGCGCTCCTTCTAAATCATCAATACAGGTTGGTGGCTCGATTTTATTGCGGATGCCATCTAATCCGGCAGCCAGACATCCCGCTAAAACCAAATATGGATTACAGGAACCATCCGGACTTCTCAGTGCTACACGCGGTCCCATCTCACCGGTACTTGTCATACGCATAAGCGGAGTACGGTTTTTACGTGACCATGTAATATTAACCGGTGCATTGTAACCCGGCACCAAGCGTTTATAAGAATTGATAATCGGATTGTTAATTAAAGTAAGTCCTTTAATATGGCGCATAATTCCACCCATGAAATAGTATGCTGTTTTGCTCAGACCATACTCTTCATTTGGGTCACTGAAAATGTTCTCGCCGTCTTTGCTCAAGAACATGTTAAAGAACATCGCAGAACCTTTTTTACCATAATTTGGCTTTGGCATAAAGGTAGCATGAAGTCCATGTCTCTTTGCTACGGTACGAACGGTAAGTTTAAACGTCATAATATTATCGGCTGTCTGGATTCCATCGTCAAATTTGAAATCAATATGATGCTGGCACACTTCATTGGAGTGATACGAAGATTCCATCTCAAATCCCATCTCAGACAGCGAAAGCACGATATCACGTCTTGCATTTTCTCCGGCATCAACCGGTCCGATATCAAAAAATCCACCTTTTTCACTGGTGTTTGTCGTTGGCTGTCCATCTTCCGACATGTCAAAGAGGAAAAATTCCGATTCCGGTCCGACATTTAACGTATAGCCATCTTTTGCCGCTTCGGCAATTACCTTTTTTAAAATATAACGGGAATCTCCCATGAAAGGAGTTCCATCCGTATGACGCACATCACAAATAAAACGTGCCACACGGCCTCTCTGCGGTCTCCAAGGGAAAATTGTAAAAGTATCTAAATCCGGCACTAAAACAAGTTCATCCACATGCATTGTATCAAACCCATTAATCGCAGCGGCATCAAACGTGCATCGGTTATTCAAAATGGAGTCCAACTGTTTGGCTGTTACTGCCATGTTTTTCAAAATTCCAAAAATATCCACAAATTGCAGACGGATAAATTCTACATCCTCCTCTTCTACAATACGAATGATATCTTCCTTTGTGTAATGCGACATAGTTTATTCTCCTTTCCATATGAAATCCGGCAGCAGTCCTCTGCCACCGGATAATTGTACCCTTTAATTGAGGTTGGTATAACCCATCAAATCTTTATCAACTTCACGAGCTGCCTCTCTTCCCTCGCGGATTGCCCAGACAACTAAGGACTGTCCACGGTGCATATCGCCCGCTGTAAAGATTCCTTTCTGGCTGGTGCTGTATTCGCCCTGCTTCGTCTGCACATTTGTGCGGTCCGTACATTTTACGGCAAATTCTTTTGTAACATACTCCTCAGAGCCCAAAAATCCTGCCGCAATAAAGACGAGGTCAACATCTAAAATCTGTTCACTTCCCGGAATTTCGCTCGTCTGCATGCGTCCGGTCTTTTCATCTTTCTGCCAGTTAAGTTTCACAATCTTAACCTGTTTCAAATCGCCTTTGTTATCCTTGATAAATTCTTTTACCGTGGTCTCATAGATTCGCGGGTCACTGCCAAAGACAGCGATTGCTTCCTGCTGACCGTAATCGGTCTTAAGAATTTTCGGCCACTCCGGCCAAGGATTGCTTGCCAAGCGGCAAACCGGCGGTTTTGGCATCATTTCCAGCTGAACAACACTTTTTGCACCCTGACGAATGGAGGAACCAACACAGTCATTTCCGGTATCACCGCCTCCGATAACCAGTACATTTTTATCTTTGGCATTGATATAATCCGTATACTGCGGATTGCGCAAATGCTTGGTTACTCGTTTCAGATAATCAACGGCAAAATAAATACCTTTGGCATCTCTGCCGGGAGCATTGATGTTACGAGGGTTTGAAGCACCACAAGTCAAAATGATGCGGTCAAATTCTTTTTTCAGCTCATCGGCTTTTACATCCACACCGACATTGACACCGGTACGGAAAACAACCCCTTCTGCTTTCATTACTTCTATTTTACGTTCTATTACCGATTTGTCAAGTTTCATATTCGGGATTCCATACATCAAAAGTCCGCCCGGATAATCCTCGCGTTCAAATACGGTCACGCTGTGTCCACGTTTATTTAACTGGTCAGCAGCTGCAAGTCCGGATGGACCGGAACCTACAATCGCTACTTTTTTGCCGGTACGGACTTTTGGAGGTTTTGGTCCCATCAATCCGTGCTCATAACCATATTCGATAATGGCATTTTCATTTTCCTTAATGGTTACCGGTGAATCATTTAATCCGCAGGTACATGCCGCCTCACAAGGCGACGGGCAGACACGGGAAGTAAATTCCGGAAAATTATTTGTCTTAAGCAGTCTGCCAAGTGCCTGTTCGTATTCGTTATGATACACCATATCATTCCACTCAGGAATTAAGTTATTTAACGGACAGCCGCTTGCCATACCGCCAATCATCATGCCCGACTGACAGAACGGAACACCGCAGTCCATACATCTGGACGCCTGCACACTGCGCTCCTCTTCACTCATTGGCACATGAAATTCATTGAAATTTTTAATGCGTTCAAGTGGCTTTATCTCAAGGTTATTTTCTCGTTTATATTCCATAAATCCGGTTGGTTTACCCATTGTAATCATCCTTTCTTTCTTCGTTTTCAAAAAATCTTAGCGTGCTTTTTTCAACTGGTAAAATGCTTCAATCTGTGCCTGCTCATTGCTCAGTCCTTTTTCTTCCATCTGGGCAATTGCCTGTAACATTGCCTGATAATCATGAGGAATGATTTTCTTGAATTTTGGCAGGTACTCGCTAAAGTTTGCTAAAATTTCTTTACCACGCTCCGAATCGGTTGCTTCTACATGCTCACGAATCATATCTTTCAACTGCATAACGTCGTATTTATCCGTTACTGCATTGGATGATACCAGCTCTTTATTCAGTTTGAGATACAAGTCACTATTTTCATCCAGTACATAAGCGATACCACCGCTCATACCGGCTGCAAAGTTCTTTCCGGTCGGACCTAAGACAACGACACAGCCGCCTGTCATATATTCACAGCCGTGGTCACCAACACCTTCTACAACAGCGTGTGCACCGGAGTTTCTGACACAGAAACGCTCACCTGCCATACCGTTGATATAAGCCTCACCGCTTGTCGCACCATACAAAGCAACGTTACCGATGATAATGTTATCTTCTGCTTTGTACTGTACATTTTCCGGTGGAAAGACAACCAGTTTACCACCGGAAAGTCCTTTTCCGAAGTAATCGTTACTGTCACCTTCCAGCGTAAGCGTAAGTCCTTTTGGAATAAAGGCACCAAAACTTTGTCCGCCGCTTCCGATACACTCTACCGTAAAGGTATCGGCCGGTACATCGTCTCCTAAGTTCTTTGTGATTTCAGAACCAAGAATTGTACCAAGTGCTCGGTCCACATTGCTGATTCTTGCACTAATTTTTGTCTTTTCTCCGGTTTCCAGCGCATGCTTAAATTTCTTTAAGAATACTTTCTCATCCATGGTCTTTGACAATTTGAAATCATACGCATCTTTCGGATTGTATAAATGTTTTTTATCTTTTGCGAATGGATTATCAATAATTGCGGACAAATCCAGTTTCTTTGTTCTCTCATCATCCTGAATGTCATCACGCACTTTCAATAAATCCGTACGTCCAATCAACTCATCGAGCTGTCTTACACCAAGTTTTGCCATCAGCTCGCGAACTTCTTCTGCGATAAAACGCATGAAGTTTTCGACGTATTCCGGTTTTCCTTTGAATCGTTTTCTCAGTTCCGGATTCTGGGTTGCCACACCAACCGGGCAGGTATCCAGATTACATACACGCATCATCACGCAGCCCATCGTAACAAGCGGAGCGGTTGCAAAACCATACTCTTCAGCACCAAGTAATGCTGCTACCATAACATCACGGCCGGTCATCAGTTTACCATCTGTCTCGATAACAACTTTTGAGCGGAGTCCGTTCATCATCAGCGTCTGGTGTGTCTCAGCAAGTCCAAGCTCCCAAGGAAGTCCGGCATTGTGAATCGAACTTGCCGGAGCTGCACCGGTACCACCATCGTAACCGGAAATCAGGATGACACCTGCACCGGCTTTTGCCACACCGGCAGCGACCGTACCAACACCTGCTTCCGATACCAGTTTTACAGAAATTCTGGCATTGGTATTTGCACATTTCAAGTCGTAAATCAACTGTGCCAAATCCTCAATCGAGTAAATATCATGATGAGGCGGCGGAGAAATAAGGGATACACCCGGTGTTGAAAGTCTCGTCTTTGCAATCCAAGGATAAACTTTTCCACCCGGCAGATGTCCGCCTTCACCCGGTTTTGCTCCCTGTGCCATCTTAATCTGAATTTCTTTTGCACTTACTAAATAATGTGAGGTGACACCAAATCGTCCGCTCGCTACCTGTTTAATTGCGGAGCAACGGTTTAATCCGTCTTTTCCAATGGAAAGTCTCTCTAAACTCTCACCGCCTTCACCACTATTGGATTTACCATGTAAGCGGTTCATCGCAATAGCTAACGTCTCATGTGCTTCCTGTGAAATAGAACCATAAGACATCGCACCGGTTTTGAATCGTTTAACAATGCTGTCAACCGGTTCAACCTGTGAAAGCGGAATTCCCTTTTTCGGGAATTTGAAGTCTAACAAACTTCTCAAATTCATGAAGCGGTCTTCATTATCAATTTCTCTTGAATATTCTTTAAATAATTTATAATCTTTCTGCCAGGTTGCCTGCTGTAAAAGATGAATCGTCTTTGGATTATAAAGATGTTCTTCTTTTCCACTGCGCGACTTGTGCATACCCAGACTGTCAAGTGTTGTATCGTTGCCAAGATCCAATGGGTCAAAGGCACGTGTATGAAGGTTTTCTACCTGTGTCTCAATATCCTGAAGTGAAATGCCGCCGATTCTGGATACTGTGTCGGTGAAATACACATCTGTCACTTCTTTGGAAATGCCAATCGCCTCAAAAATTTTGGAACCCTGATAGGACTGAATCGTCGAAATTCCCATTTTCGATGCAATTTTTACGATACCGTGAAGGATGGCTGAATTATAGTCATCTACGGCAGCATAATAATCTTTGTCAAGCATGTTGCAGTCAATCAGATGTTTGATGGTATCCAGTGCCAGATATGGGTTTACGGCGCAGGCACCATAACCTAATAAGGTAGCAAAGTGATGAACTTCTCTTGGCTCTGCACTCTCCAAAATCATGGCAACACTCGTTCTTTTCTTTGTGCGTACCAAATGCTGCTGCATAGCGGATACCGCCAACAAGGAAGGAATTGCCACATGGTTCTCATCGACACCGCGGTCCGAAAGAATCAATACATTAACGCCATCTTTGTAAGCTCTGTCTGCCTCCAAAAACAGTCGGTCAATTGCCTTTTTCAAAGAGGTGTTTTTGTAATAAGTAATCGGAATAACACCAACTTTGAATCCCGGTATATCCATATTTTTAATCTTTAACAAATCCGTATCGGTCAAAATCGGATTCTTAATACGAAGTACACGACAGTTTTCCGGCTGCTCATGTAATAGGTTTCCGTCCTCGCCAATATAAGTTGATGTTGATGTTACTACTTCCTCACGAATCGCATCAATTGGCGGGTTTGTTACCTGCGCGAAACGTTGTCTGAAATAGTTAAACAACGGCTGTGGCTGTTTACTAAGCATCGGAAGCGGTGTGTCATGTCCCATGGCAGCAATCGGCTCGCTGCCATTTTGAGCCATCGGAAGAATGGAATTTTTCACATCCTCATATGTGTAGCCAAATGCTTTTTGAAGTTTTCTCCGCTCCTCATCGCTGTAATGCTCTACACGGTGGTTTGGAATATGAATGTCTTTTAATTCTACCAGATTGCTATCTAACCATTCACCATAAGGACGGCGGGATGCGTATGTCTCTTTCAGAACATCATCATCCACCAATTCTCCTTTTACCGTATCAACCAAAAGCATTTTACCCGGTCTTAAGCGGTCTTTTTTGATGACATGTTCTTCACTGATTGGCATAACACCGACCTCGGAAGAAAGAATCAATTCATCCTCATCTGTAATATAATAACGGGAAGGACGCAGACCGTTTCGGTCAAGCACGGCACCAACCAAATCACCATCTGAGAACAAAATGGAAGCCGGGCCATCCCATGGCTCCATCATCGTTGCATAATATTGATAAAAGTCTTTTTTCTTTTCACTGATATAACGGTTATTTGCCCAAGGCTCCGGAATTGTAATCATCACGGCAAGCGGCAGTTCCATACCACTCATTACCAGAAATTCCAATGTATTATCAAGCATTGCTGAGTCCGAACCGCTGGCATTGATAACCGGAAGGACTTTGTGAAGTTCTCCTTTTAACTGCTCGGATTCCATCGTCTCCTCACGGGCAAGCATCTTATCTGCATTACCAAGAATGGTATTAATCTCACCGTTGTGTACAATAAAACGGTTTGGATGAGCACGCTGCCAGCTCGGCTGTGTGTTTGTCGAGAAACGGGAATGTACAATCGCAATCGCGGATTCATAATCGACGTCCTGCAAATCATCGAAGAATAAGCGGAGCTGCGAAACCAAAAACATTCCTTTATATACAATTGTACGGGAAGAAAGTGAAACTACATAAGTATTTTCATTGGACTGCTCAAAGACACGTCTGGCAATGTATAATTTGCGGTCAAAATCCAGTCCCTTTTCGACTTTCTTTGGCTTCTTTACGAAACACTGCATGATATACGGCATACACTCGACAGCACGTTTTCCAAGAATGTCCGGTGCAATTGGTACTTCACGCCATGCAAGAAATTCCATTCCCTCTTTGGCAATGATGTTTTCGAACATTTTCTTTGCCTGATTTCTTTTTAACTCATCCTGTGGGAAAAAGAACATGCCGACACCATATTCACGCTCTCCTCCAATATCAATACCAAGTTTTTCTGCTACTTTGCTGAAAAACTTATGAGAAATCTGTAAGAGAATACCAACCCCATCTCCTGTTTTTCCTTCGCCGTCTTTTCCTGCGCGG
>CALELW010000106.1 GCA_937902905.1 uncultured Clostridium sp. | reverse complement strand
TTCAATCCAGCCCTCGCCCTTACAGAAACGACAACCCTTGCCGCCACATTTGAAACAGGTCACATCCATTTCTGCACTTGGCTCAGTAAACGGAAAATGATGCGGACGGAATTTTACTTTGGTATCTTCTCCAAACAATTTCTTTGCAAACTGTTCCAGTGTTCCTTTCAAATCAGCAAAAGTAATGTTTTTGTCAATAACAAGTCCTTCAATCTGATGGAATGATGGAGAATGTGTCGCATCAACATCATCGCTTCTAAATACTCGTCCCGGTGAAATCATACGAATCGGTAATTTCCCTTTTTCCATCTCATGCACCTGAACAGATGAAGTCTGGGTACGAAGTACAATTTTATCATTAATATAGAAAGTATCCTGCTCATCTTTTGCCGGATGATTTGCCGGAATATTAAGTGCTTCGAAGTTATAGTAGTCATACTCTACTTCCGGACCTTCGACAACCTCATAACCCATGCCGATAAAGATTTTTTCTACTTCTTCTAAGGCAATCGTATTTGGATGACGGTGTCCCATCTTTCTCTCACGGCCAGGCAAAGTTACATCGATTACTTCGGCTTTCATTTTTTCCTCGCGAAGTTTACGCTCAAAAGCAGCTTTCTTTTCCTCTAAACTGCTCTCAATTTTTGCCCGTGCCTCATTTACCATCTGACCAACTTTCGGACGGTCTTCCGGTGCCACATCCTTCATGGACTTAAGAACACTTGTCAGTTCCCCTTTCTTTCCCAAAAAGGCAACCCGGATTTCATTTAATTTATCGAGTTCCCCCGACTGCTCAATTTGAGACATCGCATTGCTTAAAATATGCTCCAATTTTTCTTTCATGATAATCTCCTTTCCTGAAAGATTTCTTTTCTTGTAATTAAAAAAGCCCCTTACAGAGATTTCTCTGCAAGGGACGAATCAACTCGCGGTACCACCCAAATTCCTATCAAAAATGATAAGCACTCATAATACGATAACGGATATCAGCCGTCACTTTCTACTTTTGTCTTTTGACCGTTCAAAAGCAAGACTCCGGTGCGAAATTCAACTGCTAACGGAACCTGACAGAACTTACAGCCGATGATTCTGTCTCTCTGAAGGAAATTAACAGTCTGTCTGGCAAATGCCAACACCTTCTGCGTCATTTTCATAATGAAACCTTTTACACTTTAGCATATATGGTTGTTCTCTGTCAAGTGTTCGATGCAAGGTTTTTAGTTTCCGTAATTTAGAAAAAAAGTTTGCGTCTCGTGGGCGCTCCCGCTCGTTGAGTGCGTAACGGTATGGGCACTGAAACTACCAGTGCCTCATACCGACGTACTCAAAACCCACGAGTCACAAAGTTTTTTTCTAAATTACTGGAATTCTAAAAACTGGCAACGAGCGCTTGGCACAGGCTGCTGCTTTACCCAGTCAGTTAGATGGTTTTTCAATGCAAACTTTTCAGTCGAATTATTTTAATTGAAAGAAACTCATCGTTTTCTTTAATTTGTTTGAAATTTCATCCAAACGGGTTGCAAAGCCTGCCAGCTGGTCAATGTTACCATTTAATTCTTCCATCGATGCACTTGTTTCCTCTGTGGAAGCTGCATTTTCTTCGGAAATGGATGACAGATTTTCGAGCACTTCTGTTACTTTGTTTTTCGCACTGTCACAAGTAGCCGCGCTCTCTCTTACAACCTCAATATTTTCTTTGGTGTCGCCAATCCGATTCGAAACTTCTTCAAATTTACGTTTGGTCTCATCCAATTTGCTTTTTTGTTCTTTGGTCTGCTCAGAAAGCACTTCCATTGTTTTCACCATCTCACCGGAAGCGGCAAGCAGTGTATCAATAATCTCTTCGATTGTCACAGTCGAATTCTGGGACTCGTCTGCTAACTGCTTAATCTCATCTGCGACAACGGCAAATCCTTTACCGGATTCTCCTGCACGGGCTGCTTCAATACTTGCATTCAGACTCAGAAGATTGGTCTGAGAAGCAATCTGTGTAATTAACTGCGTAGATTCCTGTATTCTCTGTACCAAAGTATTCGTCTTTTCAATCTGCTCTGCCACTTTGTAAATCGCATTCGTCGTATCCTCATTGCGGCTTTCCAGTTCTGCCATAATGACACTTGCATTTTCTCCTGCTTCTGTCATCTCATCCGACAGTTTTGTCATATCGAGTATCTTCTGCTGCATCTGGTCAATCATATGATCCATAACCTGAATTGCATCTACGGCATCCTGCACCTGTTCTGCCTGTGAATGTGCTCCCTGCGAAACATTGTTTACAGCATTTGCAATTTCTTTGGAATTGATGCGGCTGTCATTTGAGCGTTCTTTTACAACGCTTTCTGTCTCCGTGATGTGTCCGGATGCCTCTTTGATAGAACGGACAATCTGGTAAAGTGTTCCTCTCACTTTTTCCAAACTCTCTCCCAACACACCAATCTCATCCTTGCAGCACAATGCTTTCTCATTCACATGGAAATCCAATTCTCCTTTTGTAAAACGGAGCAAATCATCCTTAAGCGCAATAATCGGTTTCAAAATCCGCTTCGTTGAGAAAATGCTGAAAAGAAAAGCCACGATCATCATGACAATAATGCCTACGATTAACTCTATGGCAATATTGCGAATTATAACATTCATTGCCTGGCTGGTATCTTTTACCTGAGACTGCATATCATCCACATAATTTCCTGTTGTTATAACCCAGTTCCATGGTTCAAATTTTTCTGAATACGCAATTTTCGGAGCCACGGTAGTTCCATCTGATTTGGTAAAATAAAACTCGTTAAAGCCACCGCCGTTATTCGCTTTTTTCATAATATTCTGAAGAATCAATACACCATTCTGGTCTTTTAACTGCTTACGGTTTGTCCCCTCCTGTTTACTCAGAATCGGGTGCATCACTAAATTATAATCCGTATCGTCAATCCAAAAATAGCCATCATTTACACCGTCTTTGTCATAATCTGTACCATAACGCATATTACGAATTACTTCTAACGCCTGTTCTTTTGCTTCTTCTTCGGACAATTTGTCATCCTGCGATAAATTATAATAATGAGAAACAATCGAAATTGCTGACTCAACCTGCGTCTTAATTTCAGTATTGTATCCATCGGTCATCGTATCTTTATAATTCTTTATACCGATATTATTTGTCGTCCGAACACCTATCATACCAATTACTGCTGTGATAATTACCGCTGCAATCATGATACTCATTGTGGTAATCATCATAATCCCTCTTGTACCAATTTTTCTTTTTTTCATGCTTAACCTCCTCGATGTCATCCAAAAACTACATTTTATTTAACACAAAAATATTATACTCCCTTTTTTTCCTAATTACTACCTTTTTTTGTGAATAATGACATATTTTTAACAAATCTATCTTTTCTTAATACCTTACTGGAATTCTAAAAACTGACATCGAGCCCCCGACACAAACTACTCCTTCAAAAAGCCAACTAGATGTTTTTTCAATTAAAATAAATTCGACTGAAAAGTTTTGCACTGAGTGGGTTTTGAGTGCGTCGGCAGGTGGCACTGGTAGTTTCAGTGCCCCTGCTGCTACGCACTCAATTAGCGAAAGCGCCCACGAAGTGCAAACTTTTCAGTCGAATTCTTTTCATTAAAAACTACATCTTATTTGATTGTCAAATAGTCAACATAACCATCCCATGTACCATCGTCACTTGTCACAACAAGTTTTACCTCCTGATTACCAAGTCCGTGTGTTACATTTTTAATCGTATATTCTGCCGGATAACTTCCGCCATAGTAGAACGTTCCTTTTTTCTGACCGCCTACATATAAGTCTACCTGCGCCATCTTTGAGTTGTTTGAACAGCCACGCAATGTAAAGTCATGAGTTCCGTATCCAAAATACTGAGTATATGAACAGGAATCATTGTTTCCATACAAGGCAACACCATTAAATGGAGAACTGATTTTGCTTGCATATGAGCCGCCCAGCGTCATATCCTCACACTGTACCGTGAGACCATTCCATGTGCTGCTTCCGCCGGAAGTATTTCCCCCTGAACTGCTTCCACCGGTACTTCCACTCAATGTACTTCCCCCAATTGTCAGGTTGTTTTTGTAAACATCCGCATAACCACTACTCTGGTAACCTTCTACATTCAAAGCAACCTCATAGAGTTTTCCCATTGGCATACCAAGACTTTCCCATTTCTTAAAGTGTTCTGTCACTGAAATGGTTCCACTTGTACGCTTGCTTGTACGTACACTCCAGTACTGTTTGAATGTTGTGTTACCATCAATTGACGGCTGATTGTAACGTGTTGTCTCATACACATCATACGTTCCACCATCAACGTAAATCTGTCCTTTAGAAGAAGCTCCAGGTGGACGCCAGGTTCCCCAGCTGTCTACGATGTAATACTCAACCAACGGGTTTCTGGACCAGCCATACACACAAAGGTAAGAATTTCCTTTTGGCTGGTAGTAACATCCATAATCAATGGAAATGTTACCAATCTGGGAATAAGTTTTGGTGCAGTCAAAGGTTTTTCCTTTGCGGAACAACGCATTCCCGATGTTGTCCCACCAGCAGCTGAAGTTTCCGCCACCATTTAAGGTCATGCTCGTATCACCATAATCCTTCCACAGTGCGTAATCATAACCATCTTCAACGCCGGTTTTTTCATTGTAGATTGTCGTAGCTGCCTTAGCCGATACGGAAGGAATCATCATTCCGATACATAAAAGCAATGCTACAACGCCCATAAGTTTGTTTCGTTGCATTTGGCAACCTCCTTTCTCTGACATAAAAATACCACATTTTAACTATAATGTAAATACTATATTTGTTAAATTGTGATAGTTTTTTGATTATATACCTATTAGTTTTTGTGCAAATTGCATGTGTTTGTGTTGATTTTTCCCCGGGAATTGCATATACTTAGCACAGCAAAGAAAAAAGGAGACATTCTATGGAAACAAATAACCTTTATATATGGGCCATAAAAAATATTAAAGGCAACCGCATTTCCATTCATGCGGCGCAGGTTGCTTTTTTTATCATGGTATCCTTTTTTCCTTTTTTGATGTTTTTTATTACCTTGTTAAAGCATACTCCCATCAGCGAAGCGGTTCTTCTTGCCTCCGTACAGAAGGTCATTCCTGCCAGTTTAAGTTCCCTTATTTCAACCTGGCTGAATGAATCCTTTGAGGCATCTACAACCATTCTTTCTGCTACCGTTATTTCCGCATTATGGGCAGGCTCCAAAGGTTTTGCCAGTATTGCTTATGAATTGGAGGCCATCTACAGTGACGGGCTGGATGAACATCGTTCTTTTTTTTCAAGACGTTTTCATTCCATCTTAGATACCGTTTTATTTACGATTATGATTATTATCAGCTTGATTCTTCTTGTTTTTGGCAACCAGATTATCCAGTTGATTAATCGCTTTCTGCCATTTATGCAGCATATGACATTACTTTTGTTTTTGCTGCGCTCGGCATTTTCCCTGTTACTGTTTACAGTTTATTTCGCCTTTTTGTACTATTTCATACCAGGCCGCCATGCCTTGTTCCGGGAAGAACTTCCGGGTGCCATTCTGTCTTCTTTTCTCTGGATTTCGTTCTCGTATCTGTATTCTTTTTATGTGGATACCTGGGGCACGATTTCATCGATTTACGGCAGTTTGACATCCATTGTCTTTTTGATGTTGTGGCTTTATTTCTGCATCACTTTTGTTTTTCTTGGTGCACTTTTAAATAAATATCTTCAAACCTACCACAGCATTCATCCCATCAATGATCTCAGACGAATTTCTGATATTGTAAAGTACTACCTGAAAAGTAAAATTTGAGAATTTCCTCGCATTTTTTCCCCTGAGCTGCCATTTGATTGGCACCGTTCTGGCTCATCCCAACGCCATGTCCATAGCCACCACCGGTAAAAATATAGGAATCTCCCTTTTTTTCTATTGTAAAATAGCCACTCGGCAGACAACTAAGTCCCGATACCTCTTTTTTATCTTTTCTGAGATAAATAAGTTTTTCGCCACCAAACAAATTTCTTATATTATATTCCGTGTAAATCCGCAGCGTGTTTTTACTCCCCGTAATTTGCGCCATCACTGCCACACCGCTTTTTCCTCTTTTTAAAATTTCTACCTTTTTGATTTCTCCTAATTCGGTCTGTCCGGTGCTGAAAAATGTTCCATCCTTTTGTTTTGTCTGAATTTGTGTTGGATTTTTTTCATACCGGCTTTTTATTTTTTCAGAAATGAATTGCTGCAATTGTTTTTCAGACACAGTAGTCCGCCATCGATACCATGGCGAATTGGCATCATAACTTTTTAATTCATCTTTCAAAAATTTAGAAAAATCCGCTTCTTTCTGCAAATCCAGTGTCTTTCTACTATCTCCTAACAGCACGCACGGCATAAGATAACTTCTGTCTTTTTTCGCAAACCATACCTCCTTAATCCCGGAAGAAACACCCGCAGAAACAGAATAAAAATAAGTTTCTGCCACTTGGTTTTCTGCAAAAACAACCTGCCCTTTTGTTTCATTGACCGCTGCAATGGACGCAGCATCCTCCCGCAGATTGTTATACACCTGAAATGCTACGCTGTCATCTACATGCGCACCCAAAGCTGCCAGCCTTTTTCCTGCCATCTGCTTGATGGCATAACTTCTGGCACATACCGCCTGTGCTTTCAATGCTTCCTTTTGATATTCGGTCGGCATTTCACTTGGCACAACACTATATAAATATTCCTCTAGCGACAGCTCATTGATTATATGTAGTGCCTTGTCCACTAAATCAATTTCAAAAATACCCCGGTACTCCGGATGTCCATACTGCTTATTTACACTCTCCACTCGGATTTTTCCACCCGTATCCGGTATCACCACGATATGCTCCGTTACATTTTGTGCCGTCAGATTTTGTTTTACTGATGCATCAAAATGTGTCTTCTTCTTCCCAGCAATCACAGTATACCCGGTTGTTCCTGAAAGCGTAACACTTGAAAAATCATAACTGTGATTTTTGTCATTTTGTAAAATCACACGAATATTAGCCGTTTTCTCTTTCTGTTCATATAGCAGCGCCGCACAGATTTTCCCGGATGCCGCAACGTATTTTGCCCCCGACTCACCTACCGATAATTCGTTTGCCTCACCCGGTGTCACTGTGCCGTCATTTTTCAGATGGTAAACACAAAATTCCGCATCCAGCGAAACAAAACCATAATTTTCAATCTGTATTTTTTTGTCCATAATTCGCAGAATTTTTCCTTGAATCATATCCGGTTTTTTTCGAACTTTTACAACTTTTCCCTGCTCCTCAATTAGGTCTGCCACTCCGCTTATTCTTTCTTTGGAAACGGCAGAACGAAGCTGCCACGTTTTTTTCTGTCCGCGCCAGATTCCTTCAACTTTCTGTTGTTTTACATCAGTTATGTAGACATTGTGATACTCTTTTTTGGTCTTTGCGACACGACTCTCCCGAAAGGACTGAAACAGCCACAATCCGGCCATACAAAAAAACACAAGAAAAAATACTAAAATTACTCTGCCTGTCCTTCTCAAAACAAAAATCCCCCTTTGCATTATAGTTTATGCAAAGAGGGTTCTATATATTACCATTCAATGAGCATTGCGCCCCAAGTTAATCCACCGCCAAAGCCTGACAAAATAATTTTATCTCCACGCTCTAACAAATGATTGCGGTTTAACTCATCTAATAATATCGGAATACTCGCTGACGATGTATTTCCATAACGGTCAAGATTCATCGGAAACTTATCAATGTCCACCTTAAGTCGTTTCGCAATCAGTTCCAAAATTCTTACATTTGCCTGATGCAGTACAAAAAACTTAATATCGTCTACATCAGTTTCTGTTTTTTTCAAAATCTGCTTCACACAGCGTGGCACCATGGTAACGGCAAACCGAAACACTGCCTGACCATCCATGCGGATGTAGTCTTTTTTTCGTTTAGAATTGTGAAATGGATTTTGAATTCCACGGCCTTTACACGTAAGCACATCACCCTGCGTACCATCTGAGCCGGTCACACTGGCAATCAGTCCTCCTACATTAGAATCATCTTTTTGAACAATAGCAGCACCTGAACCATCTCCAAACAAAATGCAGGAACCTCTATCTGACCAGTCGACCTCGCGGGATAATGTCTCGGCACCAGCCACAAGAACGGTTTTTGCCATTCCCATTTCGATATAGGCATACGCCGTATTTAAGGCAAATAAAAATCCGGAACACGCAGCATTAATATCAAAGCAGGTTGCCCGTATCGCACCAATCGCTCCCTGCACCGAACAGGATGTACTTGGCACGTACGTATCCGCCGATACCGTAGCAACAATTATCATATCTAACTCATCGGCTCCTATCCCTGCATTTTCCAGCGCAGCCTCCGCCGCATGAGCAGCCATATAAGTCGTTCCTTCTTTTCCATTTGAGAGATGTCTTTCTTTTATACCGGTTCGCTGACGAATCCACTCATCGTCTGTATCTACGATGGTTGACAAAAAGTTATTATCCGCTACTTTTTTTGGAAGGTAGCTGCCGGTTCCTATAATTCTGACTGACATAGCGTTTCCCCTTTATCCTAAATTCAAACATTGTATAGTATAAAGCCTTACTACGCCGCTTGTCAATCGTAGTCATCAATACTACGTGTTGGCATTTTTCGTACTACTTTTTGTCTTATTCATTAAATTATTGTATGAAACCGCTCATAAAAAATACGTTTAAACACCCGGTATGCAACATCATAAACAAGCCATCCGACCACACCGGCAGGAATTAACAGTGGGTAAAAAGCTGTCATTTTCTGCATCGCATCTCCAAATAAAAGTTTTGGAAAAAAGAATATCATCGGAACATAAATCAAAAGGAATATCACAAGTCTTATCACACAGTGAACCCATTCTTTCGGATTCTTTTTCTGCAGAAGTAAAAAAGTCCCTTCTGATAAAAGTATGTAAGCAGCAAGTGCAAGATATAAAATTACATGCATCTTATCCGGATTCACAAAAAAATCCAGTGCTGCACAGACAAAGTAAAAAAGGATTCCCTCTTTGATTCCAAATCGGACTACAATAATTCCTAACAGATATGCCGCCAATGCCGTAAAAAACACGGTATTGACAGAAATGACAGTACCAAGCACCGTAAGAACCGTGCTTAGTGCTGCCAATACGCCTAATATTGCTATTTTTTTCGTCTTATTTACATGCATGCGCATAAATCTCCTCCCATACATTCACAACAAGAATCCGCAATCCACAAATCACAGCAGAGATTGCCGGTTCCGCATGTATCGCCGCCACCGTAGCTTCCATAGCCACCGTAACCGCCATAGCCGCCATAACCACCGCCAAATGGACTTCCACCAAACGGACTTGCACCGCCTCCTCGCTGCAACTGCTGATAATACTGCTGGTATTCGGGATTGGATGGGTCTAACTCAACTGCCTTTTTGGCATAATTCATCGCAACCACATTATTTCCCAGGCCAAGATTTGCATACGAACTGAAATAATACCATCTGGCACTTCGGTTTTCCATACTGTTTAACACGTTAATCGCCTCATTAAAACGACGTGCCCGGATGTAATTCATCGCAGCCATCAAATGCTGGTCTTCTTCGGTATATTCTCCGCCATCACCATAACCGCCGTAACTCTGGTTTGTTTTACCGGAGCGCTCATTAACAATCTGGTTATAAGCTTCCTGTACCTCACGGAATTTTTCTTCCGCCCAGCTTTTCTGCGATTCATCCGAATAGGAATCCGGATGATATTTCCGGCTCAATGTGCGGTATGCCTTTTTAATCTCGCGGTCCGTTGCTCCTCTTGTTACTCCTAATACTGAATATGGGTCTCTTGTCATCATTTCCTCCGTTTCTTCTCATCCGTCACCCAGACACCTTCGTATAAAATATTTCTTAAAATCGGTAAATCCTGTTCCAGTGGTAACTTTTCAAACTCGACAATTGCCATCCGAAGTGTCCCGTCTAACATTTCTCTTATGTTCTCTTCTAAATGTTCTTCTCCGATTCGGTTCATAAACGGATTATAACATCCTTTTTTTTCATCGTCTGCCAAATCCATAAAGGCGTCCATCATATAAATAAATTTGCCAAGGTAAAAACCAAAAGCACGCAAAATATCCTGAAAAGCGTCCTCTTTCCATACAAACAATTCTGCCATCAGACTGCCAAACGGTCTCGCTGCCGCATCAATATCCTGACAGTTTTCTTTCTCTAATTCTGCAAGTTCATTTAATGCTTTTTCAATTACCTCAGCCTGTCTTTTATACTTCTTTTCAATCTTTTTCTTTTTAGCGGCAAATGCTTTCATGCCCAAAAAGCCACCTATTTTTCTCTCGTCTTCCCAATCATCTTTCAAGTGGTCATACGTCAAAAGAATGTTCATGTCCGACGCATAAACCAATACTTCATTCTGTATCATATACTGCTTTTTTGCCGGATGAATCAGACAATGCTTTCTCATTTCTTCTTCTTTTGGTTCATATAAAGAACTCAATAAAATCACAAGAAATGTCATATCATAAGTCAATGTCATCTGCCCGCGCCTGCCATGATTTTTCAAAAGTGTGTGGCACAGTCCGCAGTAATATCCTTTGTATCTGGCAAATTCTCTTATCTTTAATTCCGGTTTATTTGCCGTTACATAACCAAACATCAAGTTTCTCCTATAAACAGTGACAACTCAGACACATAGGAAGTCTCTGAATCATCACGTTTTCTTAATAAATTCAAACCGGCATTTCGGACACGAAATCGCAATTTTTCCACGCCCCTTTGGCACACGAATAGTCTGGTGGCACTTCGGGCATCGATATAACTTTTTCGTTCCACTCCGCTCTTTCATACGAAGTCTGCAAAACTTAAAGTAGTTTTTTACCGGGTTCCAAAATTTCAAAAATTTCTGATTTTCTCTCTGGCGGTTTACAATATTTCTCGAAAAGCAGCGGAAGAAATAAAGTACAATCACAAGCATACTGACAAGTGCAAATACCGGTGCCGCCACCGTTCTTATGAAAATCCGCTGTAACACAAATAATACTAAATACACAACAAACAAGAAATTTCCAAACTGGTCATTTCCATATCTGCCATACATCATACGTCGAAACCAATTCATAACATCACATCCTTTCACCTGTTCCATTTGAAATAGAACATACTAAAGGATACACCTATTTTGTGAACTTCCTATGAATCTTTTACATATTATTTGCTTTCTTCCATTTAAAATACTGGATGGTATAAAACAAAGAAATCAAAATCCATACAACAAACAAAATAATAAGTGCCGTGTTAAATACGCCCATGGAACCGGAGCCAATCAGCAGATTTTTTCCAATAAACAAAATAGCAATAAATGCAGCACACACCCAGCAGCTTATCATTTCACTCTTGCGGTTACGAATCGCACGTGGTTTACTCATAATAATACACATCCTTTACATAATAATCCATTGTTTTGCCCTGACTAATATCCTATAATAGAATTAAAAAAAAATCAAGGAGCGTTTATCTATGAGCGAAAATACAAAGGCACTGGGATTTTTGCCCCCACTCGGATGGAATTCCTGGAATACATTTACATGGGACATTAACGAATCCCTTATTTTT
>CALELW010000105.1 GCA_937902905.1 uncultured Clostridium sp. | reverse complement strand
CAGTTTGGTAAATCGTCACCATCTGCATGATAAGCATTGTATTTCAACCGAATGCCGTAGGCAAGTGTTCCCTCTGCCAAAGCAGCTGCCAATTCATCATTAATCTGGAATTCAAATACTTGTACTTTGCCGGCTTCTGTAATAGCACTATACTCACTGTAACCGTCGAATACATCAATTCCACCACCCCATACATTTGCCGGATTGCTCTTAAGCAATTCACAAACAACAGGTGCATTTGCTGTATCTGATGACGCTGCAATATGAATGGATTTGTATTTGGATAAATCAATTCCGGACTTGTCTGCATTGGTCCAGTATGCCACACCGCCACCGCTTGCCTGTCCGGTTGACGTATAGCTTACACCATTTCCTTCATAATAAGTAATAGTATCTTCCAATACCGAATTCTGACCATATTCATTTTCTTTTGTCAAGTCAACTTTAACATCGTTTTCACCAAGATCCGGAAGCGGCATTGGTGTTGCTGTTGGCTCTGCCGATGGTTCTTCTGTCGGCGTTGCAGTAGGCGTTGCCGACGGTTCTGTTGTTGATGTTGCAGTCGGTGTCACTGTTGGTTCTTTTGTTGGACCATTCGTTGAACCGTTTGCCGGTTTCTTTGTAGTCTTAGCCGGTTCTGCGGTAACAACAACTTTTTTGGCACTGCTTACTTTCACCGTAATCGTCTTTTTCACTTTTTTCTTTCCATTCTTCATTTGAACGGAAATTTTTGCAGTTCCTTTTTTTAATCCTTTAATTGTTGCTCCCTTTTTGGATTTCTTTGTGAGTTTAATAATTTTTGCTGCTTTTTTTGTTACTTTCCAAGTAACTTTTTTGGCATTTTTTACTGTCACCCTTTTGGTTTTCCCCACTGTAACGGAAATCTTTGTTGCACTCAATTTGGGTTTCTTTGCTTTTGCATCAGCAGATACGCCCGACATCTGTGACATAAGCATACCGGCCGCCAACAATAAGGCAAGGCCTTTGGTATGTGCAGTTTTTACTACATTTCTTTTCATGATTTTCAATTCCTCCTTTTTGACTTTTCCATCAAAACCCCAAAAAAAGCAAAATACTGCCATTGTTTTCACAATGACAGTATTTTTAGTTATAAGAGTTTGTTTTGAGGGAAAGTAAATATTGATTTACTTGAGATTAGTTTATCGCATTTATAAGTATAAATCCATGATATATCTTGAACGAAACTTGATTTATCAAGCACTTTTATGGCATCACCTGATGTTCCTTGCGATAATAACTCGGCGAACACCCCTCATGTTTTTTAAATTGTCTGCAAAAATGCTCCACATTATGGTACCCACACTGCAGACTGATTTCACCAATATCAAAAGCACTTCGAAGTAAAAGCATCTTGGCTCGAATCATCCTGCTCTCAATCACTTCTGCGATACATGAAATATTGGCAAAATTTTTATATGCTTTCTGAAGCGAGCGTGTACTTAGGCTTACCCGATTCGCCATCATTTCCAACGTCCAGTCGTATTCCGGATGTGCATAAATATCTCCACGCAGTTTTTCCAAAAGCGGCTGATATCTGGAACTCTGTTTTGGGAAAGCATAATCGTGAAACCAATGAAAAATAATATGCATTAAATCTGAAATAATATATTCTTCACTTTTACTGTGCCAATAATTTTCACAAGCCACCATATGCCAATAATTTAAAAAATAATCATAATTGCCACAAAAAATTGGCACTCCAAACGGAACATACCCTTCGGCAAACAAAGGCTCATCACAATCGAACCGAATCCATGTATAAATTAATTCTCCTTCTTTGGCATGATAATGAACCCGCTGTCCCGGTTTATAAATAATTCCGGTATGAGCCGGATATGGGCGCATTTCACCATCCACTTCAATCATCGTATCATTTTCAAATAACATCATCTCATATTCGCCCTCAGCAAAAACGAGATTGTCTACAAACCCCTCCGGCATATGTTCGCGCTCAACCGCATATATAATACGAAACACGTGTCAAACACCTCCTCGACTATGACACTATTATAACATGTTATTTTGTATCATATCAACATAAAAAGAGCAGAACACCACATTCTCTATGGTATACTGCCCTTTTTATTTTTAAAACAATACTATTTATTATTTGCTGAACTTCCAGGAATCCATACGAACATCCAGTGTACCAAACTCAAAGTAGATGGTATGCTTTCCTGTCAGCTTCTTACCGAGTTTCTTTGTAACCGTCTGATAAGAATCCGATGTGGAATCACCAAGTTTCATGGTGATTTCAGATGCTCCATCCGTTCCAAAATCAACATCTGCCACACCAATATAAGAACCAATCTTTCCATTGTATATGGAATAATTTACGGTCCAGTCTTCATTGGACGCTTTCTCATTATTAATAACAGTTCCTACCGTATCTGCCATCGCAAATGTTTCTGCCTCAACTGTCTCATATGGATTGATTGTACCAACGGATGACACACCGGTCTTTGTCATTTTCGTATCTGCAATTGTACCATCAGCGTTCGTGAAGTCACCATTGTCACCAAGGTTTAATTCATTTACATAAGTTGTTCGGAAATCCTGCTTTGTACCAACTGCAATCGTGTCTTTTTTGGTATGGTAAAATGCATACAGTTCCCCATTAAACTGTGTGAAACAGTGATGGTTGTTACCACTGGCCCCAAAATATGTACCCGGATTTTTCAAAACGCAGCCGACATACTTAAAATCGCCCATTGGACTGTCACTAACCATTACCGCAATGTTTGCCGTCGGACAGTCTGCACGGTCAATCGCAACACCGTCAATACTTCCGGTCCAGTTTGTGCAGTAACTGTAGTAATATTTATCTCCAATTTTGTTAATACCGGAATCCTCAAACATAAATGGCGCATCAATCGTTTTTGCATCTCCATCTACACTAGTCATATCGTCACTAAGTTTTACAACTCGTGCACATTTCGGATTGCGGATAAATTCTTCTTTCTTTCCATCGGTATCACCGATACCACCAAAATAAAGGTATCCGGTTCCGTCATCATCAACTAAAACCGCCGGGTCAAAGAGCCATCCGATTTCTGACTCCGCGCAGCCGGTAATGGAGCGGTCAATAATTGGCTTGCCAATCGGGTCAGTCCAAGGACCGGTTGGGCTGTCTGCCGTCAAGACACCAATACTGCTTGCGTTGTTCGCAAAATACAAGAAGAATTTCTCTTTGCCATTAATCTTCTTATGGCATACTGCAGGTGCCCAGGAATTTGCTGACCATTTTGCAGCGCCTTTACTTCCGGATACTGCAATCGTTCCATGATCTGTCCAGTTCACCATGTCCGCAGATGAATAACAGTTTAATGTTTTAATTTTGCTGTAATTATTATCTGCATCCGGTGCTGCTTCATACTGCTGGGAATCATTTGTTCCATAGACATACACTCTTCCGTTGTACTCCATTGCCCACGGATCCGCTGTTAAGCGGGAAGTCATAATTGGATTACCGATTTTCCCTTTCACAAGTCCTGTACTAAGATCCGGAAGTCCGGAATCTTCACCGGCGGCTTTGGCAACACCAGTCATTGTAACTTCATCCAAATAAAAATCCATATTATTATTTGAGTTGTACACAGACTGCCAATAAATCAAAATTGTTCCTGTATGCTCCGGCACTTTGACCTTTGTTTCGCATTTTGTCCATGTAGAATCCGAAAGTTCAAAGGTCTTAATTCCATCATAATGAGTAGCCTCATCATCCCCTACATACTGCATGGAAAGATCCAGTTTCTGATCCTCACCTGTTTCCTGCTTTGCATAAAATGAAATCGCATATTCATTGTCTGTTTCAACCAAGGAAGAAACATCAATTGATGCACCGTGCCAGTCTGCTGTACGTCCTGTTACTTTAGCGCCTTTCTTTGTGTTATTTGCTCCATCATCTACAACCGAAATAGATGCAGAACCACGAGAAGCAATTGGCTCATATTCACCATTTTCCATGTCCGCATTCACAAGCACTGCCGGTGTTGGTTCCGGTGTGGCATCTGCTGATTTGGTCGGCTCCGGTGTTGGCATATGTCCAAAGCCATCAGCCTCAGCAATTAAATTAGAATCCTTAATTTCGTCCGTGTACACTTTTATCGATGTACCTTTTACAACCGGTGTCGGTGTTGTTTTTGCCGGATTTGGCTTTTCTGTTGCTTTCGAAGTGGCCTTTGCCGTAGGCTTTGTTGTATTTACAACATTTTTGTCTGATCCTTTTTTCCTTGTTACTGTTACTTTAACAGTTCCAAGCTTTCTTGTTTTTCCGTTCTTTTTTACTTCTTTTACCGTAATTTTTGCAGTTCCTTTTTTCAATCCGGTTACCTTACCCTTTTTGGATACTTTGGCAACCTTTTTCTTACTGCTTTTAAATGTGTACTTGCAGGATTTTTTCTTGTTTGCAATTTTAATTGTTTTCTTCTTTCCTGCTGTAACACTAATTTTTTTTGTCTTTAATTTTGCCTTTTTTGCTTTTGCCCCTGCATCCGGTGCTGTCATCCCGCCAAGTGTCATTGACAAAGCTAAAATCCCCGATAAAACAACTCCACTTACCCGTTTCCATTGTTTCATGGCAGTTCCTCCTTTACATTATATAATTATTATGTTGCACTTATAATAACATAATAAGAGGCTTCCTGCCATGATGATAAACGTATTACTTTTGATATATCCGGCACACTTATTTAAGAAGTAACATCGGATTTACCGTTGATTTATTCTCCTTCACTTGAAAATAAAGGTTCGTTCCTTCTTCTTTATAATACTTTGTCGGCTCTGCAATTTTGCCAAGAACCTGTCCTTCCGAAACAGTATCGCCTTTACTTACAGAAACATCTTTTAACTGTCCGTAGATAACGGTAAAACCATCACCAATTGATACCGAAACCGTTCGTCCCGTTTCTTCGGAAGTTGCCACCGATTCCACAATACCGTCTGCACTTGCTTTTACATCCATCCCTTCCTTTGCTTCTAAAAGTAGCGCTGGATTTGTGCGGTACTGCGCCAGTGTCTTAAAATATACCACTTTGTCCGCACTGTACTCCATCAGCACATCACCTTTTATCGGCCAGGAAAGACCCTCTTCCTGATTAAACGATAATTGCTTTTTCACGGGCTTTGCATTGGTCTGCACAGACTTTTTCTTATGCTTTTTTGTTTTCTTTTCTTTTACCTCGGAATTTGCATGATTGCTGGACGCTTCTTTCGTCTCCGGTGTTGCCACCGCGGTCGCCTGTGGGGGATTACTCGCCGAAGCCACCGGCTCCTTTTGTTCACTGCGGTTCATATTGATACATAACGCCGCAAAAGCGCCAATTGCTGCAATGCCGCAGGCTAATGATATATAGAATCCTTTTTGTTTAAAAAACATACTATCACCTCACAAAAATTGTTTGATGATAGTATGCTCGATTTTAAAATTATTTATTCAATTATATTACAATGTAACTTTCTCTAAGTGCCAAATCTCTTTCGCATATTCTTCGATGGTACGATCGGAAGAGAATTTACCGCATTTAGCGGTCTGGAGCATTGCCATCTTAGCCCATCTCTCCTCATCGCGGTATGCTTCTTCTACTTTCTTCTGTGCCTCCTCATAAGAACGGAAATCTTTCAAAATAAAGTACTGATCGGCACGCTCATAGCCGTTTGTTTCCAGCAGCGAATTGTAAATTTCACGGAACAAATCAAGATTTTCATGAGAATATGTTCCATCAATCAACTGGGTAAGTACGGCACGGATATCGGAATCCATGTTGTAAATTTCTTTCGGATCATACTGGTTATTATGTTCGAAATCAATTACTTCCTGTGAAGAAAGACCGAAGATGAAAGCATTTTCCTCGCCTACTTCTTCTACGATTTCGACATTGGCACCATCCATTGTTCCAAGAGTCGGTGCACCATTTAACATAAATTTCATATTACCGGTACCGGATGCCTCTTTACTTGCAGTTGAAATCTGCTCTGATACATCAGCAGCGGCAAAAATGATTTCTGCATTGGACACACGGTAGTTTTCAATAAATACAACTTTGATTTTTCCTTCAATCGAAGCGTCATTGTTTACTACGTCAGCAACACTGTTAATCAATTTGATAATTGCCTTTGCACGGCGGTATCCGGCAGAAGCTTTCGCACCGAAAATGAAAGTACGAGGATACATATCCATACCCGGATTTTTCTTCAATTGATTATACAAATGCATAACATGCAAAATGTTAAGCAGCTGGCGTTTATACTCATGCAGACGTTTTACCTGTACATCGAAAATCGAATGAGGGTCTACTTCAATACCATTGTGCTCCTTAATATACTTTGCAAGACGAACCTTATTCTGGAACTTGATATTCATAAATTCCTGCTGTGCTTTTTTATCATCCACAAAAACAGAAAGTTTATCAATTTTAGACAAGTCCGTAATCCACTCATCACCAATTTTGTCTGTTACCCATGCAGCAAGTTTCGGATTTCCATGAAGCAGGAAACGACGCTGTGTAATACCATTTGTCTTATTATTAAATTTCTCCGGCATCATTTCATAGAAATCTTTTAATTCCTGATGCTTCAAAATTTCCGTATGAAGTCTTGCCACACCATTTACCGAAAAGCCGGCAACAATTGCAAGGTGCGCCATCTTCACCTGACCATCATAAATGATTGCCATACTTTTCACTTTATCCTGATTGCCCGGATACTTCGCCTGAATCTCATTCTGGAAACGACGGTTAATTTCCTCGGTAATCTGGTAAATTCTAGGAAGCAGGCGGGAGAATAACTCAAGCGGCCACTTCTCCAATGCTTCCGCCATAATTGTATGGTTTGTATAAGCGCAGGTACGGGTTGTGATATCCCACGCATCATCCCACTCAAGACCATATTCGTCTAACAAAATACGCATCAATTCCGGTATGGTTACCGTTGGATGGGTATCATTTAACTGGAAACATACTTTTTCCGGAAGACCATGAATGTCATTGTGATTTTCCATGTACTTCATAATTGCACGCTGCACACTTGCCGATACAAAGAAATACTGCTGTTTCAAACGAAGTTCTTTTCCTGCCATATGGTTGTCATTTGGATACAATACTTCACAAATGGTTCGGGCAAGGTTCTGCTGCTCCACTGCCTTTTGATAATCACCCTTATCAAAAGAATCCAGGTTAAATGTATCGATTGCCTCTGCATCCCAGATACGAAGCGTGTTTACAATGTGGTTTCCATAACCGACAACCGGCAAATCATAAGGCACTGCCATTACGGACTGATAATTTTCCTGTACAAAACGATCCCTTCCGGTCTTTTCGTCTTTTCTTACCGTTACATAACCGCCAAAACGTACTTCAACGGCATATTCCGGACGTTTCATCTCAAATGGATTGCCATCTTTTAACCAGTCATCCGGTGCTTCAATCTGGAAACCATTTTCAATTTTCTGTTTGAACATACCATATTTGTAGCGGATACCACAGCCATACGCCGGGTAACCAAGAGTGGATAAGGAATCCAAAAAGCAGGCTGCCAGACGTCCAAGACCACCATTACCAAGAGCGGCATCCGGCTCTTGATCCTCAAGCAAATCTAAGTTTACGCCCATTTCATCCAATACCTCACGGACAATTTTATCCTCTTTGAGGTTGATAATCATGTTACCAAGTGCACGACCCATCAAAAATTCCATAGACAAATAGTAAACCGTCTTCACGTCCTTTTTCTCATAGGCTTTGTGCGTTGCCATCCAGTCATCAACTACAATATCTTTGACTGCATAGGAAACTGCCTGAAACAACTGCTGTGGAGTTGCCTCTTCAACCGAACGGCGGAACAACAATTTCATGTAGTTCGAAATGTTTGTCTTCAATTCCTTTTTCTTTTCCTTTTCCGTTACAAATGCCATAAATTACCTCTCTTTCTGTAACAAACTCTTCGTTACGCTTCCACTTTTGCAACACCCAGTGTAACAGCCTCACCGTTAATTTTCCAATCGGCGGTGTAACCTTCTACTTTATCCAAAATAACCTCATCCGCCAAAACATCGGCTTTAATCTGAGATTCATTTGCTTTGATAATTTCTTTAATCTTATCATTTCCCTGCTCGTAAACACGGATATGGTCAACCACTTCAAAACCGGCATCTTTACGCATGGTCTGAATTTTACTGATAACCTCGCGCACAAATCCTTCCTCGATTAACTCCGGTGTCAAGTTTGTATCCAATACAACGGTAATACCATGGTCTTCCTCGCTCACATAGCCATCCATCTGTGCCGTCTCTACCAAAAGGTCCTCTGTTGCCAGCACTTCATCCACGCCGCCAACGGTAACGGTCACTTCACCGGAGGCATTCAACGCATCCATCGTAGCATTGCCATCTAAACCGGCAAGCACTTCTTTCAATTCATTCAAACGGCTTCCAAAACGGCGGCCGAGAGTACGAAGCTGCGGCTTAAACTGATATGTCGTAAATTCTTTTGTATCATCGGTAAAGACAACTTCTTTTACATTCAGCTCATCTGCAATGATTTCTTTATAGAAATCGGACAATTCGCCTTCTGCCTTTACATACATTTTGCCAATTGGCTGACGATTTTTGATATTTGCTGTATTACGGCATGCACGGCCAAGAACAACAATGTCCAAAAGCTGTTTCATCTGTGTCTCAAGTTCTTTGTCAATCCATTCTTCCTTAACTTTCGGGAAGTCACACAAATGAATACTTTCCGGTGCTGATGAATCCAGATTGCACACGAGATTCTGATAAATACTCTCGGTCATAAATGGAATCATCGGAGCCGCTGCCTTACTGATTGTTACAAGTGCCGTATACAAAGTCATGTAGGCATTCATTTTATCCTGTTCCATGCCTTTTGCCCAGAAACGGTCACGGCAGCGGCGTACATACCAGTTGCTCATATCTTCCACAAAACTCTGCAGTGCTTTCGCAGTCTCCGGAATTTTATAGTTGTCAAGATCTTCATCAACTTCTTTAACCGTCGAATACAGACGGGACAAAAGCCAGCGGTCCATAATCGAAAGTTTATCATATTCTAATGTATGCTCGGTTGGATCAAACTGGTCAATCTCCGCATACAACACATAAAAGGCATATGTGTTCCACAGTGTACCCATGAATTTACGCTGTCCTTCGGTAACCGCTTTTCCATGGAAACGGTTCGGCAGCCATGGTGCACTGTTTACATAGAAATACCAGCGGATTGCATCTGCTCCGTAATTTTCCAGAGCATCAAACGGATCTACGGCATTTCCTTTACTCTTACTCATCTTCTGTCCATTTTCATCCTGCACATGTCCAAGAACGATTACATTTTCATATGGTGCTTTGTTGAAAAGTAAAGTAGATTCTGCTATCAATGAGTGGAACCATCCACGTGTCTGGTCAACCGCCTCAGAGATAAACTGAGCTGGGAACTGTTTCTCAAACACGTCTTTATTTTCAAATGGGTAGTGATACTGTGCAAATGGCATCGCACCTGAATCAAACCAGCAGTCAATTACTTCCGGTACACGGTGCATAACTTTTCCACAATCCGGGCAGGTAAATGTTACTTCGTCAATGTATGGACGGTGAAGTTCTACCTCAGCGGCTTTCGGATCTCCGGCACGCTCTGCCAGTTCTTTTCTTCCACCGATACATTCCTGATGGCCACATCCCTCACACTCCCAGATGTTTAATGGAGTTCCCCAATAACGGTTACGGGAAATTGCCCAGTCCTGAATATTCTCTAACCAGTTTCCAAAACGTCCTTTTCCAATTGATTCCGGAATCCAGTTTACGGTATTGTTATTTTTAATCAAATCGTCTTTTACTGCTGTTTCACGGATATACCAGGATTCTCTTGCGTAGTAAATCAGCGGTGTATCGCAGCGCCAGCAGTGTGGATATTCATGCTCAAACTTCGGTGCATCAAACAACTGACCTCTGGCATCTAAGTCTTTTAATACCTCAGGGTCTGCTTTCTTTACAAAAATACCTGCAAATGGAGTCTCTTCTGTCAGCTCACCTTTTTCATTTACAAACTGTACAAATGGAAGGTCGTAGCTTCTTCCCACATTGGCATCATCTTCACCAAATGCCGGTGCAATATGAACAATACCGGTACCATCTGTCATCGTAACGTAAGTATCACAAGTTACGAAAAATCCTTTTTTGTTCTGCTTATCGGCACACTCTTTCGCGCAGGCAAACAATGGCTCATATTCTTTATGCTCTAATGCGGTTCCCGGGAAACTCTCTAATACTTCATAAGCCGGCTCATCATCTTTTGCCAGTTTACCAAGTACCGTATCCAAAAGATCCTGCGCCATATAATAAGTATAGCCATCTGCTGCTTTTACTTTGCAGTAAGTGTCATTCGGGTTTACACAGAGAGCCACGTTACTTGGCAGAGTCCATGGTGTCGTCGTCCATGCAAGGAAATAGGCATCCTCACCTGACACCTTAAAGCGGACAATAGCGGAACGCTCTTTTACGGTTTTGTATCCCTGTGCAACTTCCTGTGCGGACAACGGTGTACCGCAGCGAGGGCAGTAAGGCACAATTTTAAATCCTTTATACAAAAGACCTTTATTCCAGATTTCCTTTAATGCCCACCACTCAGACTCAATATAATTGTCGTCATATGTGACATATGGATCATCCATATCAGCCCAGAATCCTACGGTATCGGAAAAGTCTTCCCACATACCTTTGTATTTCCAGACAGATTCTTTACACTGATTGATAAATGGCTCCATACCATATTCTTCAATCTGCTCTTTTCCATCCAGACCTAACATTTTTTCTACTTCCAGCTCAACCGGCAGACCATGCGTATCCCATCCGGCTTTACGCGGTACACGATAACCTTTCATTGTGCGGTAACGCGGAATCATATCTTTAATAACACGGGTCAACACATGACCGATATGCGGTTTTCCATTCGCAGTTGGCGGCCCATCGTAAAACATATACGTTGGCGCTCCCTCACGTAGTTTAATACTTTTGCGGAAAATATCTTTGTCTTTCCAAAACTTTTCTACTTCTTTTTCTCTCTCGACAAAATTCATGCCTGTTGATACTTTGTTATACATAATTACCTCCATAAAAAAAGAATAAAAAAGCTCCCATCCAACTAGGATGAGAGCCTAAACTTTCATTATACCACCTGTCTTCTACGTCAGGACTGTGATTGTTTCACAAACCGAACATATATCCTTTTAACGGGGAATACCGGCGCAGTCTACTGGATAAATACCGTTCGACTTTGCAGCTAAGGAGTGATGTTCGCCTATGCTTACTGGTGCCGGATTCTCACTATCGCCGGCTCACTGGAACACTTCCACACAGGGTACTGTCTCCGTCAACGCTTTTCTCTATAAGTATTTTCATGATAGTACGATTATTCGCAATTGTCAAGAGTTAGTTATTTCTTACCCTCTAAATCAAATTCGCTGACAATCTGATTTAATTTGCTTGCACTTTCTTCACTGTCCTGCATAAAGGTTCCGGTTGCTTCAATCTTCTGAACCATCTCAGAAGTTTTCTCTGCAATGTCCGAAACACCGGTTGCCGACTCATTTACCGTAAGATTAATCTCTTCAATTGAATGAGAAATATCGGTAATGGCATCGACTAATGCATTAATTGACTGGTTAATTCTTGTCATACCATCTTCAAAAGCAGCAGCATCTTCCGAATACTTCTCGCCGACTTCCATAAATCCTTTGTAATCGCCAAGAACCGTATTTTCCAAAAAGTCCATAGCATTCTGTAAACAGTCTACCATACCGCTTACTGCGTTATGTACCTCACCAATAATGCTGTCGATATCACCAACTGCATTCTGTGTCTGTGTTGCCAGAGCACCGATTTCAGTTGCTACAACAGCAAATCCTTTACCGGCTTCCCCGGCTCTTGCTGCTTCAATGGAAGCGTTTAAGGCAAGGAGATTTGTCTGGGAAGAAATCTCCATAATATCACGTGTAAGTTCATTAATCTTCTCTACCGCTTCTGCCTGTTTCATCGCAACTTCAGTACGCTGTTTTACTTCTGCATACATTTCATCCGTACGCTGTCCGGCATTCTCCGTTGTTGTCTTTAACTGGTTCGCACGCTCCATCACTTCCGTTGACAATGCAGCACCTCTTTCCGAAAGTGCTTCAATGCTCTCTGCATTTTCTTTTACGGTTGCAATCGTCTGATTTACCGTATCCGTTGCACTGGCCGCTTCTTCCATCGCCGCTGCCAGTTCTTCTGTTGTAGCCGAGTTGTTATTACAGATGTCATTGACCTCTGACATATTTACCGTTAATCCAGTAACATTATCACCCATTTTAATTCCTGCCTGGTCGATTAATGCTACCATCTCGCGAAGTTTACTCCGCATCTGCTGCACGGCACGTGCCATCGCACCGGTCTCGTCTTTCATGCGGACTAATTTCGCGCCTTTTTCACTTTTTACAAAATTAAGTTTCGCTGTATTCTCAATAATTTCAGTCAAATCTTTAATTGGTCGAATCATTGAACCACTAAAGAAAAATCCGGTAATCGCCGCATATAAGACTGCTACAATAATCGCAATTATCATCATATACAATAACCGCATGGAGTTACTCTGTACTTCCTTATCCGGAACGGTCATGATGAGTTTCATTCCATTTTTCAAAGATTCTACACTTGCAAGCTTTTTACTTCCATTATACGTATACTCTTTTGTCTCTCCTGATTTTGCCGTCTTAGCAATCTCATAAAGTCCCGCATCCATTTTCTGTAATTTTGTGCCCTGTTTTACTTCTTTGTGTGTCAGCACTTTGTTTGTGCTGTCCACCAAAAAACCATAACCGGTATCAAAACATTTTGCCTTGTCTGCCAATTTCTTTAACTGGTCAAAGTTGATGTCCATACCGACTACACCGATTGACTCACCATCTATCTCAATCGGAACTACATAAGAAATCATATATACATTTACATTGGAATTTAAGTACGGATCCATCCATGTAGGTTTCCCATTTTTAACCGGGATGTAATACCAGCCAACATGCTCCGTATCATCTTTGTCATAGCTGCTGAAATCAGTCGGTGTCAGCGATTTAAATTCTGCACTCTCGCTTTCTTTTGAAGCAAAAATACCGGATGTTGCTTCTGTAAATTCCGGATTATAGCGGATATAATATGTCATCGCACCCTTTGTATTGTTGGCACACTGAAGAGCCGTAGATTCCAGTTTATTTGTGCAGGAATCCACATATTCACTGCTGCTCTTAAATTCATCTACATCCTTAATCTGTTCTTTGGTGACGTCCGCTAAGGTATTCACTGCTACTTCCACCTGCGCAAGCAGAGTGTCCATATCCTTTCCATAGCTCTCACTCACCATAATTAATTTTTCTTTGGCATCGTCGTCGGCAACTGCTCTTGAATTATAATATCCGATAATACCACAAATCAAAGCTGTAATTGCTGTCGTCCCCACCAAAAGCAGTAATATCCGAGACCGTAAAGATTTTGTTTTCATATATGCGCTCCTCCTATCTTCATATGCAAATTCAACGTTATGTTTATTTTACTGCCGATAGGAAAAAAAAGCAATTATAACTTTTCAAAATTTATTTTTTCTTATGCTCTCCGGTAATGGAGAAAATAACCCACTCTGCAATGTTGCAGGCATGGTCGCCAATTCGCTCAAAATACTTTGCAATCATAAGCAAATCCGTTGCACACGCACCCTCTTCCGGGTTGCTGCGGATAAGGGAAATTACATCCTCTCTTGACTTAATAAATAAATCATCAATAATGTCATCGTGAGCAATAACTTCTTTTGCTTTTTCCTCATCTTTTTCCACATATGCTTCCACACTCTGTACAACCATGCAGGTCGTTTCTGCTGCCATTTTACGGATGTGTTCCATATCCTTTTTATAATTTGAATCAATTAAGTGCAGAGTGACTTCGGAAATGTCAGCCGCCTGATCACCAATTCGTTCCATATCTGTGATCATTTTAAGTGCTGAGGAAATCACACGCAAATCTCTTGCTACCGGCTGCTGCTGTAACAAAAGTTTCAGGCAGAGATTTTCAATCAAGCGCTCTTCCTCATTAATTTCATCATCATAATCAATTACTTTTTCCGCCTGTTCTTTGTCACGGTTATTCAGTGCGCTGATTGCCATGCCAATCGCCTGGCCAATCATATGCCCCATCTGAATCATGTCCTGATTTAATTCTGTAAGCTGTCTGTCAAATCGATTTCTCATCATCCAAACCTCCCCGTAATATAATCTTCTGTACGTTTATCCGATGGCATGGAGAATAATTTTTCCGTTTTGTCCATCTCAACTACTTCTCCAAGAAGGAAAAATACCGTGCGGTCAGATACACGCGTTGCCTGCTGCATGTTATGCGTTACCATTACAATCGTGTATTTATCTTTTAATTCCAGTACCAAATCCTCAATTCTTGAAGTGGAAATCGGGTCTAAGGCACTTGTTGGTTCATCCATTAAAATCACTTCCGGCTCTACGGCAAGCGCTCTGGCAATACACAAACGCTGCTGCTGACCACCGGATAATCCAAGGGCACTTTTTTTCAAACGGTCTTTAAGTTCATCCCAAATTGCTGCCTGTTTCAGTGACCGCTCGACAATTTCATCTAACTTTGCCTTGGAGTGAATTCCATGAGTTCGTGGACCATAAGCAATATTATCATACACGCTCATTGGAAATGGGTTCGGGTTCTGGAATACCATTCCAACCCGCTTGCGAAGATGATTGACGTCAATGTCACCGTAAATATCTTCGCCATCTAATTGAAGTGATCCGGAAATCCGGCACCCCTCTACCAAATCATTCATCCGGTTTAACGATTTTAAAAATGTGGATTTACCGCAGCCGGAAGGTCCGATAAAAGCGGTAATCTCATTCGCCGGAATGTTCATACTGACATCTTTCAGTGCATGAAAATCTCCATAATAGAGGTTCATGTTTTGTATGCAAAATTTATCTTCCATATTCATTCTCCATTCTAATTGCCATATTTGTTTTTCCCAACTTTTCCGGCAACAAAATTCGACAACATATTGATTCCAATTACAAGTACCAAAAGTACCACTGCTGTTGCATACGATTCATCCGTATGCAGTCCTTCTTTTGACAAATTGTACATATGAACCGATAACGTTCTTGCCGAATCAAAAATGCTGCTTGGCACTTTTGCAATCGTTCCTGCCGTGTAAATCAACGCTGCGGTCTCACCAACAATTCGTCCGGTTGCCAAAATAACACCGGATAAAATACCCGGAACCGCACTCGGCAAAACAACGCGAAACACGGTTCGCAGTTTTCCGGCACCAAGCCCGAAACTTCCTTCTCTGTAAGAATCCGGCACTGCCATAAGTGCCTCTTCGGTCGTTCGCATAATAACCGGAAGTACCATAATTGCTAAGGTAAGAGCTCCTGACAAAAGGGAAAATCCCCATTTGCAGTAACCAACAAAAAACAACATGCCGAACAAACCATAAACAATTGATGGGATTCCGGTCAGTGTTTCTGCCGTCACACGAATTATGCTCACCAGTTTGTTTCCTTTCTTCGCATATTCCACCAGATAAATGGCGGCAAAAATGCCAAGAGGAACGGCAACAATCAAGGTTGCCAGTGTCATAAGCACCGTATTAATCAGTGCCGGCATCATCGAAACATTTTCCGATGTATAGGCAAACGCAAACAGTGACGGTTTCAAATGTGGAATACCATTTGCCAGAATATAAACAATCAGGTATCCTAACGCAAATATGGTAATCGCTGCCGCCAAAATTGTAATCAGATAAAGAACCAGAGAGGACTTATGTTTTGCAAGTGCTTTCCATTTCTGCTTTTGTTTTTTCAAACCATTTGCCATCTAGTCCACCTTCTTTCTCTTTAAGAGTGAGAACAATAAATTGATAATCAGGATAAAGACAAACAGGACAACACCTGTCGCAATCAGCGCTTCACGGTGTAAATCTGCCGCATATCCCATTTCAATTACTATGTTTGCTGTAAGTGTACGAACACCCTTTAGCAAACCAGCAGGCATTCTTGCCTGATTTCCGGCAATCATAATAACTGCCATTGTCTCACCAATCGCACGTCCGACACCAAGAATGACGCCGGCTAAAATTCCGGATTTTGCTGCCGGTACAACCGTGCGGTAAACACTTCTTTCATGTGTAGCACCAAGTGCCAGTGCTCCTTCGTAATATTTATCCGGCACCGCCTGAATGGCTGCCTCTGATGTTTCAATAATCGTTGGCAGAATCATAATGCCAAGTAAAAGAGATGCCGTTAAAATACTGTTTCCATTTCCGCCAAAAGTGTCGCGCACCATCGGAACCAGAACAACAAGTCCAAAAAATCCGTAGACAACGGATGGGATTCCGGCGAGCAAATCGACGCCACCTTTTAAGATTCGATACCATTTTTTCGGACAGTATTTTGCTAAAAACACTGCCGTCAAAATGCCAATCGGAACTCCTACAATAAGAGCTCCGGCGGTCACATATATGCTTCCTAATATCATCGGCAAAATCCCAAATTTGTGATTTCCCGGTTTCCACGCCGTTCCCGTCAGGAAATCGAACAAGCCGATTTCCTTAATTGCCGGGATACCATTGGCGAAGAGAAAGATACAAATTAATGCTACAGCGAGAATCGAAACACAAGCGGCAATCAGAAACACTACTTTCATTGCCTTTTCTTTCATGGCTGCCTCCTTTATTTGATGGCACTCCAGTCTGTGATTGTTCCGCGGAACACATCATTTACCTGTGCTTTTGTCATGTTATCTACTTTGTTTTCGTTATTTACGATTACTACGATTCCGTCTTTTGCAATTACAGTAGGTGTAAGTCCTGCACCGGTTTCGCTGTCTTTTAAGTCACGAGATGCCATACCGATGTCACAAGTTCCTTCTGCTGCTGAATTCATACCCGTTGTGGAATCGCTTTCCTGGATTTCAATTTCAGCACCACTGTTTACTGTCTTATAACTTTCCGCAAGTTTTTCCATAACCGGTGTAACCGAAGAGGAACCAGCTACTACAATTTTACCTTTGGCACCGTTACTCTTGAAAGCACCTGCATCACTTGCTTTGATGTAACCGTTAGACTCAATTACTTTCTGTCCGTCTTCACTCAGGATGTAGTTAATGAAATCCTGTGTTACTTCACTTTTCTTATCCTTTGTTGCAATGTTAAACGGACGGGAAATTGCATAACTTCCATTGTTAATGTTGTCAACCGTTGGCTCTGCACCGTCAATCTTAAGTCCTTTTACACTGTCATTTAAAGAACCGAGTGAGCAGTAACCAATTGCATTTTTATCACCGGCTACGGTTGTCATTACGATTTCCGTGCTGTTTGCGATTGTTGCTTCTTCTGTCGTCTTGTCTACTTTTTCTCCGTTCTCCTCATCTTCAACGCCAAAAAGCTCTATGAAAGCGCCTCGTGTACCAGAACCATCTTCACGTGATACAACGGAAATTTCCTGTGCTGCATCTGCTGATGTATTTCCTGCATCTTTTGTTGTGCTGCTGTCAGAGCCGCCACAGCCGGTAATCATCCCCACTGTCATAACCCCGCATAAAACCATTCCTAATACTTTTTTTGTCATCTTCATTTTCGTTTTCTCCTTTCAATCTTTTCATCTTTCTTTTTCTTTCTTACAAGTCCTAGTTTAGAGGGCGAATGTAAAATCTGAAATCATGTCTATGTAAAAAGTGCGTAAAGATTTGCAAAAAAAATACAACCCATTGACTGCACGCTTTCGCTTGACAGCCGCGCAGGGGTATGGGCATGCTAAATACGCATGCCTCATACCCGCGTGGCTGTATGCAGTCAATGGGTTGTGTTTTTTTGCTACGGAATGGGTTGGGGATTAGGTTTGGAGAAAAGGGGAAATTGCAAATTAGATAGAAGTTAATATGTAACAATATAGGTCTACTCTTCCGGATTTCAGATAATAATATAAAGAAAAGATTATGTTGCGTGGGTACAAGCACGTGGGTATCTGGCATGCGTATTTAGCATGCCGATACCCCTACGCGCTTGTTAAGCGGGAGCGCCCACAAAACATAACCTTTTCTTTATTATTATCTGAAATTTGAAAAAGTTTCTACCTATATTGCTTTACATATTAAACTTCGTCATCAATTCAAGTATCCTTTCTTCCGTCTCCTCGCACTCATCTGCAATCTGCGCAATGTTTTTCCCTTTTTCAAGTTTCTTTTTTATCAGTCTGCATAGTTCTTCCTTTCTGCCTGCTTCATATCTTTCATCCAATTTCATTTCCCACGTCATATAATTTTCCCTCCATTCTGTGTCATCGCGCATTTCCAGCACACGATGCTGAAGTTTATGAGTGTATTCATCCGTTGGCTGATTCGTACTCAGATAATCCAGTAAATTTACCAGATTGGTTTGCAGCCCTTCACGGTTTCCTCTTATGTTAACAAATACTGTCTTTCTCTTGTCCTGTAAGTGTATCTTTGTATCTTCCACACATACTGTCTCAAATGTGTAAATACTTCGATTCTTTTTAAACATATCAAAATTGCAAACAAATATCACAATGGATTCTTGCAGCTCACTGTATTTCTGCCCCACCTGAATCTGGTGACGGTCCATCTCGCTGTGGTAATAACGGCTCCGTAAATCCAATTCCCCTGTGTCTAGGAGCTGCATTTCGATATCATACGCATTTCCCTGTTCATCCTTTGCATAAATATCCAAACGAATTCCCTTACTGTATAAACCCGGTTTCATGCTTTTCTGAGATTCCATGACATGCAATTCTTTTATCTTAAATCCCAAAATCCTCTCCAAAAACTCCTGACAATGTTCCGGATTTCCCAATACAGAGGAAAACATAATATCATCTGTAAGTTGTATTTTTTCAAAATCAATTGTTCTGCCCATACATTTCTCCCTTCTGGAATATATCTTTCCATTTCTTTCTACGGAGAAACAAAACAAAACTTATTCTGATTTTGCCCTATGCCCTACTTATATAGTCTAACATCATTTTCTGTAACATGCAAGACAAAACATATCACATGCGTGCCCCCGTAAGTTTTTGTAAATTGCCTCACATTGTAGCACTGCATTTTAAAAATATCAATTCACAGTTATGTATAAATTTTCTTTTGCTATTTTGTATAAAACGCAGAAATTTCGGTGCATTACGGCTTTTTACCTGTGTGTCGTGGCGTTTTACGACGCAAAAGAGATACTTCCTACTCATCCGTTTTCATCAGCCCTTTTAACAACTTCTTATCCGAAATCGTTTTTACTTGTTTTGCTGTAATTGTAAACCATTTTTCTTTCTTCTCAAGCGTTCTATACTTGCCGGTCACATCTTCAATCCGGCAACTTCCTTGTTCGTCTCCACAAAAAGTATACACTTTATCCGAGACTACCTTTCCCTGTTTGTCTTTTTGCGCCACACGCACAACTCTTTTATTCGATATCGCATTATCCCCATAAACATAATCAATTGCCATTTCTACCATGTTCGTTTCCTTTTCAAGTGTAAGCCATTTTCCCCGATTTTTCATATATGTCTTTCCTTCCACATAATCAAAATCAATATAACTGACACCTGTATTCACCGTCTGCGTCTGCTTTGTTTCCACATCATAGCAATAATAATTTTTATAATCCGGCATCGGCTTTCCATACCGGTCTTTCAGTGATTTCTCTGACAAATAAACGGATACCTTGTAAATAATTTTCCCCTTTTTCCCCTGCCATACATTACTTAAATTTTCATACTTTAAATCTGCAATTTCGCAATACCGCCCTACATGTTTTAACACCGTTTTTTTGTTGTCTTTTACCGAAATAGCAAGAAATTCTTTTTTCGATGCAGTGTAAATAACTCCATTTTCCACAGCTCCCGGAAGTGCCTTGATTTTTTTCTTTTCATATGTTCCATCTTCATGGAATTTATAATACAATACCTCAGCATTTTTTTCGCCAATTTCAATTCCCGCTGCCACTTCTTTGGCATCCGTATCAAAAGAAAAGTCGAGCATTTCGTCCATGATTTTTTTCCACTCGCCATTTTTTAATGATATCTGCCACAAACAACTAATACCATGATACTTAGCAGGCACAATCATCGATACATAAACATAATCTCCATAAGAAAATAAAAATTCTAACGACCATCTATCCTCCTCGGCATTCTTCTTTTCCTCTTTGTCAGAATTGCTTCCCACCTTATGAAATCCTGACTGGATACTGCCGGCATAAAGCGTCGATGATGTCAAAATGTATTGTTTCCCATCCATTTCCATAATATCTGTCGGCCGCCCCTCTTCGATTGAAATCTCTTTCATGGCTTTTCCTAAAAAATTAAATACAATTAACTTTTCGGCAATCTGCGCAATCACATACTGTCCGCTCTCATTCACTGCAAATAACGAATCATCATAATTTTCAACATTTTCACAATATGTATATACAGCCGGAACTCTCATCGTCTTTGGATTCCAAAAATAAATCTTTATTTTTGATTTTGTTCCCGAATCAAAAGACACAAACAAGTCCCCCACACGATAACACTCTTCAATTGTATTGAATGGAATCGAAAAAGACTCCTGCGAAAGACTTTTCTTAAACTCCTGTTTTTCAATGATAAATTCTTCCCCTCTTTTTAATCCCGCCCTTGATGTGGAAGAAAGGCTCGCCGTTTTCGCTGCATTTTCTTTTTTGGCAGTATTCCCCATATATTTCCCACTCGCGCAAAAAATACCAATAACAGCAAGAACTTCCAAGAAAAAGATAATGGGAACCCCAATATAAAACTTTGGTTTACGTGTTTTGTGATGAAAAACATGCATTCCGGCAAAGGCACCTATCACGCCAAAGACAGCGGCAATAAGAAGGGTAGCTTCCGGGATTCTCCACTTATGGTGAACCGCTTTATACTTGTCCACTCCGTAAATCAAAAATACAATTCCATTTAAAATCAAATATGCTGTCAAAAAATACACTATCATACGTTCCTCCTATTTCTCAATCCGGCTGTCTCCCCGGTCAGTCACAATCCGGTAGCCAACCGATTCCACACGCCTGCTCAAACAGTCTTTGCACTGCGCCGACTCTTCCCCAGTGCATATTTTATTATCATACAGCTCGTACTTTTTCCGCACAGAAACCGGCGATAAATTCGGCATTAACACATTCGCTCCTGCCAATAATCCCTGCTCACGTCCATCCGGCGCAATTGTTCCAAGCGCTGTCGTCGCAGGAAGTAACACCCCCGGAAACATCAGTCGTAGAATACTCAATAACAAAAGTGTCTGCTCATAGGAACCATTTTCTTCTGCACCAAATGGTGTATCCTGATGGGCAAGAAACGGTCCGATTCCAAGCATATGGGGCTTTAGTTCCTGCAAAAATTCAAAATCTTCAACAAGACACTCCACCGTCTGTCCCGGCGAGCCTACCATAAAACCGGCACCTACTTCATATCCAAGTTCACGTAAGGTAAATAAACATTCTTTACGATTTTTAAGTTTCATTTCCTGCGGATGCAATTTTCTATAGTGAGCATCATCCGCCGTCTCATGGCGCAGAAGGTAACGGTCTGCCCCCGCCTCACGAAAACATTCATATTCCTCTTTGGTGCGCTCTCCGATAGACAACGTCACTGCACAATCCGGAAATTGTTTCTTTAATTCCCGGACAATCGAAGCCACCCGTTCTTTCGTAAACCAGCCATCTTCGCCGCCTTGCAGCACAAAGGTACGAAATCCTAATTCATATCCTTCTTTGGCGCAGGACAAAATTTCTTCCGGCGTCAGACGGTACCGCTCCACTTTTTCGTTACTTTTGCGTATCCCGCAGTAATAACAATCATTGCGGCAGATATTTGTAAATTCAATCAGCCCCCGTACAAATACGTCCTTCCCGTAAATCTTCTCCCGAACTTCTCTCGCCTGTGTGGCAAGAAACTCTCGGTCCTCTTTATTTGCTGTTTCAAGAAGTTGTATCATTTCATTCCTGTCTAATTTCTTCTCCTGTCGAAGACGCATAATCCTCTCGCCGTTGTTCATCTTCTGATTCCTCCATCTCTTCCGAGGAAGCGTGCAGGCACACTTCACTCTGCCCGTGTAATTTTTTTGCTAAGTCAAACTTTAAAATCTGCTTTCGTCTTACATTATGTCCAACAACTTCCCGATATTTCGCATTAACGAATCCGAGAATCTTAGGAAGTGCCTCGTCGACACCCGGCACATCATAATACACCGCCACTACTACATAATTCATCGGTCCGGTCTGGTAAAGCTGCAAATCGGCAAAAAATTCACCACAATTCTCCTTCAGATATGCATCAAGATACTTTACCAGCGCACAATAACGCTCCTGCCATCCGGCATTTACATAGGACATACTGACATCATACAAAAAATTATTCTTTTCTGACATATAAATCCCCAAAGAAATATCTTCACACTTATTATATGAAACTCCTCTGTTTTTGTCATCCTTTTTTCAAATGTTTGTTGTTTTTAAAATTTTTAGGTTGCCGTAAATTTGCAGGAAAAGTTTGTGGTGCGTGAGTGCTCCCGCTCAACAAACACGTAGGGGTATCGGCATGCAAAATACGCAATGCCTGATACCCACGTGTTTGTACTCACTTACCACAAATCTTTTCCTGCAAATTTACGGCAACCTAAAAAGATAAGCAACTAACATTTGATGCAAACCACCCCTATGGGGCAAATCAGGGGAAAAAGCGTTGTTTTAAAACTGCGCACCTAATTCATGCAGGGGAGATTCACTAACAAATATCTGCTGGCAGCTTATTAGGCTTGCATTTAATCATCAAGAAAAGTTCGTGAAGAGCGGGTACAAACACGTGGGTATCTGGCATTGCGTATTTTGCATGCCGATACCCCTACGCGTTTGTCAAACGAGAGTGCCCGCGAAGCACAAACTTTTCTTGATGATTTATGGAATCCTTAACAACTGCCAACACCTTGATTTGTCAACACTTGACATCTATTTATGCTCTGTAGTAAAATATTGAGGTTATGAAAAATGAAAGAGGAAGCATTTTAATATGAAAGCAAAAATACGAATAGCACGACTTCTTCAGTACCTGCTGTTTTTTATTCCGGTCAAAAAAAATCGGATTATGTTTTATGCAAATAACCGCAAGGGCTATGTGTGCAACCCAAGTGTTCTTATGGAGTCATTTTGGTTAAAACATCCGGGAGAATACGAACTTATCTGGGTCACCCGTTTTCCGGAAACCTGTACGATGCGAACCGGAATTACAGTCGTACGCCAGCGAAGCTTAAGCTATTTTAAATTATTTCTGCGCTGTGGTATTTTTATCACCAATGATATGATTGATGAAGCACTAGTCAAAAAAAGAGGACAAATCTTTTTAACAACCTGGCATGGTGGCGGCGCTTATAAAAAAGTAGGCAAAGAAACAATAAACGAAGATAAAACATTTGCCGCAAATTTCGACAAATGGTATAAGCGGTTAGATTACTTTGTATCTTCCTGTCAGGCATGCACCGACATGTACGCCGAAGCATTTTCGTTAGACCGAAAAATCTTTTTGGAAACCGGAACACCACGAAACGACATTTTCTTTTCGGAGCACCCGGAAATCAAAAAACGTGTACAGGACTTTTATCATATAAGCGAGCAGACGAAAATTTTGCTTTTCGCGCCAAGTTTTCAGATGACAGCTCCGGAAAAAGAGCAGTACGATTTGCGATATTTATCGGAAACAATTGACCGCTTAGAAGAAGCGACCAAAAACAACTGGATTGTTCTTTACCGCTCGCATTATTTCCGAGAGGAAACAAGCGAATCTCTTGATGAGCGGATTCTTGATGGAAATGCCTATTATGAAATGCAGGATTTACTTTACACCAGTGATTTACTGGTAACCGATTTTTCTTCCTGCATCTGGGATTTTGCCCTGACCGGTCGCCCGGTTTTCTTATTGGAAAACCGCCTGAAAGAATACGAACAAATGGACCGCGGTTTCTTTGTTCCATATGACACATGGCCGTATTTGAAATGCAAAAACATTGCGGCACTTCCCGATATGGCAGTCAAATACAGGGACGAAGACTTCACAACATTGTACAAACAGCATTTTGAAACCATGGGTTCTTTTGAAAAAGGAACAGCATGTGAACAAATTCTTCATATATTAGAGAACTAAGAATGTAAGGAGTAATAAAATGAGCGAACAACGAGATAAAAATTTATGGATTTTTAACGCCGGAAACAGCTTTGCCGGCAACCCAAAATGGATGTTTGAATATATCATAAGACACCACAAAGAAATCAAACCGGTCTGGATGTGCTACAATGCAGACACGATGAACTATGTGCATAAACTTGGTTACGAGGCAGAACTTTACCGCTCTTCCAAGGGAAAAAGTGTTATGGCAAAAGCCGGTGTCTATGTCGTTGAAATGTGTAAAGAGGTGTTCCAGCCGGAACTTTCCGGCATTACCGTTTTGAATCTGTGGCACGGCGTTGGCTGCAAAAGTATCGAAAGAAGGGTAACCGACGGATTTCTTCAGGAGCGCATTGCGAAAAAATACATTCAAAACAACGATATTCTTCGCAATAACCAGCTCTTTTTAGTCACCTCGGAAATTATGGAAAAACATTTCAAAGAGCAGTGCGGCATTGATGATGACAAAGTAATACGCGCGGGCTATCCACGCTGTGTTGTGAACGATAACATTCAAAGTTACGACCATGATATTCGCAAAAAGAAAGGGCTGCCTGCCAATACCAAGCTGGCAATTTACTGCCCAACTTACCGCGATAATAATGGTGCTAATTTTATGAAGTCCGCTCTTCCGGATATGAAACGTCTGGCAAAAGTCCTTCATGAAAACAACATTCTTTTGATATTAAAAATGCATCCTTTAGTGGAAAAAGACACCCAGTATCTCGCAATGAAAGAAGTATATCGTGAACATCCGAATTTTTACTTCTGGGAAAATGAAGATGATGTGTACGAAATTTTTTCGGATATCGACATTGCCATTATTGATTACTCCTCCATTTTCTATGATTTATTAGCGCGTGGAGTAAAAACTTTTATCCGCTATTTTTACGATATTGATGATAAAGAAAATTTCCGCGACTTCGTTTTCGATGTGCGCGAAATGACTTGCGGAACCGAAGCATCTAATTTCGATGAATTACTTGCGGCTCTTGCTTCCTGCAAAGAGACGGAAAAAACAGAACTCGACCGGATTAATCAGTTATTCTGGTCTTATTCGGATGAAAATGACTGCGAGCGGATTATCGATACTGCACTATCTTTTACGCCGGAAAAAAGAGAATTTCCGAAACTTTACAGTTTTGATATTTTTGACACTCTGTTTTCACGCCAGTGCTGCTATCCTTCCAGCGTTTTCGACAATGTCCGCAAAAAACTGGAGCAGTCTGACTGCGGATATGACAGTTATTTTATCCGCAAATTTTCGCAGATCCGCCGCTGGTGCGAAGCCAATGTGCGTGAGTTTTATAAAAAGTCGGTATTAATCCGAAACGACGACCATTTAGAAATCCAGTTGTCGGAAATTTATGACCACATGGCAACACTGTTTCCGCTCACCGATGAGCAGAAACAGCAGTTGATTACATGGGAATGTGAGGAAGAAATCCGTTCCGTCATTCCTTTGACTGACCACATTGATATGCTCAAATCGTACCTTGCCGAAGGAAACGATGTCGTATTAATCAGTGATATGTATTTACCGAAAGAAACAATTCAGAAAATGTTAGCAAAAGCAGACCCGCTTCTTGCCACACTTCCACTGTTTTTATCGAGCGATAAAGGTTATCAAAAAACAACCAGAAAATTGTTTTTGGAAGTATATAGTTCTCTCGACTACCATTATTCGGAATGGATTCACATTGGCGATAATAAATTTGCCGATGACACCCAGCCATCCCGTCTTGGCATCCACACACAGCCGGTGTCGGTTCCGGAACTTGACGACTATGAAAAACATATGGCAGCCTACATTGAAGAATATGGTATGCACAGTGTTGTGAAATTGTTCCGCAACTTCCGTCTGGAGGAACACACGGACAAGGAAACTTTTGCCTACAAATATGCCAGCCTTTATTTTGTTCCTTATGTTCACTGGGCAGTACACGACGCCTTAAAACGAGGTTACAAAACACTTTATTTTATTTCCCGTGATGGCTATTACTTGAAACTTATGGCTGATGCCGTAATTGAGAGCAAAGGACTTCCGCTCCGCACAAAATATATTTACGGTTCACGAAAAGCATGGCGTGTGCCATCGTTTATCGACAAAGTGGATGAAGAATTTTTTGAACCTTATGGCAACTTCAGCGGCGTCCGCAATTTCAATAAATTGCTTTCCGCCCTTTTAATTGACGAAGCAACATTTGATAAGTTCTTCCCGGAGCTTGATTACTTAAAAACAACGAAACGTTATTCAGACCAGTTAATTTCTGATGTCAGTCAGAAATTAAAACGTTCCGATGCCTACAAAGAACATTTGCTTGCCGTTGCCAAAAAGCAGCGTGTCATCGTTTCCGACTATCTTCGTCAGGAAATTGATTTCAACGAGCCATTTGCCTTTGTCGAGTATTGGGGCCGCGGCTATACACAGGACTGCCTGACAAGATTGTTAGCCGATGCCGCCGGTCACGAGGTGGATGACCCGATGTATTATGTACGAAGCATTTACCCGACCATCGGCAAATCCATTCGCTACAACTACACTTGCAACACACATTCCGTCGTTTTTGCAGAATCCATTTTTGCAAATCTTCCGTATCGTACCATCGAAACTTACGAAGAGAAAAATGGACGCATCGAGCCGGTATTTAATTCCTGTGAAAATGACGAAGAAATGAATCAGGCATTGGAAACTTATCTGGTTCGCTTTGCGAAGGATTTCTGTGCACTCAACTTAGAGGATGAATTTACAACCGGCCATTACCTGTATGACTTTGGCATGGCAAACTTCAAGCAGACAACCGACGATCCGATTCTGCTGAATGTTTTCGGAAGTCTCAAGGATGCCGTGGCACTTGGCGAGCGTGCTGAGGAATACGCCCCTCCGGTAACCTTCCATACAATTGTCGACTGGATGCATGGAAAGTCATACCATACAAAATCATTTGAAATGTCGATGAAAAAATCGAAATTTATTTATCGGTGGATTTATAAGAGTTACTGTTATTACTGCGATAATATCAGAGGGAAAATATTTAAGAATAAATATTAAAACAGTTTACGCAGAGTGGGTACGTTCTCTTGTACTCATTCTGTGTAAACTGTTTTTATTTACAAAAGTTAATTTTGTCATTCTGAAATCAACCAATCAATGAGATTAATTGATTTTATACCATCATATGAATTATCCATTCCAGGATTTAATGAAAGAATTATCTTTTCATAATTATCTCCGATTTTTTGCAACGGGAACAATTCTCTTTTTCGAACATCTTCATTTTCCATTGATTCAGTTACCTGAATATATTGTTTTTCATCTACTTTTGTTGCAATAAAATCAACTTCAGCATTATCTATTTTTCCAATTGATACATCAAAACCACGCCGAAGCAATTCAAAATAAACAATATTTTCCAAGACATGTCCACTATCACGGTCTCTAAAACCAAGAAGATAATTTCTAAGACCAATATCAACAATATAGTATTTTCCAAGTGTCCGCAAAAATTCTTTCCCTTTAATATCAAATCTTTTAATACCATAAAAGAAATATGCTTCCAGCAAGGCATCTACATATGACTGTACCGTATGTGTACTTGGTGTTCCTTTCCGTTTGCCATCCTCAAGTAATCCTTCATTTACAAGAATATTACCTATTGAGGACACGGATATGTTGCTGCCAATATTATCGGCAAGAAATGTAATAATCTTTTTTAAGAGAATGGGGTCTGTAATACGCTTTTGCCCCCTCAAATTTTCACGTTCTAAGATATCTCTCATAATAACCGTTGAGTAAATTCCTTCAAGTAATATAAGTGCTTTTTCTTGGTCAAGTCCAACATCTGCAATACCAGGCATACCCCCAAAACGCACATAAGCATCAAAAACTTCACGAATTTCATAATGTTCTCCATTAGAATCAAATGCTTGTTTTCGAGTACCGCCTAATGCACTCTTTGTTTCTTTAATTTCAAAATCATAAAAAGTCAAAAACTCCGAAAAAGACAATGGCAGCATCTTTATTTCTACACATCTGCCTGATAAGTATGTGGCATATTCGGAAGATAGCATATACGCATTTGAACCTGTCACATAGATATCACAGTTAAAATCAACTCGAAAAGAATTGATTGCATCTTCCCAATTAGGGACACGCTGAACCTCATCAAAAAAGAGATACATTCTCTTTCCTTCAATTATGCGTGCCTTGACATATTTATAAAAATCATCACTATTCATATCCTTAAAAGCATAGGACTCAAAATTCATCTCAAGAATCTGTTCCTCTGATACACCATTTTCTTTCAAATGTAGAGTCATGAGCTTAAGCAGACTTGATTTTCCACACCTGCGGATACCAGTGACAACTTTTACAGGTTCGGTATCTTGAAATGCTATAATTTTTTTCAAATAAAGTTCTCTTTTTTTTAGTACATGTGTGTCTATCATCCATTACACCTCCTTGTAAATATGACAATAGCACAAACTTCAAAAAAAAGCAAGTTTGTGCACTCAAATGCACAAACTTGCTTTTTTCGATTTTTTTTGCACTCATCAGTACCTTTTCCAAAAATCATACGAAATCAATTCCGCACCATTTTTCTGAAAATCCTTCACGGTCTTTTTATACTTGCCGGCAAGTAGCCATCCCATTTTGAAACATCTGCCAATGGTTACAAAGAAATCTTTTGCTTTTCGTTCGACATAAAATCCACGGCTTGTGTCTGGGTCGTATAAAAGAGCTGTTTTTCTGCGGTACAAAGCATCCGGATGCGCACCCATAGGAAGCACCGCCGTCTCTTTTTTCGCCGGAAGAAGCCATCCGTTCACAGACAACAAATGTTTCTTCGCAAAACCACCATCCTCATATAAATGCGAAGGCTGTGGCTTTGTCTTTTCAACATCAACGCCAAACTTGTGTAAATCATCGGAAACATCCTGCATGGCATACCCCATTTTCATGATTTCCGGATGAAGTTTTGTCGGGTCTAATTCCTTCAAAAAGTCAGTTCCCTTACAAAAATCTTCGACACCCTTCATCGTCAAATCCTGATCTTTCACGCGAAGATGAAGCATTTGTCCAATAAGATGTCTCGCAACACGTTTTATCATGCGCAGCCTGGAAAACTTCGGATGATGGATGGCACAGGCAACCAATGTATTTCTCATATCATAATATTCCATGGAAGATGCCTTTCTATTATCGAACGCATCATGCCACACACCAATGCCGTTCATTGTCATAATATTTCCATCAAAACGCAGACCATATTCGATATCGTCGCCATGAATAAAAATCGGAAGCGGAAAACCACGAAACTGCTCTGCTAACGGCACGCAGCAGTACCACCAGCCATTATAGTCCATCGGGAGATCATATTCATTGCGGGCAACATCTGTCATTCTCCGCAAATCATAACCACGCTTGGTAAATCCAATGCGTCCGCCCTGCCAGAGTTCACCATTCGCATGCTGAATGTAAGGGATATCAAGGCGCAAAAGCCCACCGCCAAGCATAGCCCCTTTCCGCTCCTCTTTTAGGAAGTTAAGAAGTGTATACGTTCTGAAAAGTGACTCCGGTTCCAGCACAATATCATCATCCATCAAAAGAATATGTGTAAGGCAATACTTTTCCCTATCCTCATATGCTTCTTTCATGCAGCGGCCAAAACCGCCGGAGCCGCCGGTGTTTCGATTTGGCATCACAAAAATTCTGTCGTTTGACAACTCTTCGCAAGGAAGCGTCTGTCCGTTATCCGACACATACACATACACCTTTTGATAAAGCGGTGAATCCGGATTTTCCATCGTTTCACGCTTTAAAGTTTCCAGCGTTTTTTTCACAAATTCTTCGCGCCGGAAGGTACAAATTCCAATCGCTATTTTCGCTAACTGGATAGGTTCAAAAACTGTCTCAAAACATCCACCGAGAATCTCCGTATCACTGTCTGCCCTAACCGTTGCGTAAACAATCCCCTCTACGTCTGCCAGAGAAAAGGAAAGAGAAACCTCCTCCGGATCTGCCTGCCTATGTCTCTCACTGGTAAAATTTTCAGTCAATGCCATTGTTCCACCCGTAACCCCGGCATCCCACAGTCGAACCATGCAGCTTCCCTTACAGCGCAGGCGGAAACGAACTTCTTTTATTTTCGTATACATTTTCCATTTATAAGCGGAAAAACTATTAAAATAAGTAAATAAATCCGCTTCATTTCCAGCCGGTATCTTACCGTCCGTTGTGCCATGAAAATAAAGTTCCGGCTCGTTGCATATATTTTCTTTTGGAAAAACTAAATTCTGTAATATCATTTTTATCCTCTATTTCTTCTGAGTTGCCATATAGGCATCGCACACTTCATTTACCTCGCCAACCTGCATAATCTGTCCCTTATTAATCCATACCGCATGGTCACAGAGTTTACGCACCTGGTCAATCGAATGTGAAACGAACAAAAGTGTTGTTCCGCCACCCATCATTTCATCCATTCGCTTCAAACACTTCTGCTGGAACGAATAGTCGCCGACCGCCAGAATCTCATCTACAATCAAAATATCCGGACGCACAATCGTAGCAATCGAGAAACCGAGCCTTGCACGCATACCGGATGAAAAGTTTTTCACCGGCGAATCCAAAAACTTATGAAGTTCTGAAAACTCCACGATTTCATCAAAATGCTCCTGCATATATTTCTTGGAATGTCCAAGTACCGTTCCATTCAAAAAAATATTTTCCCTTGCCGTCAGATTCATATT
>CALELW010000104.1 GCA_937902905.1 uncultured Clostridium sp. | reverse complement strand
CAAGTCCGGTTCCGCCGGTTTCTCTCGAACGCCCCTTGTCCACCCGGTAAAAACGCTCAAAAATACGTTCCTGATTTTCTTTGCTGATTCCAATTCCGGTATCTTTTACACAAAATACAACGGTGTTTTCCGTTTCCTGCAAACACACCGTAACCTGACCGCCTTCTTTATTATAGCGAATTCCGTTATCAATTAAATTATATGCCAGTTCCTCCAGCATTTTTGCCACGCCATGAATCATCACAACTTCCGGCACTGTCTCCAGATGAATCGTAACATTTCTCTTTTCTGCCGTCAAAGCAAGCAACTCTCCACAGTTACGCACTGTATCTGCAAAATTCACCCACGCAAAATCATCGTTAAAATTTCTTGTGTCCAATTCAGACAACTGCAAAATATCATTAATCAAAGTCAGAAGACGCGACGAATTTTTCTGGATTTCCCCGGCAAAACGTACCGCATCTTCTCCTTTTGCCATCCCTCCGGCAATCAGTTCCGAATAACCGGAAATTGATGTCAACGGCGTTTTCAATTCATGGGAAACATTCGCCGTAAATTCCTGCCTCATATTACTATTTTTTACAATATCCCGGTGCTGCTTTTGAATTGTATTCAAAAAAGGAGTTAATTCTTTATAACCGGTCGCCAGTTCCTCACGGTCCATATTCTTTGCAAGCATTTCAATCGGTTTAACAATACTTTTCGCAAAAAGTCTTGATAAAAAGATAGATACCACAAACAAAAGAATCGCAATACCTCCGATAAATGGTGAAACCCGTATCAAAAAGCTAATACTCTCTTTTGCTAAACGGAGAATATTACCATTACTTAACCGTATCGCGTAGTAATAAGAAGCATAGGACAATGTATTGGATGTTCGGATCGATTTACCACTGCCCTTTACTATTGCCTCTTTTACTTCCGGACGTTCTTTGTGGTTTCCTAAAAGATCAGCACTTACATCCGAATCGACCAGAACCACGCCGTCTTTATCAATCAGTGTCACGCGTATGTTATCAACTTTTTTCTGTGAAATAACACGGTTAGCATCTTTATAATTTACCAAATCCTCTCCTAACATATCTGCATAGGTGTGAAGATTTTCAATAACCTCGTTTTGAAATAAATTATAAAACACAACCGTTGTTAATAACAACACGGCTATCATCGATATCATGGCAATTGCCATAAAGTTTAACTGCATCCTTTTTTTCATTTTGTTTCATCCTCCGTTTTTCGGAAACAATATCCGACATTTCGTATCGTTTGTATCTGGCTGCCGGCTTCACCGAGTTTTTTTCGCAGCGTCCGAATATGCATATCTAATGTTCTTGATTCGCCGAAAAAATCAACGCCCCAAATTAGTTCCATCAAAGAATCCCTTGTCATCACCTGGTCTGCATGGCTCATCAGCACCTGCAGTAATTCAAATTCTTTGTAAGTAAGCGGACATTTTTTCCCTTTTACAAAAACTTCTCTGGCGTCCTTATTTAATTCGATTTTCTGCCGGTTTCCAATGACAGAAGTTTGTTTTTTCTTATTGGAAAAACGCCGCAGCAAAGCCCGAATGCGCGAAACAAATTCCATCACACCAAATGGCTTTGTCAAATAATCATCTGCCCCACAGTCAAGCCCTCTCACAATATCCAACTCAGAGTCTCTGGCTGAAACCATAAGAATTGGAATCTTTGCATACAATTCTTTTTCACGGATTTCTTTCACGATATGAAAACCATCCGCATCCGGTAACATCACATCCATCACAATCAAATCCGGCAATTTTTTTTCGCACGCTTTCCAAAAAGCGGAAACGCTTGTCAAAAGTGCCACCTCATGCCCGGCATTTTTCAGTGCAAAACTTTCAATTTCTCCAATTCCATCATCATCTTCCACAAGATAAATCAGTGCCATTTATATCCCCTCTTCTTTCCTTCTTACTGCAAACTCATTGTAATAAGACAGTCGTTTCCGGCTACTGTCACCTTCCCATAGGAACCACAGATAAGCGGCATCATTGGTGCCACGTGTCCGATATCCAAATCCATAAGAATTGGCACATCAAACTCACTTAATATAGAAAGAACCGCTTCATACTGGTCAAGTCCTGCAATTATCTGCCCCTGCACACCGGGACGTCCAATCAGAAAGCCACGGCAGGTATCAAACCAGCCCGCCTGCTTCAGACTCCACAAAGTTCTTCGCATCTCAAACACATTCAAATCACAGGATTCCAAAAACCAAAGAATACCGTCATCTTCATATTTTTGATTAAATTCCTTTACCTTATCAAATTTCGTTCCCCTCAAATGAGATAAGCAATCTAAGCATCCCCCAAGCAGTCGTCCCTCAATTTTGAAAGATTCGCCTTCTTTCTTATTGGTATGCAGAACAAAAGGCTCTGTGACATGATAGGCAGCCAACGGATGCTCTTCATCTTTTAGCGATTCCTTTTCCCACATCGGATAATTTTGCATCTCAAACTTTTTCCCCTGCAACAATTCATAGGCATCCTGAATCGATATATGCCACGGCTCCATGCCGAACGCTCCGGCATTTGGACCATAAATTGCTGCCGTATCAGTCAGTGTTGCAAGCAAAAAAATCAGATTTGTATTATCTGAATACCCCATAAACCATTTAGGTGGCAATTGTTTTAATTGTTCAAAATCAATAAATTCAAGTATTTCGCACATTAATTCTCCACCGCCACAGGAAATCAATGCCTGATTCGTTTCTTTCTTATAATATTCCATGAATTCAGCCGCACATTTTTTCGGGCTGCTGCTGATTCCTACACCATCTGACGCATAACAGTTAAACCCTAACTCAGTCTTAAAACCAAGCGTATTCCATTTTTTCAGACTGTTTTGAAAGGCAGAATAATACGGTTCACCCGCACAGCCAAACGATGGTGCAACAAATCCAATGGTATTTCCTTTTTCAATAAACGACGGATAACGCATATCTCTCCTCCTTATTTATGATATGGTTCATGATTCATAATGCGGTTCGCACGATAAATCTGCTCAAACAAAATAACACGCATCAATTGATGGGGAAAGGTAAAATCCGAAAATGACAGCCTCTCATCCGCACGGTCCAGTAAGGATGTATGTAAGCCAAGTGACCCTCCAATCACAAAGGCAATGTGGCTTTTCCCTTGATTCATACACATTGAAAGGTGATCTGCAAATCCCTCTGAGTCAAATTTCTTTCCCTTTAAGTCCAAAGCAATCACATACATTGAATCTTTTATTTTGGAAAGCAGACGCTCTGCTTCCTTTTTTCGTATCTGTTCCTGCTGTAAATCCGATGCCTGTTCCGGTGTTTTCTCATCCGAAACTTCTATAATATCTATTTTCGCATACCGGGACAAACGCTTTTTATATTCATTTACCGCATCTGTATAAAATTTTTCTTTTATTTTTCCTACACATAATATCGTATACTGCATAATGTTTCTTCCTTTACTTTCATATGCCTAGTATAGCACATATTCAAATGCCACATCAATAAAAAGAAAAAAATATGCAACTTTTTGAAAGTTGACATATTTTTGACACACTCTATCTGTATATTAACACTTGGAAAGTTTATAACTTTCTACTCCCACCCTATTATACGCTTTGACACCTTCGGGTGTCAGGAAAGACACCTCCTCCCAGAGGTGTCTTTTCTGTTGTAGAGATTTTTCATTCTTATGTAGACAGCGACAAACTGACACATAATGCAGTATCAATCTTTTCAATTGCTTCAGTGTCCAAATGACACACTTTTTCACGTAATCGGGATTTATCAATCGTACGAACCTGTTCCAAAAGAATCACAGAATCTTTCACAATTCCATACTTGTGTGCATCTAATGCTACATGCGTTGGCAATTTTGCCTTGTGCAGCTGGCTTGTAATTGCCGCACAAATAACCGTCGGGCTATAACGGTTGCCCATATCATTTTGTATAATAAGAACCGGCC
>CALELW010000103.1 GCA_937902905.1 uncultured Clostridium sp. | reverse complement strand
ATATAAATCAAACACATCCAGCATTTTCCGGTTTACTACCTCTTCCAGTAAAGCAGAGAATTCGGATTCTACCGGTTCCATCGCCTGTACACGGTTCGTCCACATACGATTGTTTTCCTTTTCCTGCATTAAACGCATCACAGAAAAGCCGCCTATTAAAATACTAACCAAAAGGCAACCCACAAAAATCAGAACTGCTCCTGTCATTGAGCCTTTCTTTTCTTCTTTCTGGCGCACAGCGTTGGATACAAAATGAACTGAATCAAAAACGGCTCCAAAGCAGTTAATATACTGCAAAATGTAAGCGTTAATATTAACTTTGCGGTTAAATCGAACACCCGCAAGTTCTTCCGGCGTATGTGTCTGGATTCCCAATTCATTTGACAAAAGTTCATGAATCCCCGCTACTGCACAGCCTTTTCCCATGCAGATAATTTCCTGTATCGGCCGATCTTTGTATTTGGAATTATAATATTCAATTACTCGTCCAATATTGCCAATCAGATAAGACGCATTGTCCGTCACTTCAATTCTTTTGTCCAGTGACGGATTATTCTCCGGATTTTCTGAATTTAAGTTGTGTAAAATCACACGATTCCGTTTAAGAAGTGTATAGGCTTCTTCTTCCGTCTGCACCTGAAATGCCGGTTCCTGCAAAAGAACCTCTGTAAATACGTTAATTCCATACGGAACTACTCGCTGCAGCAAAAGCTTATTATCACTGATAATATTAACAAGCGTTGCCGACTGGTTAATCTGAATCGACATCGTAACGCCCTCTTTGCTTTTAACCTGACGGCGCATCACTTGAAAAACAGCGTTTCCATCAGCATCAATTGATTCAATATGAAGTCCTGCCGCATCGGCAAGTGTATAATAGGAATCAATCAAATCCGACGGTGCAGCAAACACCATGACATCCTGAACAAGTCCGCCCTCTTCCGTTTTCTTCGGTTCCCCCTGTTCCACATAAGAAAAAATATATTTTTCCACATCAATAGGGAACAAGTCCGATACTTTAGCCATAACTAACGGCTGGATTTTCATTTTCTTTTTAGCAATCGGAACACTAGTCTCACGACTTGCAATCTTTCCGCTCGCCACAGTGAAAATAACATCCTTTGTGCGAATTCCTTTATCTGCACATGCTTTTCGGATGCAGGTCGCCAGTTCAGCAACCTCTATAATCATACCATCTTTTACTGCATTTTCCGGCGTAGGAAAACGCACGCAACCATATACGGTCGGATAATTTGCTGTATGTTCCATATGCACAATCTGAACTTCATTTGTACCAATTCGTACAACAATTACTTTTTTTGCCATTCATTCATCCTCCTATAATCCCTTTCGCCATTTTTACAATGCTTTATAAAAAAGCCCTCTAAAAATGGCAAATGTTAATATACAAAAGTGCGAACATACCAGTTTAACACGGTATCGCCCCATAACAAAACAAGATAAACTCCCATCGCCAGATAAGGAGTTGTTGGAAATCTTCCTGATTTTTTTCGGTATAACTGAATCCCCCCCTGAATCACTGCGCCAAGCAGACAACCGGCAATCAATGCCAGTAAAGAATGTCCAAATCCGACACACAGTCCAACACACGCCATAAATTCAATATCACCCAGACCAAGGCCTGCTTTTCCCGTAACCTTTTTAAACAACAGCGCGCACACAAGTAAAAACACTCCCATAAACAAAGCACCCGCGATGTAATACAACCACTGTGATGCATGGAAGAATAGATGAACTGCTCCAACGACAATCATCAAAATCTCACAAACAGCCGGGAACTTCATCGTCTTTAAATCCGTCACTGCAATGACTATCATGATAGAAGTAAGTACACACCAAAGGATACTGTCCGGATTTAATCCACAGAAAGCAACCACTAAAACGTATAAAATTCCGTTTGTCAGCTCGACAAGCGGATACTGAATCGAAATTTTTGCTCCACAATACCGGCATTTGCCACGAAGTGCCAAATAACTGAACACCGGGAACAAATCATACCACTTCAAAGGGTGCTTGCAATTCATACAATGGGAGCCCACCGTGACAACACTTTCCCCCTTTGGCATCCGGTATATGCATACATTAAGAAAACTTCCTATAATGATGCCATACAAGAATACAATTATGTAGAGGATAAAGTGTTCCAATGCCATAGCGGGCTCTCCCTTGTAAATTTTAATTAATTATTTTTACTCTTTAAATGGCTGACCATCACTATCTTCAGCAGGTGTCTTTCCATCTTTAGAAATCATAACATATGTCGTAGATTTTCCTGATGCATCTGTTGTATTAACTGCGTAAAACTTGCAGCCAGAGCATGCTGTTGACTGGAAAGCCTCGGCATCCGCAATACTGCTTGCAGAATCCTTGTTACTCTTCATATACTTCTCAACCGCTGCTTTTAAAGTAGCATCTGTTGAAATCGCCGTCGGTGTTTTATATTCTTTAGCTGCATTTCCTTTTGTAACTGCCGAATTAAATGCTGTACTTACTGCTGATAACGATGCACGATCAGATGATTCTCTTGCACTCTCCAAGTAAGGAAGCACTACCAAAGCTACAACACCAATCAAGATTGCCATAATAGCAATAACGATGATTAACTCAATCAGAGAGAAACCCTCTCTCTCACCACTTA
>CALELW010000102.1 GCA_937902905.1 uncultured Clostridium sp. | reverse complement strand
CTCTGAGGTATTTTCAATTTTCAACATCTACATTTTTTATTATACAGGAAGCTCCTTTATTATTTACATTTGTAAATTGCGACTGTTCATAACTAACAATTGAATTATTTACTGATGGTATAGAAATCCCCATGCTTTTTTCCATTGTTGTATCCTCCTTTTCAACAAAATAATCTCTCGAAATCTTTAAGCCAGTAAATATAAGGCTTTCAGATTCCTTTTTTATTAAAATCCCCCACTTTTTTGTCAAAAACACTTGACAAATCCATCGAAAAATGCGGCGCTTCGCGCCCTTATTTATAAGACATATTTTTCGATTGGAGGCGATTTTATTTGTTACCTGTTAACTGTGGCAGTCATTCCGACTACCAAAACTTTGTAGTCAAAAATTTACGTAAATATTATCCTGACCCTGATTCCATAGCCCGCTCTACATGGGACATCATTGACCGGTTTTGGAATCTTGACCTTTCCTACACCAATGAAAAGCTTAAAAACAGATATTCTGTCTGTGGACCTAAGCCAAGAACTCCTTCCTGCATGCACCGCTCCTACCTGCTGTCTCTGGATTTTAAAGTTACTTTCCTCATATACATCCCATTAAGGTCACTGTTAAAAAGCCTTCTACAAAAGGAGCTAAAGCTAAATCTGTTGAAAAGGTATCTGTTGAGCAGCTCTTACAGTATAATGGTCTCATAAATTAAGACACTGAACACGACATTTCTTAATGAATCTGATATACTATAACCAACAAATGAAAGAAGGTACTTATTATGTCCAGATCAAGAAGAAATTTCAGTGCTGAATTTAAAACCAACCTCGTACTCCAGCTGCTTAAAGGAGAAAGAGAACTTAATGTTCTTGCTGTTGAAAACGATATTCAACCAAATCTCCTCCGCAACTGGAAGAAAGAATTCCTTGCTAATGCTTCTCTCGCATTCGATAATAAGCGGGAAGACAATCTCCGGGAAAAACTTGCCGAAGAACGCAAGGAAAAAGCCGAATACGCTAAAAAGGTCGGTCAACTTACTATGCAGGTTGACTGGCTCAAAAAAAAATCTGAAGAAGTTGTCGGACCTGACTACGAGAGTAAATTTAGTCCGAAACCTTTCGACGACTAAAGAATTACCGGTTTCTACCGGTGCAAAACTGCTTGGAATCAGTCGTCCACATCAAGTTCCTTTCGGATACTCTGCATACGCAAATCCAATGCAGCACTCACTTCAGCACATTGTTTTAATTCATTTCGCAGTGTCTCGTCATTCTGTCCTTTTTTATAATAAATACGGTGTTCTAAGCTTGCCCAGAAATCCATGGCAATTGTACGGAATTGTACTTCCGCTTTCATCAGTCGTTTTTCGTTATGCAAAAAGATAGGAATTTCCACAATCAAATGAAGGCTTCGATATCCGTTTTCTTTTGGATTTTTGATATAATCCTTTTTCTCAATCAAACGTATATCATCCTGTGCCAAAAAACATTCACTAATCTCATAAATATCCTCCGGAAATGCACAGATAACACGTACTCCGGCTATATCATGCAGTTTTTGTTCAATCATTTCCGCAGAAAACGGAATCTTTTTGCGGTGAAGTTTTTCAATGATGCTTTCCGGCGATTTGAGTCTTGTTTTAATCGTCTCAATTGGGTTTCTGTCATAGCGGAGACTAAATTCGGTGTTGAGCACCTTAAATTTGGTCTCTACTTCCATGATGGCACACCGGTAGTACGCCATCAATGTCTGAAACGCCTCGCCTTCTTCCAATATCTGCTCAACCTGTTCATTCTGCATCAGCTCCTGCAAAAAGGACTCATCAAGCATCGTACCTTTTTTCTTTTCGTCTTTTTCCATCTATATCACTCATCCGTTCCAAGGTATTCGCGGACAATTTTGCCATAACGCATCTGATCCGCATACTGTAAAAGATGATTTACTCTCTTTTTACTGCTCTTTTTGTAGTTTTCAACTACAAGTTCTACAGTTTCTTTTCCGATTTCTTTCTCCAGACGAATACAGTCACATACACTGCGGTCTACATCGTAAATACGAATGCTTCCGCCACCTGTTTTGACATTCAAAACATCATCTTCAAATGTTGTAACAGAGAAATAGTGACGGGAAACCGGAAAATTTAACTTCATGTTTCCGCGGTCAGTACGAGCTGTTGCCACATACAAAGCTTCCGGCTCTTCCTTAATCAGTCCGTGATAATAGCATGCGCTTAAGGAACAGATAACTGCCTTTTTGTTTGTCATACAGGCTTCTAACATTTTGTAATGTTTTGGTTTTTTTCTGCCACTCATTAAGTTCCAGTAATTACCGTGAGACACTTTTTCAATCTTGCCTTCCTGCAGCATCGTACGAATCTGAATCGTCGTAATTTTGTTGTTAAGCAATGTACGTGTCGGCAGATAACCATTTCCCTCCTCAAATAATTCACACACTTTATCATACGTTTTTTTCAGCATGTTCTTGTCCTCCTTATAATACCATGATATACATATAATATAGTTTTCGCATCGGCTTTGCATCACGATACGCTTTCGCGCGAATTTCGTGATAAATCCGTTTGAACTCTCTTAATTGGTCTTCCGTAATCGTGTCCGGACCAAATCTTGCGTGGAAAATCAAAGCCACAAATTCAAGCACATCCTCAAATGGAAGTTCCATCTCCCTGCTGATTTCCCTGCTAAACTGCGCCATCGACTGACCACGGTAAGCAAGCTTATAGCGGTGGAATACCGGGAACAAATGCAAGTATACCATACGAATCCGCCTCTTTGCTTTCTTCTGCTTCATATTCTTTCTAAACATGTAAGCTCGTATCCTCCGCTGTGCTTCCATTGCCGCAGCAAAGAGCAGCAATACAATCACAATATCTAAAATCACAAACCATATGCGGCCTGTGGATGTGCCATTTGCATTTCCACTGTCACTGGATTTTTTGTCATTTTGCTTGATGTCATCAAACACCATGCTCTCTTCCGGTTCCTGCGTCACCGAAGGAGTTGGTGTCGCAACATTCGGAGCATCTTCCTGTGATGGGTTTTCGGAATCTGTCTGTGCTCCGTTCGAAGTCTGGTTCGGATTGGTGTTTTCATTGGAGGAATCACTTCCTGCCATATCATCCTCACCTTTGCCCGGCGTCACTTCAACGGTTACAAATCCATATTTTTCATCAAAGACTTCAACCCATGCATGAGCGTCTTCATCCGGCACTTCAAGTTCTTTGCCTTTTTTGACACTTGCCAGTTCATCTTTACTGACATACATACCCTCGACGTAACGTGCCGGGATTCCCATACTGCGTAACAGCATAACGGCTGCCGTCGCATAATAGGTGCAATACCCTTTTTTATTTTCTTTTAAAAAGTATTCAATGGATTCCTTACCGGAAGGAGTTTTGCCCGGCGATAAGGAATACGTCGTGTCTTTTGTAATATAACTCTTTGCTTCAAGAATAATGTCAGACGTCTTCGTCAAACCGGCAGATTGGCAATCCTTTTTAAAATCCTCACAAATCGATTTCATGGAATCCGGAATCTGCAAATAATATTTTTTTGCAAAATCACTTAAATTCCTCCGCTCAACCTCATTTGAACTCCAAAAGTCGGCTGCCGCCATGCGAGATTCACCAAGTAAAACATCGGTGCGCAAAATTGCAGGATAACGCAAATAATATTCTACCGAGTAATCAATTCCCGGTTTATCCACCGTCGAGCGACCATTTGTGAGGCTCTTATATGTCCCGGTCGGAAGACATGGCACCAAAAAGTTGCCATATCCAAACGCAAGATTGCGAATCCTTAATGTTCCGGTCTTCCAAACCTCTTCTTCGCCACTCCGCTCCTCGTCACCAAGTTCATTTCTTAACTGCGTATGCCAGTTTTCTGTTGTGACGCCGGTCGCATCGAGCGCCTTCCAGTCTTTTTTAAAGTTTTCATCCGAGCGAATAGACGACCACTTGTTATTCTCATAGACATCACCGACATATCCTTTGAGATAAAGTCCATGGTCGGAATTGATATCTCCGGATATTTTCAGCATTGTTTCACCGGTATAGCTGACTTCGCTTTTCTTTCCTATTTTACCGTAAGAAATCGCATCCCCGTTAAAGTATGCTTTCAGCCAGGTCATTATATCCTCGCCGTCCCACGTTGAAAGTGCCACCAGACTGTTCTTTGCCTGAGACAATTTTTCCACATTTCTGTCATATCTCGAAGGCGGAATAAACAAGTAAAATACGCCACCGCAAATCAGACAGGTTGCCATCAAAATCAATGCCAGTTTCTGACGCATCCTTCGGTCTGTGGCATCGGTTCGCAAATGCCTTGTTCCGATAATCGTCACTGCCACAATCAAATAGGTGAAAAAATATAAATAACGTCCAACTCTTCCCGCCACAAGAGGCAGAACAACAAACGGTATCGTACCTGCCAAAAAGACGATAGAACGTCTTCTGCGGTAGAAAAACGCACTAATCAGTGCTACAAAATACACACCAATCAAAATCAGCAAAAGCGTCGTACAGAATTTTGCGCTTGCACTCTCCGTATCCGCATAGGACAACAGAGATACATTCGTGCCGGTATAGTTCATAAATTCTTTCAGAAAACTATTTGCCGCACTCACAATTCCCTTTAGCAGTGCGCCCTTAAATCGAATCACTAATACCAAAAAGAACATCGTAATGCCGATTAAGCCGTAAAGTTTTCCCTTACGGAATGTCTCTAGCACCGTGAACAGTCCATAAAATACAATCGAGGCGGCAAACAATAATAACAAACACAATTTACCGTCATAAATCATATCCAGACTCGACGCCGTGCACATCAGCGCAGAATATACGCCAAGAAATACGAGCATAATCTGGCTGAATTCCAATATGAAATTAATCAGTTTATTATTCCTGATCCTCAATTACGTCACCTCGTAAGTCCATTACTTCCAATCGGTCGCGCACCAGATTCCCGGAATCCAAGGATTCATGGTCAGCCACTGTCAGATACAGTGCCGATTCTAAAAGTCTACCTTTGCCCCAGTCGACGTAAGCTTCCATCAGCTCACTCTCCTCGGTCGTTGTTTTACTGCGGAATAGTTCCTGAAACATCCAGTACAGTTCTTCTTCCTGCTCTACCGAATATTCCTGAATCACTCCATTTACCTTGTCGTACCAAATATATGCCTGTGGGATTCCACTTTCAATCATAAACATCGCAATGGAATACACACCCTGAATTAACCGGTTGATTTTATCATTTCTTTCCTGCTTTGTACCGGTCGCGCATAAATCAATAAAAATATGGATTTCTTTCATCAGAGGAAGGCTTCCCTCTTTCACCATCAAATCACCGGTTTTACTGCTTAGCTTCCAGTGGATTCTCTGAATCTTATCACCGTCCGCATACTCGCGGATGTCAAAAATTTCAGAGGGGTCGTCTCCCTTTTTATATGTGGAAAAACGGTCACTGTCCGCACTCGTCTCATTGTACCATTTGTCTTTTCCAAGATACATCTCTTTCGTCGGCGGCAAAACGAGAACATCCTGCGTCTCAAAATGTTTTCCGATTGTCCACGCAAATATATTCAAATAATCATAGATTCGTACCTTCTCTACCGTGATGGAAACATTTCCACAGTTGTCCATAACAACCGGGATTCTACGGTCTCTCTTTTTCCCGGTATCCACGGAAAAACGAATTTTCATCTTCCCTTTATCGCCGGAAAACGGATTCTCATAACGAACCTTGGCAATTCCTTTCGTCACCGGAAGCAGATGGCTTTTGTTTTCTACCGACAGCGTAATGGCTGCTCTCGCCGGCTTATCTATGGCATCTTTTTCTGCCAACGGATTTTTTGAATCGACTGACACGCTGACTCTCTTTCGCAAAACAAGCAGAAAAAGAAACATGCAGACCGGTATCGTCACCATCAGTCCCATCAGTGCCATCGCACCAAATTCCAAGTACATGATGGAAATGAAAACACTCACAAAGAAAAGGAGAATGTATAGGATAGTTCCTAATGTCATAATTTCCTCCTTCCGAATCGTATCACTTGTTACTTATAATTTAGGGACCTGAATTTTCCCTACGATTTCCTCAACGACATCTTCTTCTGTCGTGTGGCTCATACGCGCCTTACCATTTAACAAAAGGCGGTGGGCAAGCACTGCTTTGGAAACACGTTTGATATCCTCCGGCAAAACGAAGGTACGTCCCTGAACAAACGCATGCGCTTTGGACATATCCATAAGAGCAAGCGTTCCACGTGGACTCACGCCGAGCGTAATCATGGAATGATTTCTCGTTGCATCCACAATCTTCGATAAATAAGTAAGTACTTTATCATCGACATAAATCTGTTTTACCTGATCCTGCATTTCAAGCAGTTCCCGTTTTGAAATAATTTCCTGAATAAAATCAAGCGGGTTAATATCCTGACGCTCTTTAATCAGACGAACTTCTTCTTCCATCGTCGGATATCCCATCGAAATACGAATCATAAAACGGTCAAGCTGGGATTCCGGCAGCATCTGTGTTCCGGCAGAACCAACCGGGTTCTGTGTTGCCACTACGATAAATGGATTTGGCAGCTGGCGTGTCACACCATCGACCGTTACCTGTCCCTCTTCCATGACCTCCAAAAGAGCGGACTGCGTTTTCGTTGAGGTACGGTTAATCTCATCCGCAAGCAAAAGGTTACACAAAATCGCACCCGGCTTGTACTGAAACTCACCATCGGCACCAATCATATTAAAACCGACTACATCACTCGGAAGTACATCCGGTGTAAACTGCAGACGGCGCTCCGTCAATTCCATCGCACGGGAAAAAGCAACCGCCAGTGTTGTCTTACCAACCCCCGGAACATCCTCTACGAGAATATGTCCTTTGGCTAACATCGCTGTCATCACGAGCTCAATTGCTTCGTCTTTACCACGAATTACTTTACCAACCTCATTCAGAATCTCTTGTACTTTATCGTTCACTTATGATTCTCCTTTCTCACTCATCGGATAATAGCAGAAAACGCCGGATACCCTCGGCGTTCCCTTTTCTATCGTCTTTCTTATGAAACTTTCATTTTAAATTTCCTTACGGCACGTTCATCTTCCGCATCTATTTTTTCCATGTGGCCGCCAAGCCCACGGATTTTTTCTGCAAAATTTTCATACCCACGCTCAATATATTGAATATCGTCCACATAAGTATACCCTTCTGCGACAAGTCCTGCCATCACAAGTGCTGCACCTGCACGCAAATCCGGTGCACTCACACGTGCTCCTGTAAATCCTTCCACACCGGTTACAAAAGCAGCATTTCCCTCTACGGAAATATTTGCTCCCATACGGCGCAGTTCACTGATATACTTAAACCGCGTCTCAAAAATTGTCTCTGTGACAATACTGGTTCCCTCAGACAGAGCAAGCAGCGTTGTAATCTGCGGCTGCATATCCGTCGGGAATCCCGGATACGGCATCGTCTTGACATTTGCATAAGACAAACGATGGTCAGCACAGACACGAACACAGTCATCAAACTCTTCCACAATCGCACCAATCTCAACTAATTTTGCGGTAATTGCTTCCAAATGCTTCGGAATTACGTTTTTAATCATCACATCACCGCCGGTTGCCGCTACAGCAAGCATATAAGTTCCGGCTTCAATCTGATCCGGAATAATCGAATACTCTGCTCCGTGCAGTGCTTCTACACCACGGATTCGGATAGCATCAGTTCCGGCACCTTTGATGTTTGCTCCCATACTGTTTAAGAAGTTTGCCACATCAACGATATGTGGTTCTTTCGCCGGATTCTCAATAATTGTCTTTCCTTCTGCCATACATGCCGCCATCATAATATTAATGGTCGCACCGACACTCGGACAATCCAGATAAATATGTGTACCAACAAGATTTTCCGCCTGTGCGTCAATTTTACCATGATGGATACTTACCTTAGCACCAAGCTGCTCAAAACCCTTAATATGCTGGTCAATCGGGCGGCTTCCAATCTGGCATCCTCCCGGTAGCGCAACTAAAGCTTTTTTATATTTTCCAAGCAAAGCTCCTACTAAATAGTAAGAACCGCGAATTTTACGAATTGCATCTTCATCAATGCTTACATCATTAATACAGGCACCATTAATACGGACCGTATGAGAATCCATGCGCTCCACAATCGCACCTATACTTTCTATTGCATCCAACAAAACCCGGACGTCATCAACGTCCGGTAAATTATCAATTGTAACTGGCTCATCAGCCATAATAGCCGCCACGATAATACCAAGCGCCGCATTTTTCGCACCGCCAATGGTAACTTCCCCTGAAAGTGGCGTTCCACCTTTTATAATGTACTGTTTCATCGCAACCTCCACTGATTGAAACATTTTATTCTACTAGTATAACACACTTTTGACATTTGTAAAACAGAAAATCATTTTTTTACGGAATAACCAAACTTTCCAAGCTTTTCTCCCAAAACAAAATACTCGCCGTGGGAATACGTCACAAGTCCGGTCTGATTCAGTTCAAATTTTCCGGTTTTGTTCATGTACTTCTCACTAATCATGACATCCTCAATCTTTGCCAAAAACATATTGTGGCTGCCAAGCAGAATTTCTTTCTGCACACGACACTCTAAATTGACCGGACTTTCCGCAATAATCGGTGCATAGGTAAGTTTTTCACCGGGCATTGCAGTCAAGTTCATTTCTTTGAACTTATTCACATCCCGTCC
>CALELW010000101.1 GCA_937902905.1 uncultured Clostridium sp. | reverse complement strand
TGTATATTCATGACAGGGATTATGTCAGTGCCAAAGACCACGTCAGAGCACTTCCGAGTGTAAAATCCAATCGTATGCAGGAAAGTATTATGGCGCAAATTGCTGATTTTGAGGGTGGTGTGGATGAGATGAAGAAAGTTGTCTGCGAAAATCTTCAAAATTTTGTAAGAGCAATAAATAAAGAAAATCTTTATGCTATGGAATCACTTGCGTGGGAAGTGCCTGCGGATGAGGCAGTTGCGTATGGCAGGTGGAGTATTGATGTTATGGAAGCATTTAGCAGGAAAAAGGAACTTCTGCCGTATTGCCGTGGATTTTTCCGTGACATTTATATGCATATGATTCACGCTGATTTGCGTGGAGAAAATTATGAGCGGGCAGCCCTTCATTGGAATGAATTAAAAGAAGGTATGCAGAAGCATTACGATTACTATCAGGTGGTGCTTGGCGATGAGGGTGAAGAGGCCAAATTTCCAAAACGCCAGCTAGGAAATATGCGTGCTTATACAAAAAAATATATGGAAGAAAAACAGCAGGACATTTTACAGGGATTAACAAACTGGGAAGGAGAAGAAAAAATAAAAAAATTCCGCCAATATTTAGATTAAATTTGAATCTCCCCTTGAATTTCTTGTAGAATTTAGTATAATATACACTATAAAACTAAATAAATTTGCATATTTTTGTGCAAATTCAACAAAAGGATAAAGGGGGACTTAATCTATGGCAAACAGATTTGTATTGAATGAGACATCGTATCATGGTGCAGGAGCAATCGCAGAGATTGCAACGGAGACGAGAAGCCGAGGCTTTAAGAAAGCGTTTGTATGTTCAGACCCGGATTTGGTAAAATTCGGTGTAACGCAGAAGGTACTTGATGTACTGGATAAAAATGGTATGGCGTATGAGTTATATTCAAATATTAAACCGAATCCAACCATTGAGAATGTACAGACTGGTGTGCAGGCATTCAAGGATGCAAAAACGGATTATTTGATTGCGATAGGCGGTGGTTCTTCGATGGACACAGCAAAAGCAATTGGTATAATTATTAATAACCCGGAGCATGAAGATGTGATAAGTCTTGAGGGTGCAGTCGATACAAAGAATAAGAGCGTGCCGATTTTCGCAGTGCCGACGACAGCAGGAACGGCTGCCGAGGTTACGATTAACTATGTAATTACTGATGCGGCGAAAAATCGTAAGATGGTTTGTGTAGACCCGCATGATATTCCGGTTGTTGCATTTATTGATCCGGATATGATGTCATCTATGCCAAAGGGCTTGACAGCTGCAACAGGAATGGATGCACTGACACATGCAATTGAAGGATATATTACGGCAGGAGCATGGGAATTGTCCGATATGTTCCATTTGAAAGCAATCGAAATCATTTCACGTTCTTTACGTGGTGCGGTGGAAAATACACCGGAAGGAAGAGAAGGAATGGCACTTGGACAGTATGTTGCCGGCATGGGATTTTCAAATGTTGGACTTGGTATTGTTCATTCGATGGCACATCCTCTTGGTGCTTTATATGATACACCACACGGAATTGCCAATGCAATTATTCTGCCTACCGTTATGGAATATAATGCAGAAGCAACTGGTGAAAAATATCGTGATATTGCAAAAGCAATGGGCGTTGAAGGCACGGAAACCATGTCACAGGAAGAATACCGAAAAGCGGCAGTTGATGCTGTAAGAAAACTTTCTCAGGATGTTGGAATTCCGGCAGATTTGAAAGAAATTGTGAAAAAAGAAGATATTCCGTTCCTCGCACAATCGGCTTATGATGATGCGTGCCGTCCGGGAAATCCGAAAGAAACAAGTGTAGAAGATATTACAAAATTGTATGAAAGTCTTCTGTAAAATTGAGTAAGAAGCAAAAGGCTGCCGTCCGAATGGATGGCAGTTTTTTTGATGTTGAAACATATAAAATTGACACAAACAGATAGAAAAAATGACTTTTATTAAAAATGGGAAATAAGTAGAATAATATCAGAACAAAGAGAGGATGAGTATTATGAAGTTGTCAAAATTAGGAATCTGTGGTGTTATCAGTTTGTTGTCATATTTGGCGATGGTTTTGTTTTCGCCGTTTGCCTATCCGGGGTATGACTGGATGAGCATGGCAGTAAGTGAGTTGAGTGCAGTGGGAGCACCATCGAGAGAACTTGCGGCACAGCTTAACAGTTTATTTGGACCATGTGCGTTAGTTTCGGTTATGGCAGTTTGTGTCGCAATTGCAAACTGCGAGATCAAAAAAGTAAGGCTTGGTGTTTACTTCTTTGCTGCTATGGAATGGCTGTGCGCGGTAGGATATCAGTGCTTTCCATGGGTTTCTGAGGCGGAGGGAGTTTGTTTTCAAAATGTAATGCATTTGCTGATTACGGCAGCAGTTGTGCTATTGTCGATTGCTTCGCTTATATTGATTGGTGTGGGAACAGCAAAAACAAAATGGAAATCGCTTGGCATATGGGCGTTTGTTTGCCTTTTTGCTATGTTTGCCGGGGCGATTGGTTCCAATGTTCTGCCGAAAAGTTTGTTTGGTATTGCTGAGAGAGTAAGCACATTTTCGGCGGTTGTGTTTAATGCTGTGCTTGGTATGTATTTGTTCTTAAAAAAATTTGATAATTAAAAAAAGCCCGAAACTGATATCGGTTATATCAGTTTCGGGCTTTTCCTTTTTCGTTATTTAATCTTACCTTCTTTATGACGTTTGAAGAAATCTCTTGTTTCTTTTACTACGATGCCATTCAAGGCAAAAATTGCAATCATGTTTGGAATTGCCATTAAACCGTTAAAGATATCGGCAATTGTCCACACGGCACTGACTGTCATATATGGACCGATAAATACGGCAAGAATGTAAATCCAGCGGAAAATTTTTACGTGTTTCATATTGCCGCCGCTCAAATATTCCAAACAGCGCTCGCTGTAATAATCCCAGCCAAGAATTGTTGTAAAGGCAAAGAATACAAGGCAGAGCATTAAGACAAATGCGGAAATTTCAGGAGGGAACGGAAGTCCTTTTTGAAAAGCATAGGTCGTAACACCGACACCCTCAAGTCCTTTTACCTGCCATGCACCGGTTAATACAATGGATAAACCGGTAAGTGTACAAATAACAATGGTATCAATAAAAGTTCCAGTCATGCTTACAAGACCCTGACGGACAGGTTCTTTTGTTTGTGCGGCAGCTGCAGCAATTGGTGCACTACCAAGACCGGCTTCGTTTGAGAAGATACCACGTGCAACACCTTTTTGCATAGCGACAAACATACTTCCGACTACCCCACCGGTAATTGCTTTTGGCGAGAAAGCCGCTTCTACAATTACAGCAATGGCACTTGGCACAGCAGTGATATTGGTAACAATTAAAATGCCTGCAAACAGGAAATAAATAATTGCCATAAATGGCACGATAACCTGGCTAACATTAGCAATTCGCTTGATTCCACCAATCAAAACGGAAGCGACGCAGAACGCCAAAACCAATGATGAAATCACAACGGACCATGAATACTCGCCTAAGAATGGCAGATTTACGCAGTGTGCATTGGCTGAATCAAAAAAGTCGTGAACGGCACTGGAAATACCATTTACCTGACTGAAAGTTCCAATTCCGAAAAGTCCGACACATACGCCAAAAAAAGCAAATATTTTAGCAAGCCATTTCCATTTTTTTCCCATACCCTGTTCTATGTAATAAAACGGACCGCCAAGGCTGTGACCGTCTTTTGCGACAACACGGTATTTTACAGCAAGTAGACCTTCTGCAAATTTGGTTGCCATGCCGAAAAATGCAGCGACAATCATCCAAAAAAGAGCACCCGGTCCACCTGCACCAACAGCAGTTGCAACGCCGACGATATTACCGGTTCCAATCGTCGCACTTAAGGCTGTACAAAGGGCAGAAAAACTTGAAATTTCTCCCTCGCCACCTTCTTCATTTTTCACCATCCATTTTAAGGCAAGCGGCAGTTTTCGAAACTGCATTACGCCAAGACGCACAGTTAATAAAATGCCGCCGGCAAGAATTAGTACCATAAGGGGGACACCCCAGACAAAGTTGTCAATATTAACTAGAATATCATTGATTGTTTTCCACATTCGTTTAGTCCTTCCTCTTTTTTTGTTAAAATAGCATTACCTTTATACTATATCGTAATTTTTATGTTCTAGTCAAGCATCATATCTGAGTTGTTTGTGTCACGTAACGGTATGGGCACTGAAAATACCAGCCGCAAATTCTTGATACATGGCAGTTCTTTTAATGCAAGTAAGTGCCGTATGCAACCTTAACCTTTATAAAAAGTGAAAAGCGTTGCATGAATTTTGAAAAGATGTGTCAACTTTTTTGTTTTTATATATGTTATTTTCTGTTATTGTGTGTTATAAT
>CALELW010000100.1 GCA_937902905.1 uncultured Clostridium sp. | reverse complement strand
AAATATAAGGGATACAGCGATTTTTTATTCTAACAACTGTCAAAGACGGGATTTTTTTCAGGGTTCGTAAATATTCTTTCTGCTCCTTTGTAATGCGGTAGCTTTCGATAGCTTTCTGAATCGTTTTTTTGTGAACCCAGTCAGAAAGTTTCTTCTTTTCCAAATAAGGAATGGCAGCGTCCCACTGCTTGGCAAGCGCGGTGGCAAAATACCACGCAATCATCATATTGACGTAATATTCTTCCGAGCGGATTTTTGCGACAAGTGCCAAATGTTTCTCAGAGAAATCGGAGTCCAGATACAGCCGCAGCAAAATGCCGATACCGTATCGGATGGTGTATGTGTCATCTGAGGAAATCCAGTTTAGAACTTCCTCATACAGTTCCGATTTATGTTTTTTGAATACGCCGGGTGCCGGTAAATCACACGTTGCCCAGTTGTTGATATAGGGAAGAAAACGGTTGATTTCCCGCACACAGGTTTCATAATCTTTTTCCGCTGAAATTAACATCATGTGAAGATTATTTTCTTCATAATAATGGTGGGGCAGTTCTTTTAGAAAGTTTTCTGCCTCTTTAGTGCCTTTAAAATCCTTAGCAAACGAGCGCAGTGCAGGGGTGCGGATGCCGATGATTCTGTTTTTTTCAATTGTTGGAATCAGTTTACTGTGAAACTCTAAGTAAGAGGGGTCCTGCAGGGAAAATAATTGTTTCTGTAATTCGTTCATTTTTCTACCTCCATAAGCAGTATTTTAACGCATAAATAAGGCTTCGTAAAGCATTAACGATTCGTTCATGGATTGTTGACGGAAAGGGCAAAATGATTTATAATAAATACATTATTAAGATGGTCGGAAAGGACGGGGTGATATTATGAAATTAGTATTTATTGGGGCTGACCATGAAGTTACGGGAAGCTGTCATTACATGGAGGTTGGAGACAAAAAATTCTGCGTGGATATCGGTATGGAGCAGGGACAGGATTTGTTTGAAAATCAGGAGATTCCGGTAAATCCATCGGAGATTGATTTCATTTTGCTGACGCATGCACACATAGACCATACGGGTCTTCTTCCGATGCTGTTTGCCAGAGGATTCCGCGGTCAGGTATATGCGACAAAAGCGACGGTGGATTTGAGCCAGATTATGCTTCGTGACAGTGCGCATATCCAGCAGTTTGAGGCAGAGTGGAGGAACCGGAAAGCAAGACGTTCCGGTGGTGAGATTTATGAGCCTTTGTATACGATGGAAGATGCATTAGGTGCGATTCGACTGCTGGTTCCGTGTGAGTACGATAAAAAAGTTACGATTTGCGATGAGGTTACCATTCGATTTACTGATGTGGGACATTTGCTTGGTTCTTCTTCCATTGAAGTATTTGCAAAAGAGGGCGAAGAAGAACGAACGGTTGTCTTTTCCGGTGACCTTGGAAACACACACAAGCCGATTCTCAGAGACCCGATTTACACAAAAGCGGCAGATTATGTTGTTATGGAATCTACATACGGTGACAGACTTCATGGGGAAGAAACACCGGATTATGTTGGGGAACTGGCGGCAATTATTGAGAGCACCTTCCGCCGTGGCGGTAATGTGGTAGTGCCATCCTTTGCAGTCGGCAGAACACAGGAGATGTTATATTTCTTACGTCAGATTAAGGAGCAGCAGTTAGTGAAGACACATCCGGATTTTGAGGTGTATGTGGATAGTCCGCTCGCTGTGGAGGCAACGAATATTTTTGGTAAAAATGTACAGCAGTGTTTTGATGAAGAAGCAAAAGCACTTGTAGAAAAAGGAATTAACCCGATTGGATTTCCGGGGTTGAAATTGTCCATTACAAGCGATGACAGTAAGGCAATCAATTTTGACCAGCAGCCAAAAGTAATTTTGTCGGCATCCGGTATGTGTGAGGCTGGCCGAATCCGGCACCATTTGAAACACAACTTATGGCGTCCGGAGAGCACAATTGTGTTTGTGGGTTATCAGACCAGAGGTACATTAGGACGCGCGCTGCTAGAGGGGGCAAAAGAAGTAAAACTGTTTGGCGAAGTAATTGAAGTCAAAGCAGAAATTACGAAAATTGCCGGCATCAGCGGACATGCGGATAAAAATGGATTGTTAAAATGGATTAACAGTTTTACGGAGAAACCGCCAAAACGTGTATTTGTCGTTCATGGAGAAGATAAGGTATGCGACGAATTTGCGAGAACACTTACCGATTCCGGTTATAATGCTACGGCACCGTACAGTGGTACGATTTTCGACTTGATACAGGGCGAGTTTGTAAAAGAAGCGCTTCCGGTTGCCGTGAAGAAGAAAGCAGCAGCGAAGAAACGTTCCGGCGATATGTTCCAGCGTCTATTGACAGCAGGACAGCGTCTGCTTTCGGTAATCCGTAAGAATGAGGGATTGAGTAATAAGGATACGGCGAAGTTCACGGATCAGATTCAGGCACTTTGTGATAAGTGGGACCGTCCGTAATCCATAAAAAGAAGAAGAGGAGGTGAGGTTGTGACCACACAGGAAAGTCGTGAACAAGAGATTAAACGGCTCAATGCAGAAAAGGTAAAGCAGATTGCTTTATGCCATTTTTATTCTTACTATGTCAGACATAATGTGCCGGATATGCTGGCATATGTCGGTGAGGATGTGACATGGCTTGGCTCGCAGTCTAATTTTGTGGCACACAACCGTCAGGAGTTTGAAAACCTTCTGGAGAGAGAAATAAAAAAAGTACCAAAGCAATGTGTTATGAAAGTGATATCGGCAGATGTCAGTCCGGTTTCCGGGAATTGCTATCAGGTGACCGGAGAACTGGAATTGCGTCTGCCGGTGCAGGATAATGTTTATTATACGAATTTGCGTTTTTCCATGATGATTTGTAAAGAGGATGGAAAGTTTTCTATCGTATCAATACATACATCTATGATTGGAAAGTCTGCTTTGTGGGATGACACGCAGGTACTTAAAGAGAGAAAGAAACAATTTTCGGAAGAAGATGGGGAAGGTATACATGACCCGGTTACGGGTGTCTTTCAATTAGGGGCATTTAAGGTTCGGGCTGCCAAGCAGTTAAAGCATATTTCGGAAGAAAAAAACTATGCGCTTATTTGTACGGATATCTGTAATTTTGAACGGGTAAATAATTTGTATGGTATGCAGAAAGCGGATAAACTTTTGGCGGATACAGCGAAGATGATTATGGCATCGGGCAAATGTATTTTGCTTTGCTGCCGCAGTGTGGCAGACCATTTTGTGGCACTTGCCTGTTATCAGGATTTTTCTGCATTCCGCAATATGCTTAATGAGTTATGCAGCCGTTTTGCAGCGGAAATCGGAAATGAATATTCGGATGCCTATCCGCGGCTTGGTATTGGTATTTACCGGATTGATAAAGAGCATCCACCGATTCAGAAGATGGTTGAGTACGCCAATCTTGCCAGAAAAAGCCTGCGTACAAATACAACTTCGCATATTGCAGTGTATGATGAGAGAGTATACACGCAATTGATTCATGCAGGAAAAATCGAGCAGAGCATGAAAAAAGCGATGGCTCAACATGAATTTAAGGCATTTATACAGCCCAAATATAATTTGGAGACCGGACAAATTGTAGGTGCCGAGGCGTTAGTTCGCTGGATTCGGGAAGACGGTTCAATGATTTATCCGGATGATTTTATTCCGATTTTTGAGAAAAATGGTTTTATTGTTGAATTGGACTTTTTTATCCTTAGCGAAGTGTGTCGTATGATTCAGAGAAGACTTCAGCAAAAAAGATCATGTGTGCCGATTTCGATTAACCAGTCGCGCGTTTTATTGCAGGAAAAAGATTATGTGAAGCGAGTGGCGGACATTTTGAAAAAATACGATACGCCGCCTCGTTATATTGAGTTAGAGTTGACGGAACGGATTTTTAGGGATGATTTGACGGATTTGGCAAAGATGATGGGAGAACTTCGGAATCTTGGCGTTCGCTGGTCAATTGATGATTTTGGAACGGGTTATTCGTCCCTTAATTTGTTGAAAGAGTTACCGGTTGATATCATTAAAATTGACAAATCATTTTTGGATGAGACAGAGAGTTCCGAGACGAGTAAAATTATCATCAGAAAAACCGTGGAACTGACACAGGAACTGGATAAAACCGTTGTCTGTGAAGGGGTTGAAACAGAAAATCAGGCAGATTATCTTCGGGGCATCCGCTGTGACATGGCGCAGGGATATTTGTATGCAAAACCGATGCCGATGGAAGAGTTTGAAAAATTGCTGGATAAGGAGATATACGGATGAAAAAGGCAGGAAAATTAATTATTGTGACGTTGCTTATCTTGTCCGGATTGACAGCCGGAGCGTATTTTTTACTCAAAGGACGTGAAGGCGGCCCGTCGAACGAGTTTAAAAACCGTATGGCGAAAGAGCAAAGTGATAATCAGACGGATCGTGCTTATCAGTATGACATGCCGGATAAGGCTACGGTTTTAGCAACGGACGGCGAGGATAAAAATGTTCTTAATTTTGATTCAAATTCCGTGTATCAGGTTTCAAAATCCAATGAAGCAAGAGCACGTTTAGACCGGTTGATTAAGCGTACCGATGCGGATTTTGATAATCCGATTATAGCGAAAAATCCATTTGGTACGGTGGAAAATAGTTTTTATTTTTATTTTCACACTTCATTCCGCTGTATGGTGCGGTATACCATCACGGTTGAAGATGAGACGATTTCAGACCATATCCGTTATGTCAATAACGGACAGGAAAACAATTTAGCCAAAGAACATGAATTTTTGGTGGAAGGTCTGATTCCGGGGAAAACGAATTTTATTATACTGGAATTAGTTGATTCAACCGGAAATACGAGAGAGACAAAAAACTATCAATACACAACAGCGGGCAGTTCATCCGGCATACCACAAAAGATTACGGTAAGTGATGGCTATTCCAAATCTACACTGGCAAACGGTATGTATTATGTTTTTCCATCCGGAAAACCGTGGATTGCAGCTTATGATAATAAAGGGATTCTGCGTGATTTGATTCCGACAGAGTCATTTCATGGACGTCGCATAACGGCTTCGGAAGATTGCATTCTTTATCAGATTTCAGAAGATAAGGTGGCGAAAGTATCCGCTCTTGGCAGGGTGACAGGTGTTGTTCAGATGAAAGGATATGGGAAAATCCGTGATTTTTCATATGATGGATATAATGAAGTTTACTGGCTTGGAAAGAAGAAAAAAAATGAGTATTTACTGGCAACATCTTTCCAGACAGGAAAAACGCGGGTTGTGTACCGGTTTAAGAAAGGTATTCAGACCGGTTCATTGACTGTGCCGCAAAGTGGTTCGATTGGTGTGGTGGCAAAGAATCCTTCCGGGTTGATTTATTTGGATGCCATTACGGCGGCAAAACCTAAGATTTCTTTTGTTGTTGGAAAAAGGGCGGCATGGAAAAAGGTAACAGCAAAGAAAAAGATAAATGATAATAAGAAATTTACCGGCTGGAATACAAAAGAATCTATGCTTTTATCGCAGGAAAACGAAACAATACCTGCGATGTTAGTGCAGGAGGAAAATCAGTATCTTGCTGTTGAGTGGCAGGCGGATGTGGCAAAGAAGACGGTGCAGAAAAAAGCATCGTCCACGGCAGTTGAGGCAAAAAGCGGAAGTTTGTTACAAAAGTGTGGAAATAATTATGTGATTGTTTGCGGCACGGCAGGAACCTATTTAGAAATGGGAACCGACGGCAAAGCAATTCGCCGGTATAACTATGGAAGCGGACTGGATTCGGTTCAGAAACTGACGCTTTCCGGTATGTATTTCTATGGTATCTAAAAAAGTTGTCCATAGGAGTAAAAAATGGTTGAGATTATATGCGCAAAAGATGTATAATGGGCATATGATATAAAATTACTTTTAGGAGGGTATACGCAATGAAATTTTTTGTTGACACAGCGAAAATTGAGGACATCAAAAAAGCAAATGAGATGGGGGTTATTTGTGGTGTTACTACAAATCCATCCCTGATTGCCAAAGAGGGCGGAAGAAGTCAGGAAGATGTATTGAAAGAAATCGCATCCATCGTTGATGGTCCAATCAGTGGTGAGGTAAAAGCAACAACCGTAGATGCAGAGGGCATGATTGCAGAAGGTAGAGAGATTGCAAAACTTCACGAGAACATGGTAGTTAAAATCCCAATGACAGTAGAAGGATTGAAAGCAACAAAGGTACTTGCTTCTGAGGGAATTAAATGTAATGTTACATTGATTTTTAGTGCCAATCAGGCACTTTTGGCAGCAAGAGCAGGAGCTGCTTATGTATCTCCATTCTTAGGACGTCTGGATGACATTTCCCAGCCAGGTATTGATTTGATTCGCGACATCGCTGAAATCTTTTCCGTACACGGAATCGAGACAGAAATCATCGCAGCCAGCGTAAGAAATCCAATTCATGTTACGGATTGTGCATTGGCAGGTGCTGATATCGCTACAGTACCATATGGTGTTATTGAGCAGATGACAAAACATCCGTTGACTGATATCGGTATTGAGAAATTCCAGAAAGATTATATTGCTGTTTTTGGTGAATAATTTGGTGAGTAATAAAAAGGAGATTGATTATGAATAAGTTAGAACTTCAGAAAATGGCTGTTGAAGTTCGTAAGGGGATTGTAACTGGGGTTCATAGTGCAAAATCAGGTCACCCGGGCGGCTCCTTGTCAGCAGCAGACATTTTTACTTATCTTTTCTTTGAAGAATTGAATATTGACCCTAAAAATCCGGACAAAGCAGACCGTGACCGCTTTGTACTTAGTAAAGGACATACGGCTCCGGGCTACTATGCGGCACTGGCAAACCGTGGATTTTTCCCGGTTGAGGATTTGACGACACTTCGCCATGTTGGTTCCTATTTGCAGGGACATCCGGATAAAAAGCATATTCCTGGTGTGGATATGTCGAGCGGTTCTTTGGGACAGGGAATTTCGGCAGCAGTCGGAATGGCATTGTCCGCTAAATTAAGTAATGACGATTATCGTGTTTACACACTTCTTGGTGATGGTGAAATTCAGGAAGGACAGGTTTGGGAGGCAGCAATGTTTGCCAGCCACAGAAAACTGGATAATTTTGTTGCCATCGTGGATAATAACGGCTTACAGATTGACGGTGCAGTTGACGATGTATGTTCACCATATCCGATTGATGAGAAATTCAAAGCATTTGGTTTCCATGTAATCGAAGTGGACGGTCATGACTTTGATGCTTTAAAGGCAGCTTTTGATGAAGCAAAACAGACCAAAGGACAGCCTACGGCTATTATTGCAAAAACCGTTAAAGGAAAAGGCGTTTCCTTCATGGAAAATCAGTGTAGCTGGCATGGTACTGCACCAAATGATGAGCAGTATGCACAGGCTATGGAAGAATTAGAGAAAGCAGGTGAGTCTTTATGTCAGAAGTAAAAAAGATTGCTACTCGTGAGAGTTATGGTAATGCATTAGCAGAACTTGGCGCAGAATTTGATAACCTTGTTGTACTGGATGCAGACCTTGCGGCTGCCACAAAGACCGGTATTTTCAAAAAGGCTTTCCCGGAACGCCATATTGATTGTGGTATCGCTGAGTGTAACATGATGGGAATTGCTGCAGGACTGGCAACGACAGGTAAAGTTCCATTTGCAAGTTCTTTTGCGATGTTTGCTGCAGGACGTGCATTTGAGCAGGTTCGTAACTCCATCGGTTATCCGCATCTGAATGTAAAAATCGGCGCAACACATGCCGGTATTTCCGTAGGTGAAGATGGTGCGACACACCAGTGTAATGAAGATATTGCACTGATGCGTACGATTCCGGGGATGACAGTAATTGTTCCATCGGATGATGTAGAAGCAAAAGCAGCTGTTCGTGCTGCCTATGAGCATGACGGTCCATGTTATCTTCGTTTTGGACGTCTGGCTGTGCCGGTAATTAACGATAAACCGGATTATAAATTTGAACTTGGCAAAGGTGTTGTACTTCGTGAAGGTAAGGATGTAACGATTGTTGCAACCGGACTTCCGGTATCCAATTGTCTGGAAGCAGCAGAGAAACTGGCAGCAGACGGTATTGATGCCAAAGTGATTAACATTCATACAATTAAACCTTTGGATGAGGAGTTAATCGTGGCAGCAGCCAAAGAAACCGGCAAAGTGGTAACAGTAGAAGAACATTCTGTTATCGGTGGTCTGGGAAGTGCTGTATGCGATGCATTAGCTGAAAAATGTCCGACAAAGGTTTGCAAAATCGGTGTTAATGATGTATTTGGTGAATCTGGTCCGGCAGTAGAGCTTGTTAAGAAATATGGCTTGGATGCAGACAGCATTTATGAAAAAGTAAAAGCATTTTGTAAATAATTTCATGTAAGTTACTTTTTGGTGGAGAAAATCTACCGGAGGGAAACTTCATGGGCAGGAAAAGGCAATAAATCAGCGGGTGCGCCGGTTTGTTGCCTTTTTCAAAGGAATGGGTAGAGACATGTTATGTATACTTCTAGCCTCGGTGGACTCACCGCAGGATAAAAGAAAACTGGAGTTATTATATGAAAAATACAACCGGCTTATGTACGTCGTAGCAATGCGTGTTTTGCATCATCCGCAGGATGCAGAAGACGCTTGTTTGACGTCGTGGGAAAAGGTTATAAAAAATTTAGATAAAATTGATAAAATAGATTGTCAGAAAACGAAGAGTTTCCTCGTTATTATAGTTGAGAGGACGGCAATTGACCTCTATCGTAAGAATCAAAAGAAAAATCAAAAGGTGCAGGAGATGGATGAGTTTGAAACCAGCCCGTTTTTTTGTAAGCACGAAAGTGGTTATGGCGAAAGCGAGATGATGGAAGTGTTTCATAAGATTCCAAAACTGTATGCGGAGGTTCTGATTCTTCGTTATGTCAACGAATTAGGGGTAAGTGAGATTGCTGAACTTCTTAATATCAAGCAGAATACGGTGTCTAAGAGGATTGCAAGAGGCATTGCAATCATTCGAAAGGAGTGGCTCGGTAATGAATGAGGAGAGTATAAAGAAATTTTTGACGACCTGTGTATATCAGGAGATGAATTCATTTCATCCATCGCAAGACGAAGATTATAATCATGAATTTTCAAAAAAATTCATGAAACGATGGAAACGTTTAAATTGGAGCGAAAAATATTTTGGCAGCCATCTGCGTCTGGCGTATACCGTCCGTAAAGCGGCAGCCGTGGTGATTGTGATTCTTTCCTTAGCTGCTGCTAATCAAGTCAGTGCGAAGGTGTTTGGTTTTAATGCGTGGAAATATCTGCTTTCGTATGATTCAAAGGACAAATTGGAAGTAAGAGAGTATGTTGGGCAGAATCAGGATGAAAAAACGAAGGAGAGCCTGCCGGACGTCATTCATGAGAAACCTACATTTGTGCCGAAGGGATTTCGGTATTCGTTAGATGATTCTTCAACATCTGGCAACTTTAATTATATTGAGTGGAAGGAAGGGAAAAACAATCTTATTCAGTATATTCGTTGTAAACATACGGAAGGTGACTATATTTATACGGATTCTGAATTTGAGAAAAAGATTAAAACGCGTGTTATGGGGTATGAAGCATATTATTATATTAAAGGAAAAGAAAAATGGATAATTTGGGATGATAAGAAATACAATCACATGATTTCTATCACGAAAAAAGGCAATTACAAGAATGAAATTGTAAAAATGGCAAATAGTTTGTACCAGAAATAAAAAAAATAAAATTTTTTGTCAGATTTCCTCCTTTTGTATCGTTATTATTAGTAGAACGATATATAAGGAGGATTTTTTTATGATTACAAAAATCAAAAGAGACACAAAAAGAATGGTATGTTTGCTGGGAGTGAGTGCGTTATTCGCAGCAAATACGCAGACAAAAGCTGCTGAAATTAGCGAACCGACATTGGTGGTTGGACCAATTTTGCAAAGTGAAAATGCAGGATATTTGCATAGTAATTTATCAATTACTAATAATGGAAGTGCAAATGTTTCGGGAAATGCAGTTGGAAAACAGGGCACAACGAAAACTAAGGTAACTTTGAAACTGCAAAAGTATGATTCATCAAAAAAAGTATGGAGCACTTTGAAAACATGGGAAAATGAAAAAAATTCGATAACTGTTTCTGTGGAAAAAACATATAAGTTATCTGCAAAAGGTACTTATCGATGCAAATGCACTGCTGTATTTACTAAGAGTGGAAAAAAGGAAACTATGACGAAAACAACTGGAAAAAAACAGTATAAGTAATATTATGTGTTGTAAAAATATGGGTAAAAATGACCGTTCATACCCAAAAAACGACCGTTCATGACTTTTATGTTCTATACGGTGTATTTTGTGTTATGATTGCAAATGGGAACGTGAAAATTGAATGTGAAAAATATTTGTCAGATTTTTGCTTCTTGGAACGTTATTATTAATAGGAGCAATTAAAAGAGACAAATTAATAAAGTTAGGAGGAGGTGAAAGAATGTATTCTATGAAGATTTACAGAGAAATGATTGAAAAAGCGTTCTTTTCTTAATTTTACACACTACATAAGAAAAGAACGCAGAAAAATAACTACAAGCTTATATTAACATAGAGAAGGAGATTTTTAAACATGAAAAAACAATTAATTAAATTTACGGTTACCCTTAGTTTGATGATGTCATTTATTGGAGCAACGGTATTTGCTGCATTGCCAAATATGTATGGAAAAAATTATTCTCAATCGAAAAACGGAAAAATTTGCAGCATTACAGCTTCTGGGGATAAGGATTTTGCTAAGACGAGAATAAAAAATACAACAAATGGTACCAGATATTATTCTGCTTATGTAAACCGACGTCATTCAAAGGATAATGCAGTAATTGAATCTGATTGTAAAGAGCAGTTAGTTAAAAGTGGTAAGTTTATAGAAGTATCAGTGGCTAGATATCGAAGTACTGCTGGCAGAGAACACTATCATAAAGCAATTTCTTGGAATTGTACTATGAAACCAAGTGGTGCAGGATATACAAATTTTAAGGCAGATGAATGGTCTTATACTATTAAGCAGGAAAAATAATTAGTTATTAATTACCGAACAATTCGAGTTTTGAATTGTTCGGTAATAAAAGGGAGGCATCATAAATGACAAAATCAAAAGTATTTATCTTGACAGTAATTGTATTTTTTATTATTATGGGTGGTTTATATTTTTTACTACCGAAGGAAGAAAAGCAGGGGGATGTTATTTCACCAACGGCCAGCCGTGTACAGGAATCGCCGAATCCAGATGATGAAACATCTGGTATTGTGAAGGCGAGTAAGCAGGAAACATGGAACGTTATAAATGTTAATAAAAAGAATATTTTGGATATTAATACCTTTAACGACTTTGGGAAGAGAAGTGATTTAGTGATTCCGGCTAAATATGATGGAAAGAAAATTAATAGATTTGATATTAGTTTTTATAATGATGATGTAACAACGCTAAAAAATGTAACCATTGAGGATGGAATTGAAACTATCGGAGGTGGTTTTGTACAGTGTTCAAAACTGGAGAAAGTTGTCATTCCTTCCAGTGTAACAAAGATAGAAAAAGATGAATTTCGTTATTCGAAAGATACGGTAACATTGTATGTTAAAAAAGGTTCTTATGCAGAAAAATATGCGAAAAAAAATAAACTTAGGTATAAATACAGCAAATAAAAGGGAGGGATAAGAAATGGTATTACAAAATTGGGTTTCTTTTCTGAAGAAGCAAAAAGGATTGTTTGCCATATTGATGGTGTCGCAGATTGTGTCATTGGTATGCATTCTTTTTGTGTTTGGTGTTTTTCAAAATAATTTGTATGAATTATCAGCAAATGTAGATACGAAATTTTTGAATGCATCCTTTAGAAAAAGCACTGTTACAAGGGAACAGTTGACAAAGGTGATAAAAACGTTGACAGATGACTATGATTTTTCCATTGATTACATATATATTGATGCGTCTGTTAAGGGAAGTGATATGAGTTATCAGGACAGAGTTCAGTACAAAGATGGTGTTTTTTCCTATAGTGACCGCGTATTGGAAAATGTAAAGGGTTCTCTTGATGGCGAAATGGCACAGCCGGTTCATTACAAAAAGGCTGAAAAAGTAGTAGTTATCAGTCCTAATATAAAAAAAGATATCGGGCAGACTATTGCTCTGGATGGAGAAAATTATCAGATAATTGGAATCAATAATGTAAATGGGGATGGCGAAATGGAAATGCCATATCTTTCATTTCCGAAAAAGGCTCATTATGATACTTTTTCTGTTGAATTAACAATGCTTCCAACACGCTCTCAGTACGACGATTTTTGTCAGGAACTAAAAGCAATTGGGGGCGAATGTGATGATTTTTATATTCAGAATAATGCCGACCGGAAAAAAGAGTATTCTATGATTGGAATCAGTGTACTTTTGGCTCTGTTAGCAGGTGGAAATATGTATATGATTTATCGTTATATTTTCCGAAAAAGAAGAATACAGTTAGCCGTGTATTCTTTGTGTGGATGCAGTAAAAGAACCGCCAGGAGAATGTTTTTTGCGGAAATTCTTCTAAATATGGTAATTGTCCTTGTTGTGGGAGTTTTAACTTTCCGTTTTTTGGTGTACCCACTGGCAAAGAATTGGTTTGCTTATTTGTTTATGATTTATGGTATTAGAGAATATGTTATGATTTGTGCCATTTTCATTTTTGTGGTGCTTCTGATTGGTTACCTGCTTTCGGGAAAGATGTCAAAGCAAACGGTAGTACAAATGCGAAAGGGGGAGAAGTGATGGTTTCACTGGCTATAAGTGCTTACATTCGGCATACAAAAAGAAATTGTTTTATTATTTTACAATTGACCGTTTTATTTATTGTGTTATTGGTGACAGTAACAACTATTTGTGAGGAATATCGCTGGTATCGTCCGGTGGCAGACTGGAACGGGAAAAAGGGATTTGTCGTAGAGGCTTCCGGATGTCATGGTGATACAAAAGATTCGCTTACAAAAGGTATGGATAAAGTGGATTCGGTTATGAGTTTTGGTTATGGAAACGTTGTCTCTTCAAAAAATGAAGGATATTCTAATTTTCTGGCGTATCCGGATTCTTTAATTAATGATTTTAAGCCGGAATTGGAAAGCGGAAACTGGCTTGATAAAAAAGATGCAAGTGATGACGAAATTGAAATTGTTGTTTCTAAAAATCCGTATGGCTGGAAAACGGGCAGCCATATTAAACTTGGCTACTACGACGAAAATGGGGAAATACATTCCTTCAAGGCAATGGTTTGCGGAGTATTAAAGGAAGGTATTTCAGTGATTGGCTCCAATATCGGTTCGAGCCAGTTGTATCGGACAGATTACCGGGATTTGTATTCGACGTACAGTTATCAGCAGTCCGAATGTGCGTTGGTTTTGATGAGAGAGAATCAGGCAATTAAAAATCATATTCCGATGACATACAATCAAAAATATATTATTGCCGTACAGGATGATACTACGGAAAAAGAACTTTTGCAAGTTGAAAACACACTGCGGAAAAATATAGCAGGATATGGTGCAAGCGATGTTTGCGTGCTATCTCCGCTGGAGCGGTTTATGAAGATTAGCAACCATGAATTTCAGCAAACTGTTATGATGTATCTGCCGGTTTTTATTTGTGTTTTGTGTATCACGATAATCAGCGTAATAAATGTTTGTACCTTGAACTTATCGGAGGATATGAGGGAGAATGCGGTATTCTCAGTTTTGGGACTTCCGTGGAGAAAAAACAGCTTATTTTCGCTAATTCAGATTATTATAACCAATGTTATCTCATTAATGTTTGTCATGATGTTTTTGATATTGGCAGAAAGGACAAAAATAAGTGAATATGTTTATATTCAGTTAGATTTTTGGTCGACGGTGTTATTGATTTTAGTTGTTGTCTGTGTATGCTTAGTATATTACTTTGTAGCATCACGAATGTTAAAGAAAAAAAATCCTGTTGAATTATTAAGGTCGGATTTATAAAGTGGAGGGTAATATTATGATTGAAATTAAAAATTTAGTAAAAGTATACAACAAAGGAAAGACAAATGAATTTTGTGCCTTGAAAGGAATTGACCTTTCAATTGAAGAAGGAGAAATGGTGGCAATTATCGGAAAGTCCGGTGCCGGAAAATCCACGTTACTGCATATTTTGGCGGCAATTGATTCTTACGATAAGGGAAGTTATCTTGTAGATGGGGTGTCGGTAGGAGATTTGAAGGAAAAAGACCGTGCCAGATTCCGCAATCAAAAAATTGGTATTGTCATGCAGGACTATGCTTTGATTGATGAATACACCATCGAGGAAAATGTTCAGATTCCTTTGATTTTTGGAAAAGTAAAAGGAAATGATGTACGAAGGGAAAAAATAATGACTGCATTAAAAAACGTCGGCCTTGATGAATTAGCGAAAAAGCCGGTTCGCCAGCTTTCCGGTGGACAAAAGCAGCGTGTGGCGATTGCGCGTGCATTAGTAAATAATCCGGCATTTTTACTTGCAGATGAACCGACCGGTGCGCTGGATTCTAAAACATCCGGGGAAATCATGGACGTGTTTGAAAAGTTGAATCAAGGCGGGAAAACTGTTATTATTGTAACACACGATATGGAAGTCGCCGCGCGGTGCGGGCGTGTAATTGAAATTAGTGATGGGGAGATTGTGTAAAGAACAATAAGAGGAGGATACCTTTGAAAAACACACACATTTTATTTGTTATCTTAGCCATTATTTTATGTGTTGGCTGCGATTACATTCAAAGTCCGGAAGAGGCAGCAGGCGAGAACAAAGATGATTTACAGTATGTAAATTTGGATGGATTAAGACGGGAACTTGCCGGTATCCGGTCAACATCGTTTGAAAATCTTGATATTAAAAATTGTGCTTTTTTTGATGTGCCGGAAAAGGTGTATGAGGCGAAACTTTTGCAGGCAGGTGATTTATTACAGAAAGAAAATCAAATTTTTGAATCCTATGTACCGAAAAAGAGATTCCAAAAAAAGTATTATAAAAAGAACCCGAATAGTTCGCCGCTGGGACCGGAGTATGAAAATACAGAGACGGGCGAACGTCTGCTGCTTGGAAATAATGGATTTATCAATTACCGGAAGTCAGAAAAATCGGATGAAATAGAGGAAGAGAATCTTTTAGAAACCGTATGGCTGGATAGAAAGTATGAAAATAAAACATATCAGTTGCAGGATGGGACAATTTCGCTGAAACAGGCGGTGGAACTTGCGAAAAAGGAAGAAGAAAAGTGGGAGAAAACGGTGGCGAAAAACGTACTAAAAAGCCGGCCAAGTAAAGTTGATGTTTACAAAAATGGTGAAGATGGAAGTGTTTTTTTACGCTTTTGTTTTCGTAAAACATATCATGGGGTGGAAGAATTAGTTCAAAAGAAATTAATGGAGAGTGCAGATACGAAATCCTTGTCGGTTGAATATGCGGATTGTTACGATGACCAGATTGTGGTTAGTTCCTGTAAGGGGGCAGATAGTTTTTTGTCAAACGAGGGTGTAATGTACGAGGCGGGAAAGCAAAAAGAAATCAAAACGGTATTATCACTGCAAAGTGCACTAAAACTTGTTTCCAAAGAACTTCCTTCCTATCATGGTTATCAAATTTCAAAGATATCGCTTTGTTACCGAATGTGTAGCGATGCCGGAAAAGAGAGTGAGCATAAGGCAGGAGAAAAGTATACGACAAGTCCCTGTTATCTGATGTTGTTTTCGGAGAAAGAAAATCAGGAAGAATTTGCTCTCGTGGACTGCAAGACGGGAACCGTTGATTATGTGAGGAATTATTGAGAGGGTAGCGATGAATTGGATCAAAAGTTTTGTAGAACGTATTTTAAAGAATAAGGTGTTTTGGTGTTGTGTTCTATGTGTTACGGCATTAAGTTTTACAGCTGTGTGCTATGCCAATGAAAGCGGAAAGGAATATTCCTTTTGGGATTTGTTTTTTGAGAGACAGATAAGCCAGATTTTTCTGGAAAATGATATTACGTTTGAAAGTCTGATTGCAAATCCCATCAGCATCTTTATGGCGATGTTTATGCCAATTCTTGTTATCTTTCCATTCTTAAATGTGTTTTGGAATGAAAAGATGACGAACAATTATTTATTTCGTCAGGCAAGAATCGGTGTGCGAAAGTATATTGTGGGAAGTATGGCGGAGGCTGTTTTGTCCAGTGGTCTGCTTGCTGTGCTTGGGCGTTTTTTGTATGAAGGGAGTTTGTTTGTGATTTTTACCTCTATGGGAAAGATGCCGATTCTTTCACAAATTGTGCCACTTCTTCTTAGGAAGGGAATCCGGTTTTTCTTTTATGGATGTTTGGTGTGTATACCGGTTTTGTTTTTCACTGCGTTATTGAAAAATCGATATATTATTTTGTGCATGCCGTTTATCTTCATTTATTTGTATGATTTGCTTCTTCGAAACCGAAATATAGCGGTTTGGGAAACGACAGGCATCCTTTATTATCCATGGAAACAATATTTGGTGACGGCAGGTGTTTGGGTGGCGGCTGAGGCATTGGTGCTTATGATAGGATGTTACTGTTTGATAAAAAGGAGGTTATTGCGTGGAACATGGTAAATTTTCAATCAGTAAAATATGGCATATAGCAAAGATGGAGTATATCAAACTTATTATGGATCCGCGCATGATTCTGATTGTGGCAGCGCTTGTTTTTGCCTATCAGTTTATTACGGTTCCTCTGCTGCAAAATGCAGCTATGATGGGAAAACCAATCAATGTGTATGAGCCATTTGTTGCCCTGTTAAATTCCAATTTTATGATTCTTCTTGTGCCGGCAGTGTTTCTTGCGATTATGTCAGATTATCCAAGAATTGATGGAAATACACTTTTTGTTGTACAGAGAGCGGGGAAAGGAAATTGGTTTTTCGGACAGATTTTGTACGCACAGATGAGTATTCTTAGTTACCTGCTCATTGTGTTTGTGGGAATGATGGTTCCTGTTTTATGGGGGGAAGTTTTTCTGCAAAATGGAGTCCTGTGGTTTCGGAGTTTGCCTATTCGTTTCCGGACTATGCACAAAATACAGGAAGTGTCAGCATTCCGCCGGAAATTTATTATCATATGTCGCTGGCATTTGCTGTTTTTTGCGGGCTGTTATTTGTCTTTTTGTATTTGTTTTTACTTAGTATGATTCTTTTACTTTTTGCTACTTTAGGGGCGAAGAAAGCAGGAGTTATTACGGGATTCTTGGTGATTGCGGCTGGAATTTGTTTTTGTGCAACAAGTTCCCGTTTTAAATTTTTATTTCCGATGGCTAATAGCCTTCTTGGTGTGCATTACACGCGCTACTATAGAGAAATGGTTTTTCCGTTGTCACTTAGTGCCTATTATTTTATCGGATTATTGGCAGTGATTTTATTTGTGGCGTTTATAAGATGTAAAAAGATGAATTATAATTTTGACCACGAAATTGATTAAGGAGGGGCAGTTAATGGAGTGCATGATTGAAATAGAAAATCTTTCTTTGACGATGAAAAAACAGGTTATTTTGTCGGATATTAATCTGACTTTTGAAAAAGGGAAAATTCATGGATTGATTGGACGGAATGGCTCTGGTAAAACGATGCTTATGAAGTGTATTCTTGGATTTATCAGACCGTCGCAGGGAACGATATGGGTGGACCATAAAAGGATAGGAAAAGAGGTGGATTTTCCGCCCCACACAGGCGTTATCATTGAGACACCGGGATTTATTCCGCATTACAGTGGGTACAAAAATTTAAAGGTTTTAGCAGAGCTGAATGGGAAAATTGACAGAGGGAAGATTCTTCACACGATGGAACTGGTGGGATTAAATCCAAACCTTAGACGTCCCGTAAAAAAATACAGTCTTGGGATGCGTCAGCGTCTTGGAATTGCACAGGCTATTATGGAAGAGCCAGATCTTCTTGTTTTAGATGAGCCGTTTAACGGATTGGATGCAGAGGGTGTTTTGCAGATGCGAAAATTGCTGCTTGAGAAAAAAGCGTTGGGAACAACCATTTTGCTTTCCTCCCATAACGCAGAGGATATCGAAACTCTCTGTGATACCGTTTCCAAGATGGAGCAGGGCAAAGTGTTACGAAACGCTTGACCTGAATCTGCTTTCTTGTTATATTGGTTTTGCGAGTTAATGCAGGAGAGGACGATACGATGAATCAATATAAGATGAAACCATTTGTGGGAAAACCAATAATCGAAGTTACAGTGCCCGGCTCAAAAAGTATTACGAACCGGGCGCTTTTGCTGGCTGCACTGTCAGAGGGAAAAAGTGTGTTAAAAGGTGTTTTATTTAGTGATGACTCCCGTGTGTTTATGGAGGCGTTAAAAACACTTGGTTATGAGATAGACGTAAACGAAAAAGAGGCTAAAGTGACGATTGTGGGACATGGCACGCAGATTCCTAAGCAGACAGCGGATGTGTATGTCGGAAGTGCCGGAACGGCGGCACGTTTTTTGACGGCAATGCTTGCTTTGTCCGGAGGGCATTATCATGTGACATCGTCAAAGCAGATGCAGGCGAGACCGATGCGTCCGTTGTTGGAAGCATTGGAGTGCCTTGGTGCGAAGTTTCAATTTCTTGAAGATGAATATTGTTTTCCGTTTGAAATTCTTGGACGAGAGGAAAGCAGTGAGAAAAAGAAGGTACCGTTAAATATCGATGCCAGCAGTCAGTTTCTTTCGGCACTCCTATTAAACGGTGTATTTTCAAAAACAGGATTTGATGTGGTACTAACCGGCAAACGGGATGCAAAAGCGTATGTGAAAATTTCGATGAAAATGATGGAAGAGTTTGGTGTTTCCATGCGTCAGAAATCGGAAAATGAATATGAAATTCTGCCATCAGGGCATTATACGGCAAGAGAATATCAGATTGAGCCGGATGTGTCAGCAGCATGTTATTTTTATGCGATGGCGGCAATCAACGGGGGAGTGGCAAAGGCAGCACATGTTCATTTTGACAGTTCGCAGGGAGATGTAAAATTCTTACGGGTTCTTGAAAAAATGGGCTGTACGGTTACCGACGAGCCGGATGGAATTTGTTTAAGGGGACCGGAAGATGGCATACTTCATGGTGTGGATGTGGTGATGAGTGATTTCTCAGATCAGACAATGACACTTGCAGCTACGGCGGTTTTTGCAAAGGGAGATACGACAATTCATGGGGTGGCACATATCCGCAGGCAGGAATCCAATCGTATGCAGGCGATCGTCAATGAACTGACAAGATTGGGAATTTCTTGTGAAGAGACAGAGGATGGTCTTGTAATTCATCCCGGAACACCAAAGTGCTCCGATGAAAATCCGGTTGTCATTCAGACTTATGAGGACCACCGGATGGCAATGGCTTTTGCTGTAATTGGTACAAAAGTTCCGGGAATCCGAATTGATGATCCACTTTGTTGTCGAAAAACGTTTGAAAATTATTTTGAATGGTTGACAAAATTAAATTTAGAATTAAAATAAGAATAGGAAATCGTGGCACCGGATGGATTTCGGTGCCTTTCTTATTCAAAATGGAGGAAATGATGAAGAAAATAATTGATTGTTTAAAGGAAAAAATGACAGAGGGTTTTGTGGCAGCAGGCTACGATGAAAAGTATGCGATGATTTCTGTAAGTAACCGCCCGGACCTTTGCCAGTATCAGTGTAACGGTGCGATGGCAGCAGCCAAAGAATACAAAAAGGCACCGATTCAGATTGCTAATGATGTGGTAGAAAAATTGTCAGAGGATGCGGCTTTTGAGAAAATCGAGGCAGTAAATCCTGGTTTTATTAATATTATTGTGAGTGGTGAATTGTTAGCGGCAAATGCAGAACAGATGGATAAGGAAGAGCGTTTTGGCGTGGAGATTTCTGAAAAACCGAAGACGATTGTCATTGATTACGGCGGACCGAATGTGGCAAAACCGCTTCATGTAGGACATCTTCGTTCAGCGGTAATTGGTGAAAGTGTGAAACGAATCTGCCGTTTCATGGGGAATAAGGTGATTGGTGATGTGCACTTAGGTGACTGGGGACTTCAGATTGGCTTGATTATTACGGAATTGAAGAAAAGACAGCCGGATTTGCCTTATTTTGATGAATCCTTTACGGGAGAATATCCGAAAGAAGCACCATTTACCATTTCGGATTTGGAGGAAATTTATCCGTATGCCAGCGGTTATTCCAAAGAGCATGAGGATTATCTGAAAGAAGCACAGGGCGCAACAGCTCTTTTGCAGGATGGTAACCGTGGATACCGTGCGTTGTGGGAGCATGTTTTGAATGTTTCCATTGCCGATTTAAAGAAAAATTATGATAAGCTTGATGTTCATTTTGACCTTTGGAAAAAGGAAAGTGATGTGCAGGAATATATACCGGATATGGTTTCAAAATTAAAAGAGGACGGATTTGCTTATGAGAGCGAGGGTGCTCTTGTTGTAGATGTTACGGAAGAAACGGATAAAAAAGAGATACCGCCGTGTATTATTGTAAAGTCAAATGGCGCAACGTTGTATGCGACAACCGATTTGGCAACGATTGTAGAGCGTGAAAAACTGTTTGAGCCGGATCAGATTATCTACCTGGCGGATAAGCGTCAGTCGCTGCATTTTACTCAGGTATTCCGTGTGGCGAAAAAGGCCGGGATTGCAAAAGCAGATACAGAACTTGACTTCATCGGTTTTGGTACTATGAACGGAAAAGACGGAAAACCGTTTAAGACAAGAGATGGCGGCGTGCTTCGCTTACAGGCTCTCAGAGAGCAGATTAATGATGAAGTTTATAAAAAAATGATGGAAAATCGTGATTATGGCGAAGAGGAAGCGAGAGAGATTTCAGCAAAAGTCGGTCTGGCTGCTTTGAAATATGGAGATTTGTCCAATCAGGCATCAAAAGATTATATTTTTGATATTGAGCGTTTTGCTTCCTTTGAGGGAAATACAGGACCGTATATTTTGTATACGATTGTAAGAATTAAATCCCTCCTTGCAAAATATAAGGAGCAGGGGGGCGTACTGAATGAGGATACAAAACTTTTAGCTCCGGCAAATGAGAGTGAGACGGGCGTTTATCTGACACTCAGCCGCTTTGCGGATATGATGGAAACGGCATATAAAGAATTGGCACCACATAAAATCTGCCAGTATATATATGAGTTGTCGGAAAGTTTTAACCATTTTTATCATGAGACGAAAATTTTGTTAGAAGAGGATGAGAAGAGAAAAGCTTCCTACATCAAACTTCTTTCCTTAGTACAAAAAGTTTTGGAATCTTGTATCGATTTGCTTGGATTTGAGGCACCGGACAAGATGTAAAAGAAAGGGCGTGATGGTTGTGTTTATTGGCCGTGAAAAAGAACTGGCAATGCTAAATCAGGCTTATTTAAAGGGCGGTAATTCCATCGTTGTTCTCTATGGAAGGGAGCAGATTGGAAAAACAACGCTTGTAAAAAAATTTGTGCAGGACAAAACATATGTCTATTATCAGGCGAGAGAATTGTCTGAAAAAGAACAGAACCGTTATTTTGAAAAAGCACTTTTTTCGGTAAAGGAAAAGGCGGAAAAAGAACGGATTGTATTTGTCGTGGATGAATTTGATTTAATGCAGAAAGGGTACAAGACTTTTTTTGCAGATTTTCTTACGAAATTTAACGAGTTTCCAAAAGGACAAGTGATGGTTCTTTTCGTGAGTTCTGCCATCGGATGGGTGGAAAACGATATGGTTTCGGATATGGGAGAATTGGCAAAACATATGAGTCTGCCAATCAAGTTGAAAGAGTTTACTTTCGTTGAGATGGTAGACCGTTTTCCGGAAAGCACAACCAAAGATTGTATTTTGATTTATGGAATTCTAGGCGGTGTGCCGGGGTACTTAGAACACTGGAATCCGAAAGAGAGTGTAAAACAAAATATTGTACGGCTGATTGTAGATAAAAAGGGTGTGCTTCATACGGAGGCACAGCGTTTTTTGAAAACTTCCCTGCGTGAACTTCCTTTTTACAGCACCATATTATCGGTGCTTGCGGAAAATGAGCCAAAGTTGAATTATTTGTTTACAAGAACA
>CALELW010000099.1 GCA_937902905.1 uncultured Clostridium sp. | reverse complement strand
CCGCAGTTTTTTCCAACAAAATCACTCCATGCCGTTTTTTTCGTCACCCATTTTTTATCTTTCTCCCACCGGCACTCCATATACGAATCTTTTCCGGAAGTCCGCATGCGAAAAACAAAATATGGCACCTCTTCATTTGCAATAAGATACATTTGTTTCATACCTTTTGAAAATGCAAGCTCCGGCTTTTGTATCTTTTCGTATTCACACGACTTATCTTGATTTAAGGAAACTTCCTCACCCGACTGCACTGCCGTTTCTTTATCGCAGGAAACAACAAACAGACTCAAACAACAAATCAGAAAACATCGAACCCACTTCATATTAACGCACTCCCTTTCACAAACTCTCAACACAAAACTATTACTTCGTATTTTACTACAACTGCAATATGATGTCCATCATACTTTCAGCCAATCCACTTCGAAAAAGTATGTAATTATGAAGTGTTCGTTGACACTTTTTCGTTTTCCGTAATTCGGAAGAAAAGAACCACATGCAACCCTATCCTTCATATATACCAAAAATAGTTGCATAGATTTTGAGAAAATTCAGCCGAAAGCAACCAAAAAGCAAGTAATTAATACAAAGAGTTGCATGTGTCGTGCAATTTTCCCGAATAAAACCGAATAATAAGGTGAAAATGCAACCCTCTAGGCAGGAATCAAGCAAAAGAGTTGTTCCGGAAGTATTAACCTCAAATTTTAGTCACGAATCAACTACAAATTTCAGCCACAAAAAATGTGCCAAATATTCGTTACTAGTCTTTTTGGATTCCAGTAATCTCGTAGAAATTACGGAAAACAAAAAAGTACCAACGAACACTTGGCACAAGCATTTGTTTCCTAAAATTTGCCTTATCCCCTCAAATATGTTATACTTTTGACGATTATTACACTTTATGAAAGGGGATTTTTTATGTCCACAACTACCATTGCGGTGTTAATTGCCTTCGTGAGTTATTTAGCGATGATGATTGGCATCGGCATCTTTTCGATGAAAAAAACAAACAGTACCGAGGATTATTTTCTTGGTGGAAGAGGCTTAAACAGCTGGGTTGCCGCTCTTTCCGCACAGGCTTCCGATATGAGCGGATGGCTCTTGATGGGACTGCCGGGTTCGATTTACCTTGCCGGAACCGGAAAAGCCTGGATTGCCATCGGATTGTTTATAGGAACAGCACTTAACTGGATTTGCATTTCCAAACGTCTGCGCCGTTACACGATTGTAGCAAACAACTCTTTAACACTTCCGGAATTTTTCCAGAACCGTTTTCGCGATAAGAAAAAGATTCTTCTTGGAATTTCTTCCGTTGTAATCGTTATTTTCTTCTTAGTGTATACCGCATCGGCACTGGCATCTGGTGGAAAACTCTTCCAGACCGTATTTGGTCTTGATTACCACTACGCACTTTTAATTGGTGCAGCCGTTATTCTGGCATACACATTTATGGGAGGATTCCTCGCCGTATGTACCACCGACTTTGTGCAGGGAACCATGATGCTTATTGCACTCTTAACGGTGCCGATTATCGCTTATGCCGCTATCAGCGGCGACTTCACCGGCGCATTAACCGCTCACGGTGTAGCAGAAAATTCAGACTTCTTAAGTTTGTTATATATAGACGGAAAGCCATATCCGCTGATTTCCATTGTTTCCGACTTAGCTTGGGGACTTGGTTACTGCGGTATGCCACATATCTTAGTCCGTTTTATGGCTGTTAAGAGTGAAAAAGAATTGAAAAAATCCAGTGTAATCGCAATTATATGGGTTGCCATTTCACTGATTGCCGCATGCTTTATCGGAATTTTAGGACGCGGATTCTTAAATGAAACACTTACAGAAACCGGTTCCGAAAATGTATTTATCAAAATGATTCAGCAGATTTTCGATGGCAACATCGTCTTAATCTTTATTGGCGGTTTGTTCCTTTGCGGAATCCTTGCTGCAATTATGTCAACAGCAGATTCCCAGCTTCTTGTCTGCGCCTCCTCCGCATCAAAAGATATTTTCAAAAATATTCTGAAGCCGGAAGCAGAAGACAAAAAAGTATTAAACGTAAGCCGTATCACGGTTCTTGTAATTGCTGTCATTGCCTGCATCATCGCATGGAATCCGGACAGCAGTATCATGGGACTTGTTTCTGACGCATGGGCCGGCCTTGGTTCTGCCTTTGGTCCACTCGTTGTATGCTCCCTGTTCTGGAAACGTACCAACCTTCCGGGTGCCGTTGCCGGCATCGTATCCGGTGGATTGTTCGTTATCGTCTGGGATTACCTTCCAATTCTTGGCGGTCAGACACCTTACGCCGTAACCGGAATTTACTCCCTGTTATTAGGATTCTTTGTCAGCCTTTTGTGCATTGTCATTGTGAGCCTTTTGACAAAAGCACCATCAAAAGAAATTGTTGAAGAATTTGAATCTGTTAAAACTTATCAGGAATAAATCGTAGAACCTACGGAGGTTTTTATGGAGTTTAAAGGTTTAAAAAAAATTCATGACGGTCACTTTATCCACCGCTATGATATTACATATGAAACGGTCGATGGAAAAGAAAAAGTTTATGAAATGATTAGCCGGAATCCGGACATTGCCACGCTTTCGGAGCTTCAGGCAAAAACACCGGACTCTGTCGTTTTAATCATGCATGATGAGAATAACGAAAAAATATTGTTAAATAAAGAATTCCGCCTTGCCTTAGGCGACTGGGTATATAATTTTCCGGCAGGTCTGATTGATGAGGGCGAAGAGCCAATCGAAAGTGCAAGGCGCGAGTTAAAAGAAGAAACCGGACTTGATTTGCTGACGGTAAACGATATTCTTCCTTTAAGTTACAGTGCCATCGGCTTTGCCAATGAAACTAACCTCTGCATTGTCGGTGTTGCAGACGGCACCTTTTCCGAAAGCAGTTCCACCGTTGAGGAAATAAAAGCCGGCTGGTACACAAAAGAAGAGGTAAAAAAACTTCTGAAAACTGAATTATTCGCCGCAAGAACACAGTCTTACTGTTACTTGTGGAGCAAATAAAAAAATGCTTAGAAGGCTAAAATCCTGACATCAGGTTTTGCTTTCTAAGCATTTTATTTTCTAACATTTCTTACTTGGTTCCAAAGATTCGGTCTCCGGCATCTCCAAGTCCCGGACAAATATACGCATTTTCATTCAGACAGCGGTCTTTGCATCCCACATAAAGCTGAATATCCGGATGTGCTTTCATCAGACGCTCAATTCCTTCCGGTGCAGCAATAATCGACATAAATTTAATGTTCTTTCCACCATGCGCTTTGATAAAATCTACTGCCGCTACTGCCGAACCGCCCGTTGCTAACATCGGATCCACAACCACAATCGTTCTCTGGTCAATCGGTTCCGGAAGCTTACAGTAATACTCATGAGGTTCATGTGTCTTTTCATCACGGTACAAACCGATATGTCCGACTTTTGCCGATGGCACCAGTGATAAAATACCACTTACCATACCAAGTCCGGCACGAAGAATCGGCACTATTGCCAATTTCTTTCCGGCAATCATCGGTGTCTGGCACGTCTCAATCGGTGTCTTAATTTCCACATCTTCAACCGGCAGATCACGGAGTGCCTCATATCCCATAAGCATGGCAATCTCCTCAATCAGACGGCGGAACTCATTCGTTCCTGTTGTTTCATTTCGCAAAATCGAAATCTTATGCTGAATCAGCGGATGTTCCATTATAGTAACCTGTTCCATTTTCTTTCCTCCATTTTCTTTCGCGTTTTCTATTATTGTACCTTTTCTTGTGAAAAAATACAATCCTGCATTTTGAAAAAGAAGGATTCCGCTGCTACTTAACCTTTACCGATTTCACTTTACTAAAGTTCGATACAATTTTTATACTCTTATTCTTCTGCTTCACCGTCTTGTAAGTCCGGATTTTAACAAAATATTTTTTGCCCGATTTCAGTTTTTTACATACTGTGGAAGTCTTTTTCGCTTTTTTAATTACTACTTTTTTGACTCCCTTTTTCATTTTTTTATTGGTGCAATACCACACCTCATAACCGCTGATTTGTGATTTCTTCTTCCACTTCAGCGTCATTTTCTTCTTTCCTGCCTTAACCTTAGAAAATGCTGTTGCCTGTGGTTTCACCGTGAAATACAACTGTTTTGTGCCTGCATACCGGCCTCCGGTCAGTGTAATTGACACCGCATACTGATTCACATCTTTTCGGTTCTTCGGATAAGACAGTATATACGTACTTCCCAGTGGCAATACCTGCCCCGTCGAATCTTTGACTGTCACTTTCGGCGTTTTTGCCTTTCCATCATAGGTAAATACAGCCTGAGCCAAAGAAACATTGGAAACCTTCGGAATTGTTATACGTGATATAACCACACCGCAGTCTCTGCATTTTTTCAACAGAACGCCATCCGTATCAAAACCGGCTTTTTTCTGCACCTCCTGTGTCATAAACAAATGCCTGCAGGTCTGTGTCTCATTTGCCTTAAGCGTATAAGATAAGCCATCCACATAGAGCGTGTAATAACCATCTAACTTCGTTCGATTCTCAACCACCTCGTAGCCTGCGAGATTGATTTCCCAAAGATTTGCAAATGTCACATCCTTCTCTTTGACTGCCGCATAAAGTGTACCACTTTCTTCTTCATCGTATGTTACTTCATACGGCGTAGACAAATGATATTTCTGATAAACCGTACTGCCATTCACATCCGTTTTTTCAAAAATACAAGTTTGTCCGGTGGTACGTTCCTTATATAAACTCTGCGGTCCCCACTGCCAAATATTATACGCCTCCACCGTTTCCGTTGTTTCAGTAAGCCCCTCTTTTGCTGCGTCAAAAGCACCATATGCTGACTTAATCTCATACAAAAACGGACTTGTCTCCAGTTCATCACATTCTAATATTTCCGATACAAAATATGCCTCTTCGCCATTTAATGTTCCTGTCGACACCGCATATTTTTTATCAGAACCATCTTTTTTATATACTGCATATTGAGTTTTAGAATCACTAAAGTCAGTGATGACACTCACCTTTTGTTCCTCCGTCTGATAAGCATCTTCTACTCTCACATCAAGAGAACCTTTTCCAATTATGGCTTCATCCGCAAGGTTTGTCATCGCTGCAGAAATATACAACGGTTTTCCACCATCCGGCGCGTAGGAATAAACCACCGCATTTCCACTTACCTTTACACACGCCTTAGAACTCTCCGGCGTCAAAACGATTCCATCCATATAAATATTTTTTTCATTCACGTATAGTTTTCCATCTCCCACAAACTCAACACAACAACCCCAGCCGTCTCCCCAGACCGCTAACTGCTGCACATGATTTTCCCCAATCAGGCGAATCTTAAAATCATCACCCATCATATTCGTAACCAAGCCAAGTGTTGTGCTCGAATATCCATTGAGTGTGAGTGTATTGCTTGCCTTATCATAGGAGGCCCCCGCTACGTTTTCTGCCGTTCCAACACGCGGAGCACAGTAAACATATTTTGTATCATTTTGGTAATCTGCGAATCCGATATAGGCATAGCCGCCCTCTCCCTCTGCCGGTCCATTTGCCGCCTTTGCGCTATGAGCCGGAATCAAAAAAATCACTGCCAGCATAGACAGAATCAATGTCCATTTGAAATGTTGCATAAAAACATCCCCTTTCTTTTATTTTCGTGTTTATACACAAACATTTTAATAAAAAAAGGGGGATATCAACAGTTTACATTTATCTCATTCTTCATTTTTTTGCTGATAATAGAACTGAATCAAGCCAATTCTCGATTTTGTACCCGTCTTCTCATTCAAGGAAGAAATGTGCCGGTACAAAGCCGCTCTCGAAATAAATAATTGCTTTGCCAAATCCTGTGCGCTGTCATCGGAATTTAACAATGCCTCCAAAACTTCCGTTTCTCTTTTCGTGAGGGAATATTTTCCCGCAAATGCTCCTAAATCAAGTGCCTGTACATCTTCTGTCTTTTTCTTTCCCTGCTGCCTCTCCGTCGCAAACATCGCAATACTGATAAGCACAAAAAGCACCAGCACCACAGAAGAAATCAAAATTACATTTCCGCCTTCTACTAAGGCAATCGAGCCGCCTGTCACGACCGCAGCTCCCGCATTATTTACCGCTCTTCCCATGCCTGCCCAAAGCGCAGGAACACTGCTCTTTATGGCATAATTCATAAACCTCGTTGTAAAATAAACAACGAAAAATCCGGACGACAGATAAAAAATAATAAGTCCTGCAAGCACTGAGCCTCCGGTCACAATAACAAGCACACAAAGCACGGATAAAAGTGTAACGCAGAACATCACAATCGACATATACCGGTGATTTTTTAAATCAAACAAAAATCCTGCCAAAATTCCGCTTACCGCCAATAGAAGCCTCGGCCACTGTCCGACATCCAGACTTCCTCTCGCATGCTGCAGCGTAACGGCATTATCCAATGTTGCAAAAATCATCGTCATGCACAAAATACATAAAATCAGTAAAAGCCCTGTTATTTTCTCCTGTTTCTCCCCTTTCGCCACAGACTCCATTTCCACTGCTTCCTTTTGTATGAGCAGATAATAAACCGTGGCGGCAAAAAGAATAAATACAAGAATCAACTGTACCATCTGGCTGCGAATCAGATTATTACATATAAACTGAAACAGTAAGCCCAGCGCATAAGCCACTCCAACCAAAAGTGCCAGATGCGAATCTTTACCGGCATAAAAAAGCGCATGGTAATGCAAGGTGCTGCCAAACAATCCAAGCAGCACAAATACGACACAGCCCATAAAAAGACAGATGGCGTAACTGTCCGCTTCATATAAAAAGAATAAGCAGACCGCCATAACAAGCGGAAACACGATTGTCACCGTTTTTTTGAAAGAAGCGGATTTCAGCCTGTGAAACAGGGCATATAAAAGAAAGCCAATAACACTGACTCCCAGCACAATTCCCTGTGCACTAACCGCCTGCTGCGAAGATGAAAGCGCACTCATTATATTCACAAATAAATATTCTGTTTCTAAAAATAAAAATGTAAAAATGGCTAATAAAACACTCGCCGTCAATCTCTTCTTCATCTTTGTTCACCTTTCTATTTCCTTCCCCATTTTACTATTCTTGCGCCATAATTGCAACAGTGCTTGTCAGATGAACTTTTTTTCTTTATAATAGAACCAATAACGATTATGAGGAGGTTTCTAATGGAAACAAAAAACAATGCAATCCGCGATGCCAGAACGCTTGGCATCCCCAAAATGTTGCTGTTAGGTCTACAGCATATGTTCGCCATGTTTGGTGCCACAATCTTAGTACCGATTTTGGTAAATAACTATTTTAAAGGAGAGGGTCTCTCCATTCAGGTTACATTATTCTGCGCCGGTGTCGGCACACTTTTCTTCCATTTGTGTACGAAATTGAAAGTTCCCGCTTTTCTTGGTTCTTCGTTCGCCTTTCTCGGCGGATTTGAAACCGTTTCAAAATTAGACACCGGAATTTTCAAAGATATGTCAATGGGCGAAAAACTGCCTTACGCCTGTGGTGGTATCGTAGTAGCCGGTGCCCTGTATCTGGTGCTCGCACTGATTATCAAATTAGTCGGTGTGAAACGCGCGATGCGTTTTCTTCCACCGGTTGTTACCGGTCCGATTATTATCTGCATCGGCTTAAGTTTAGCGCCATCCGCAGTTAATAATGTTCAGACAAACTGGCTGTTAGCTATTATCGCATTTGCCATTATTGTGATTTTCAACATCTGGGGAAAAGGCATGTGGAAAATCATTCCGATTCTTCTCGGCATTGCCGGTGCTTACGCCGTTGCCCTGATTCTGCATTTCTGTGGTATCACAAATCCGGATGGTTCCGCCATCTTTAATTTTGCAGAAGTTGCCAAAGCTTCCTGGGTTAATGTTCCACCATTTGAGTTTTGTAAATTTGACTTAACTGCAATCCTTGCCATGGCTCCGATTGCCATTGCATCCATGATGGAGCACATCGGCGATATTTCCGCCATTTCCGCAACCGTTGGTGAAAATTATGTAAAAGATCCCGGTCTTCACCGCACATTAATCGGTGATGGTCTGGCAACTTCCCTTTCTGCTTTGGTCGGCGGTCCAGCCAACACCACTTACGGTGAAAATACAGGTGTTCTGGAACTGAGCCGTGTACATGATCCGAAAGTAATCCGTCTGGCTGCTATTTATGCTGTCGTTTTAAGTTTCATCCCGAAATTTGCCGGTATCATCAGTACCCTTCCGGCAGCAATTGTCGGCGGTGTCAGCTTTATTCTCTACGGTATGATTGCCGCCATCGGTGTCCGCAATGTCGTAGAAAACAAAGTTGATTTCACCAAATCAAGAAACTTAATTATTGCGGCTACCATTTTAGTATGCGGACTTGGTTTCTCTTCCGGACTTACCTTCCAGATTGCAGGAACAAGCATCACTTTAACCGGTCTTGCCATTGCTGCTATTATGGGCGTTTTGTTAAATGCCATTTTACCTGGACGAGAAGAAGATAAAGAATAAAAAAATAATACTTGATTTATGGTTAGACGTGTGTTATCTTGTATTTACCCTCTTATTGCTCCACAAAAGGAGGGTTTATCATGAAACACACGTCTATTTTTTTGAAAGCGGCATGCCGGCGGAGCATCGCCCTTTTATGTACAGCGGTACTGTTTACCGCCTCTATTTTTTCCGCACCTTTGACAGCAGATGCCGCCTCACCGGCTCTTGTAATTCTTTCCCGATATCGCGCCACATTAAAAATTGGCGATTCTTTTACTCTTGCGGGAATTGCAAGCAACGGCAAGTGGGTTCGCTTTAAAAGCAGTAAAAGTGCTGTCGCCTCGGTAAATACATATGGCAGAGTCACCGCCAAAAAAGCGGGCACCTGCACGATTACAGGAAAAGTCGCAGGTGGTGAAGCCAGTTGTAAAGTTACCGTCACAAAAACTATCATTACATTATCAGCCGCCTCCATTACAATGGAAAATGGAGCGCAGGTTACTCTGAAAGGGCAGACCTCAAACGGGTCACCCATCTCATGGAAATCTCAAAAATCAAGCGTTGCCGAAATTGACGAAAACGGTAAAATTTCAGCAAAGAAACCAGGAGAAACTACAATTACCGCAAAAGCAGACGGCTCAAAAAAGACCTGTCACGTCACGGTAAAAAAACCTAAAGTTACACTCAATTATACTTCCGCGTCTTTGTCCCGCAATCAGACACTTCTTCTGACAGCAAAAGTGTCCTCCGGGAAAAAGGTAACATGGAAGTCACAGAAAAAAAGTGTAGCCACCGTCAACAGCCGCGGAAAAGTCACAGCAAAAAAACGTGGCACAACAAAAATCCGGGCAAAAATTGACGGTGTAACAAAGGAATGTACGATTACGGTTTTATAACAGCAAAGATTTTTTAATTTCATTTAGGAGCAATAAGAGGTAATTTGCAAAATAATGCATTTGGATGTAAAATATCACTGGTTGATTGGATAAAGAAAACAACGAGGAGAGAGTTTACCTATGGATAAATATCAACATACTTTGAAAAAGTTAGAAGATAATACGGCAAAGCAAAGCATCACACTCGTTTTGGAAGGTGCTTTAATCGGAGTCTTAGCCGGCTTAACTGCCGTTCTATACCGATACTGCCTGACTTATGCAGAGGGCGGATTATATTCGGTACTGAATTTCATACGCGGAAATACAGGTGTTACTGCCCTGTGGTTTGCCGCCCTTATTTTGATGGGATGTATTGTTGCAAAGATTGTGAAATGGGAGCCAATGGCGGCCGGTTCCGGAATTCCGCAGGTTTCAGGAGAGGTCCGCGGTTATTTGGACCAGAGTTTTTGGCGTGTCATTTTAGCGAAATTCACCGGTGGTACGCTTAGTATCTTCGGCGGTCTGTCCCTTGGCAGGGAAGGCCCGTCCATTCAGCTTGGTGCGATGGCAGCAAAAAGTTATTCCCGCCTTAGAAACTATGATAAAACAACAGAAATCGGTCTGTTGTCGTGTGGTGCAGGTGCCGGACTTGCCGCCGCCTTTAATGCACCGCTTGCCGGTATTATGTTTGTTCTTGAAGAAATCCACCACACCTTTGACCGCACAATGTTAGTCGCCGGTCTGATTGCTACGGTGTGTGCCGACTTTGTCTCAAAAGTGTTTTTCGGGCAGTCTACTATTTTTTCATTTACAACATCCACTCTTGCACTCCGCTATTACTGGCTGTTAGCATTGCTTGGTATTTTGCTGGGTCTTGCAGGTGCCGGATATAATTTTGTCATGTTGAAAATGCAGGCTTTTTTCCATCGCTTGAAAAAAATACCAAAAGAAATCCGGATTGCCTTTGTTTTTGTCATTTCCGGAATTCTTGGTCTCACCCTTCCGCAGGTATTAGCCGGCGGTCACAGCATGATTGCTTTGTTAGAGCATGGGAAACCGGAATTTTCCATGATTTGCATTTTGCTTGTCGTTAAATTTTTATTTTCGGCAGTTAGTTTCGGATGCGGCGCACCGGGTGGAATCTTTTTCCCACTTCTGATTTTAGGCGCCTACATCGGGGCAATTTTCGGAAATCTTTCCATCCATGCCCTCTCCCTGCCAAACGACTTACTTCCCCAGTTTATCGTTATCAGCATGGCGGGATTGTTTGCGGGCATCGTGCGTGCACCGATTACCGGTATCGTATTGATTACCGAAATGACCGGCAATATGCACCGGATGTTAGACATCGCTGTCGTGAGCAGTATTGCCTATATCATTGCAAACCTGCTTGGCAGCAAACCGATTTACACGTCCCTTTTGGAAAATATTCTGAACAAACAGACTGAACCTCAAATTAAAGAATCGGCAGAAAAAGTTTTGGTTACTTATGTCATTCCTTTTGACAGTCCGGTCTGCCATAAAAAAATCTGCCAGATTGACTGGCAGAAAAATACATTGGTTGCATCCATTGAGCGTGACGGGCACACGATTACGCCGAAAGGCGATACCGAAATTCTGCCCGGCGACTTGCTTATGGTGCTCATCGGCAGACAATACTACGCTGCCGATTATGCGGCTTATGAAAAGTTAATTAACGGCTGATATATCGATATATTTTTTTGTTGTCTGCAGTTCACCTTTCACCTGCATATAGATTTTATATTTATCTTTTGGAAGATTGGTTAGCTGCATGGCAACTTTATAAACCATCGTGCGGAACACATCCATTGTCTGGTATGTGTCATCAAAGTCAACCTGATAACCGCCCTTATCACCGATAAAATAAACTTTTTCCACTTCGTGGTCTACGTTATTCACAAAAAGTAAATCTTCCTGCATCTCATATTCGATAACAGCACTTTTGATATGATGTTTCTTTTCCGACTTTAACTTGCAGTACTGGCTGCTTGAAATTTCATGCGGCTGTTTTATCTGACCGACCTGATAATCACCGCTCACCTGCATCGGCTCTGCCAGTTCCTGCACATTTGGTTCAAACGGATACGCACGGAAAAATCCCGGTTTTACACCAAACTCGGAAAGCACCTCGCCGGTCTCATAATCATATTCAAAAATACCACCGCCATCGCCGTCCACCGGCTCAGCATAAGAACCTGCCATGTTATACACACGCTTTTTGTCCGGAACATAGATTCCGTTTGCACGGATTCTTGTCTTTGGTCCGGCAAATCGTTTATGCAGCGAAACGGTTTTCTTTTCCTCATCTATATCATAAAAACTCACATAACTGAGCGGGTCTTTATCAAAGGACTTCGCCTTGCGTCGCTTTGCCCAGTGGTTATCGTAAACAATAATCCGTTTTTTCTGCGGATTCAGTTCATCCGGGAGTGCAATTTCAAATGCCGCATGCTGCTGGTAACACCATTTGACATCACCTTCCGGCTGCAAAAGATATGGCGTCATCTTCGTTCCCTCCCAGAATTTCGGGTCGGATAAAATCCAGCGGAGTTTTTTCGTATCGTAATCTACACAAATTACCGCATGCACATTTCTAAGAGAAATCAAAATCGTGCGGTCTTGTTCATAATACGCGGCGGAATTTACATGGCACCAGTCCATCATATTCTGATAGGTTTCATCAAAAAGCTCTGCCATATTTAACTGCCACACAATCTCGCCGGTCTGTCTGTCAATCTCAATAACACAGTCCTCCGTATGCTCAAGCATCGAATTACTTCCGGTGAGAATATTTCCGCCTGCCTTTTCTTCCGCCGTGTGGTGAACCCCTTTTTCTGTCAGGTAAGTTCGGAACACACGTCCAAAATAATCCATATCATAAGACTCTACCGTCTGTGGATTCGAATAGGATGGCACGGAAATGTGCTTTTCCATATAGAAAAAATGTCCCTCGGATAATGGGAAAATACCATATCCTCTCGGTTTACGACTGAGATAATATCGTATTTCCCCCTCAGTGTCAAACACACACGTGTGAATATTTACGCCACCGCTTATCATAATATTTGAAAAAGCCGGCTTATCTGTCCTCTTTTTCACTGTAATCACATTGCGCAGTGACTTTGGCAGTTTCTTTGTTCGTATCGTGAAAGTATGGCTTTTTACGCAGTTTCCCTCATCATCCAGAATCTCTATGATTATAGTATTTGCCTTTTCGGCATACATTCCTAAAATCGGCACTCGATGTTCTTTTTTCTTAGGAAGTTCTGTAACAAAATCCGTCTCCTTTAAATTTCCTTTTGTCGTAACACGAATACCGGCCGGCTCTTTTAAAGTGAACAAAGCAAGTGCAGTTAAAGGTGCCTCGCCATATGGATTTTTTACGACGAGCATATGGTCAAACGTGTACTCACCACTGCTCAAAAAATGCTCATACAAATAGTCTCTTGTCAGTGATTTTATGGAGCAGGACTGCTCGCGCCGTATATTTGTACGAAATCCTGCGATTTCTTTGCGGAGAAATAAATTTTCATACAATGCCGCTTCTTCGCCTGCCCGTCCGGTTTCCCACACAATCACCTCGCCGCCATCGGCAAGTTTTTTGTGGTGGATCGTCTTTTTTTCTTTTTGCTCAAACTGCCTGCAAATCCAATCTTTCACCCTCTTACACGAAGACACAAAATAATTATCCATTTTTGTTCCTCCATGCACGTTTTGCTAATTAATCCTTTTTAATATTTCCTCATATACAATTTTAGCACACTCCTGTGATGTGGAATGTATCGTATCCAAAACAATTTCCGGATTCTCCGGCTTCTCGTAACCGGAATCTTTTCCCGTAAAATTTTTAATATTCTTTTTGTACAAACCTTTTGGATCCCGCTTACAGCAAGTCTCAAAATCCGTACTCACATATACCTCAAGAAATTGATTTTCCCCGACGCGCTCTCTCGCAAACCGACGCATCTTACGAAACGGGGAAATAAAAGCAGCCAGTGTAATGACTCCTGCGTCGCAAAACAGGGCAGAAATCTCTCCAATCCTCCGTATGTTTTCATCACGGTCCTTATTCGTAAACTCCAAATCCGAATTGATTCCATGTCGAATGTTATCTCCGTCTAAAAGATAAACTGCTTTTCCTGCATCATTCAACATTTTCTCCAGTTCTACCGCAATCGTTGATTTTCCGGAACCGGAAAGTCCCGTAAACCAAACAACAAGCCCCTTTTGTCCGAGCACACGATAACGGTCTTTCGCCGAAACCTTATTCGGCTGCCAAATAACATTTTCTGTCATTTTTCTTTTCTCCTTTATTCAAATCGCATGCCCACCCATATTCTGGAAGAAATCCTAACATAGGTTTTTGTCACAAAAAAGGCTTTTTTAATTTTTATTTCCAATGAGCTTTATCTTTTTTCCCTTCCGGCTTCATCACGTGTTTGATGTATGAAAACGTCTCTTTTTCCCCTTTATCACGCAGCATAATCAGCAAATCCTCTAATTTCTGCGACGTTACCGGGTGCATCCAGCGGCGTTTTCTCCCTTTGTCAAAATAAAGAAAAGGCTTTTCTGTATCGTAATCATCCCCATAATAAATTTTACTTGCCGCCACGCGGTCACAAAACATTTCAATCAAATAACGGGTTGGCATCTCCACCGGTTCTTTTCGGTTTAACTTTGGATTGTAATCCACCCAGTATTCAAAATGATGTTTATTGCGTCCCTGATGGTGAAGCCATGCACGCGAAAAACCGTACCGCGCTCTCTCTCTTTCGTTCGGACTTTTATCTCCCAGATAATTTTTTGCCCCCGGAATAAATTCCGCCGGACTGTACTTTGACAAATCATGCCTAAGCCCCTGCCAGAAAATTCCTGCCAGAAAGCAATGCACAATTACTTTATGGCGATGCCTTGTGATCGTAGAAAAATGTTTCCAAATATGCATAAATATAACCTGCTTTCCTTTGTTTCTAAACCTCCAGCACATTGCACAGCAAAAAAGCAAGCACAAGCGATACAACAATGCGCCCAAGATTTTCCCATTTCCTATGATATAATATCAGATTTACAAAATAAAAGAAAGCAATCATTCCAGGAATCGCCAAACGCGGAATCGCAGGGTTTGAATTAATTTCCATTTCCGACAATAAAAGTCCCGTCATCACCGTAAGCAAAAGCCCCGAAACAACAACGCGAATTGCCTTTTTGATTACCTTAAAAACGGCACATCCTTCCAGTCTGTCATACAAGTGGTAAACCAGATAAAAGATAAAACAGGAGCAGGCAACACTACAGGCAAATCCCGCCACCGCAAAAGCAATTCCACCGGCTGTCGTTCCCACGACCGCCTCACCATACAAATAACCGATTCCCGCCAAAGTCTTACACAAAATAGAACCCGGCAGTACATTTACAATTACAACCAGATGATTGTAAAAGTCACTTTGTGAAATATATTCCGGCACAAAAAGACCGTCGGCAATGGATAAATAGGCATCCCCGCCACCAAATGACAAAAAGGAAGACACGGCGCCCTGCCCAACAAAAACCGCCGTCTCGCGCCACATCATAAAAAGTGCCGGCAGACAAAACAAAAGCAGAAATAAAACCCATAACAAAAGTCTGCCCCCCAGTTTTCCGGCTGCAAGTTTTGGTTTTTTTTCCTTTTTTTTCTCTTTTTTCTGGTACAATAATCCTACAACAACACTCCCTAAAAGCGTAAGCAGAAGTATCTGGATTGTCGAAAATTTAGGAATCCGGATTCCCAACCCAAAAATACGGCAAAGATAATTTCCACCCGTTGCAATAAACACAAATAAAATTACAAACCATGCAGCTACCCGGAACTTAGAGTGGCGGTATGACTTTAATGTCTGCACTATGTATTGCGTCAAAAGACACAGAATAAATGCTGTAATCCCGATGGAAGCATACTGAATCTGCTGTAAAATATTAGAATCCACACCGCTAAGCAGCATTAAATACAATACCGTAAACACAACTCCCGGAAGAGCCATCAATACGCCGCCCGCAAGCATCCCACCAATACCGCCGACATGCAGACCAATCCCGGACGCAATTTCAACCGGAAGTGCTCCCGGTGTCAGCGTTGCAGCAATAACCGATTTGTCATATTCGTCTTTGCTTACCAGTTTTTTCTCGTTTACCGCTTCCTGCTCCAATACAGGAATCAGTGCATTCCCACCTCCGAAACCAATCACTCCCACCTTTATCATCGATTCGATGAATGTGAATTGTTTCTTCATAGCTTCCTCCAAATCTCATTTATCCACGAGATTAGCAAACGGTCTTGTCAAAAGTATGACTTGACAAAATTTTTCATACAATAAACTAAAGGAAACCAAAGGAGTCTGTGATTGAAACTTTTAATTGATGTAAATCAGCTTTTATGGAATGGTCCTATTCTAGTCATGCTTTTTGGTACGCATGTTTATTTTACTCTTCGTTTACGGCTGGTGCAGCGAAAAATCGGATATGGCATCTCCCTTTCTCTTTCCGATGGCAGCAAAAATCAGAAGGGATTCGGACGTTTTGGCTCGCTCACAACAACACTCGCTGCCACGCTTGGAACCGGAAATATCATAGGCATTTCCACCGCCGTTTTCTTAGGCGGACCGGGTGCTGTATTTTGGTGCTGGCTCACCGGACTTTTGGGCATGGCAACCACCTACGCCGAAACATTTTTGTGCCATCATTTCCACTATCAGGGGCACGGAGGTCCCATGTATATCCTTCATTTTTTGCTGCACAAAAAAACACTGGCACTTCTTTACAGTGCCGCCCTCACACTATCCGCATTTTTTATCGGATGCACCACACAAAGTAACGCAATTACGGAAACCTGCCATCAGGTCTTTTCGCTTCCGCCCGCCACTTGCGCGATTGTAACTGCTTTTTTTGTGGGAATAATTTTAATGCAGGGACGCAAATGGATTGAAAACGTCTCGATTGCCATTGTACCGACTATGGCTATTTTTTTCTTTGGCGGATGTCTTCTCTATCTCATTCTGCACGCAGATTATCTTCTGCCCTCTCTGAAATTGATTTTTTCCTCCGCTTTTACGCCGCCTTCCATTGGTGGCGGTTTTGCCGGATACACGGTAGGAAAGGCCATCCGCTATGGCGTGGCAAGAGGGCTTTTTACAAACGAATCCGGACTTGGCACAACCGGTTTGATTGCCGGCCACTGCTCGGAAGATGATTCTGTTAAACAGGCCGCCATTTCCATGTCCGCCACCTTTTGGGACACCGTCGTTCTCTGCGCCGTCACGGGACTTGTGCTTGTCTGCTATCAGCTGGAATTTCCGTCCGAATGGCAGACACTTCCCGCCTCCGCCTTAACGACCGCCGCTTTTGGAAAGCTTCCATTTTTCGGCGATGAAATTTTATCCATTGCCATTATCAGTTTTGCACTTGCCACCTTAATTGGCTGGAGTTACCTTGGCAAGCAGGGATTTGACTATTTGTTTCAGGGAAAATACGAGCGTTTTTACCAGACTCTTTACCTCATTATGATTTTTGCCGGGGGCATTATGCCGCTTGCTCTCGTCTGGGAAATGACTGATTTTATTAACCTTTTTCTGCTTCTTCCAAATATTTATCTGCTCGTCCGGTGCCGCAAATATGTAAAAAAATAGTAATTTATACAAAAAAACATACTTTTTACATATTTTTTTTGCTATAATTACACTATATAGGTAAAATGGGTAAAAAGTACAAAGGAGATTTTATCTTATGCCAAACAAAATCACTTCATGGCTGAAAAGCCATGTCACGCAATATAAAATTGATTTCATGAGCTTAAACCGTTTGCGCTTAAACCAAACGGTATCCGGCCAGATTCCGGTGACAATTTCTCTGACTGAGAAAACAAGGATGGCGGAAAATCTTTTATGGGCAAGAAGCCACGATGCCTCGACTTCGTTTGAATCGATGGAACTTTTGCTAAATCCCTATGGCATCACACCGCTCACTGCGCTTTGTATGTTTCACACCGACACAAGATGCCGTTTATCTTACACGGTTGTGAGCGATTTTTGTATGCCATGGCACTATGATTCCATGACGTACACAACCAATCACGTGCTTCCGGTTTTTGGCTTATGTGAGAACACGGATAATATCATTACCTTAATATTATATGACGAGTCAAATCAGCCTATTAAAAGCCGTGAAATCACATTGCATACCGGTGCATTGAGTGAGACAAATCATTACCCGTGCGTGCAGGATAAACAGGGGATGTATCGTTATCTCTTATCACTTCCGGCAAAAGATGACAATTTAATTCCGCTCTCGGATGGGCACTTTCTGATTGTCCATCCGGACTATTTGGTAAAAACCGAGCAAGGACTTTTACCAACTCATATGTATGAGGTGGATTTGCTTGGCAGATGTTACCGCACCTACTATGTGGGCGATGGCATTTTTGACGTATATGGCGAAATTTCTGCGGAGAACAAAAACTTGTTAGTGCTTTCTGCGGATGCAAAAAAAGGAGACAAGTTATTATTGGAAATCAACCGGGAAACCGGTGCAATCCAGCATATCTACTCCCCTTACGAAAGAGAAGTAACTTCTCCTGCCACACATCTGAAACAAGAATTTTTCGAGTCCGTCATCAGCGACTCCTTGGAGCAGTTCTCGCATTTTGGAGAATGTCTGGAAAAAATCGAATTTCCGGTCGTCGGCTCAAAGCGCCGGTCTTTTACAAGGCAGCTTCGGTAGAGACATCTTCTGCCACTGATTTAGAATTTATGAAAAATACTTACGGCATTACATTTTCCATAAACGGCGACAGCCTGTTAGTAAACACAACCGGTGACTTGATTCAGGAAATTGTATTCAGTCATCCGGACCGCATTTACCAGCTTGATTTGACAAATCCGCCACTTGATGAAGCTTTGTATGAAAAATACCGCTACACACTTACCGTTCCTCTAACGGAAATGTACAGCGGTACCTATTCTCTTGTTATTCGTTTTCGTGATGGCAAACAGGAAGTCTTACAGGATGCCCTGTCCCTCTCGCGGAGAAGAAATAACGAAAATTAGTTATCCTGTCCATAATAAGCATTGGCTCCGTGTTTGCGGAAATAATGCTTATCCATCAAATACTGTGGCGCGCGTTTTACACGAGGATTTAATGTCAGTGTATGGTGCGCCATTTCTGCTACTTTGTCCAAAACAACCGCATTGTAAACCGCATTTGCCGGACTTGTTCCCCACGCAAATGGTCCGTGGTTCTTTACAACGATTCCCGGAACTTCCATCGGGTCTTTATCGCCAATTGTCTCGATAATAACAAGTCCCGTATTTCTCTCATAATCCAAATTAATTTCTTCTGCGGTCAAATCTCTTGTGCACGGAATATCTCCGTAAAAATAATCCGCATGTGTCGTTCCCAGTGCCGGAATCGACATGCCTGCCTGTGCAAATGTTACTGCCCACGTTGAATGCGTGTGGACAACGCCTGCTAAAGAAGGATATGCACGATACAATTCAATATGTGTTGCCGTATCCGAAGACGGACGATATTTTCCTTCGATTACATTCTGATCAAAATCAACAACAACCATATCATCCGGTGTCAATTCATCGTATTCAACACCACTTGGCTTAATAACAACATAATTATTTTCGCGGTCAATTCCGCTTACATTTCCCCAAGTGTAAATGACAAGCCCTTTTTTCTGAAGTTCCATGTTTGCTTCGTATACTTCTTTTTTTAACTGTTCTAACATACTTAATTACCTCCATCAAAATTTTTAAACTATGGATAGCCTTATCGTACCACAAAGACCGCCATTTGTCACGATACTCTTGACAGGCATGGTAAAATAATTTTGTAGGCCTGCTTTAGAGATGGCCTAAGAAGGGAAATTATTATGTCAAACTTAATTTACAGTATTAACGCCACACTTCCTATTTTTTTACTTATCATCTTAGGAAAGGTTTTGAAAACAACAAAAATCATCAACGATGAATTTACCAAAACAGCGGACCGCTACGTATTCCGCATCGCACTGCCGGCTCTTTTATTTTCGGATTTGACAGAAAATAATGTAGGTTCTTCCTTTGACGGAAAATACGTGTTATTCTGTTTTTCAGTCACTATTTTTTCCATCGCCGTTTTGTGGGGGCTTACTGAGAAATTCATGAAAAACGAAGAACAAAAGGGTGCTTTTATTCAGGGCTCTTACCGCAGCAGTGCCGCCATTCTAGGACTTGCTTTCATCAACAATATGTATGACAGCGTCGGTATGGCTCCTTTAATGATTATCGGCTGCGTTCCTTTATATAATATTTTCGCCGTCATCATCCTTACGTTAAAAGGTGACAACGGCGGTAAAAAGCCAAATATGAAAGAAACTTTTATCAATGTGATGAAGAATCCGATTTTACTTAGCATTCTGATTGCACTTCCATTCGCTTTATTGAACCTGCATTTTCCATCTTTTGTCAATAAAACCATTGGAAGCGTAGCAAACACAGCAACCCCTCTCGCATTGATTTCCATCGGAGCCAGCTTTGAAGGGAAAAAGGCATTGAAAAAAATGAAGCCAACCCTTCTTGCTTCTTTTATCAAACTAATTCTGCTTGCCGGTCTGTTTCTACCGCTTGCTATTTTCTTCGGCTACCGCAACCAGGAACTCATGGCACTGCTTGTTATGCTTGGTTCACCGACTACGGTTTCCAGTTATATTATGGCAAAAAACACCGGAAACGATGGTATATTGACATCCAGCATCATTGTCCTGACGACACTTTTGTCCTCACTGACTCTGACGCTTTGGATTTTTATTTTGAAGAGTTTTGGCGTCCTGTAAACTACTGCCGCTTTGCTTCTCCGTTCTCATCTAAATACAGCACACGAACCTGTCCGTCAGACATAATAACACGGCACATATACCGCGAATCATTTAAAGAATAATACACTTTTTTATCCGCAATCGGATAATCGGTGATGGTCTTGTCTGCAAATGATTTTAACCGGTGTCTTGCTGTCATAGGATACAGCGGATTATGGAATAAAAGCAGATACGGCACAAGTGAAACAACCGCAAAAACTACTCCGATAACAATCTTTACCACTCTTTGATTATTCTTCTTTCCTAATGTGCGGGCAATTGCACCAAGCCCCAGTCCGATAAACTGTGCAATCATAAGCACAAACAGACATTCAAATAAAATAATTGCAATACTTCTTGCACTGGTCTGAAGCTCTGCTACCGCATTTTCGCTTCCCGCTAAAATCTGATATGCACTCGCAAGTACAATCGTGCAGACCGGCACAAAAAAACTGTACTTTCCAAGTAAAAGCATGGCAATCACGGACACCACCGGAATCACCAATAACATCTGCGGCAAATCAAACGCCTGCACTAACTGCACATACTCAAGCATTCCAATCACCGAAAAGGCAATAATCAATAATCCGGTTCGCAATCTCTTCCATCGTTGTTCTCTCATTCGTTTACTCCTGTCTTTGTAATATTATCTTATTGATATCGCCTTATTATAGCCTATCTGCGCGATTTCTGCAACCAAAGCCGCCAGCCACGGAGAGGGGGTTCTCCAACGACTGGCGGCTCTTACTTTATTGCCTCTTACTACTCCCGAGTCTCTTTATCCGATTTTACCAGCCTGCAACTGGTATGTCACCTTATCATCATCGTCCTGCTTTTCACTCATAAGATAAATCTCTTTTTCATTCTTCATTGCCAGACTAAAGGTTACTTCACTTTCCTGCATGCCATCAAAGTTGCTGATTCCGTAAAGCTGTGTAAATTTCTTAGCGGTCAGTTTTGCTTTGAAAAATCCTTCGCCGGAAATCACATAAATGTTCTGTCCGTAAATCTGTACCGCACTGCCATACATACCATAGGATTCACGGAGCGGAATACTCATAACGTGACCGTTTGACAACAGACATTTTTCTACGTCTGTTGTTCCATCCGCTGCTTTCTGCACACCGGAAGAAACCAATTTGCTGACTACTACATCATGAAATTCAAATCCATCCTGTTCAACGCCGGCAATTACATCCCCCTCTGCTGTTTTCGGGATAAAACTGCAAACAGCCTCTTTTGTAATCGTCAATTTATCTAAGTCAACCGTAACGACACCATTATTTCCGGTAGTCAAAATACTGAGTACGGCAGTATTGTTCTGAACTGCCAAAAGTTCCATACTGTATTTTTCCTGAAGACCGGTCATATTTGGAATCAACTGGTCGTTGACTGCAAGTTCAG
>CALELW010000098.1 GCA_937902905.1 uncultured Clostridium sp. | reverse complement strand
TTTATCCGATTGTTCCGTTTAATGCGAAGCAGTTCTTGCGGCGGTTTTTCCGGGTAAATCTGCCGAGTTCGGAAAAATAAACGGCGTTATATCATGATATTACATGGAATGGATACAATAGCATGATACCTATCCCTTTCAATATAGTGGACATAGGTACCATAGTATTTTAATGTAATGTTTTCCACATTTGTGATTCCGTATCCGTGTACCATTTCATCTTTTTCATGTTCTTTTGCTTGATGAGACAAGGTATTTGAAATGTGCAGTAAAAGCTCTTTACTAGTGGTACGGATGGATACTTCAATTTGTCTCGGAGCCGGCACTTGAATTTCACGGCAGGCATTCAGACAGTTGTCTAGCAGATTGCCCAAAATGATACTAAAGTCATAATCATCGATTTGAATGTTAGACAGGCTTACCTGGATGTCCGTCCGAAATTCAATGTTCTCTTTTTCGGCAATTGACATATGATTGCTTACAAAGGCATCAATAACCAAATTTCCTGTATTTATACGGTTATAGGATTGTTCAATGTCTTCCATAGATTTTTTTAAATAGTCTTCAATGACATCGTAGTTGCCTTTTTTTACACATTCTTCTATATAAAAATAGTGCTTTTTAGTATCATGCATTAAACTTCGTGTGTTACGGTATGCTGTAGAAATCTGCTGGTATTTTGTTGACTGAAAAGCAAGCTGCTGATTCAACTGCTCTTTTTCTTTTTGGAGACGGTTCACATTCAAAATATTGTCTAACAGATAATAGTTTACAACATTGATAAATAGCAAACCAGCAGAGCCAATAAAGGACAACGAAAATGGATTTGATACCATTTCAAATTGATCCGGTATTGTCATCATGATTATGATAGAAACAAGTGGCATAATGCATATTAATAATGTGTATTGAAAGGAAAAAATTTTTTTCCTTTTCAAAAAAACGATATTTGTAATCATAATGATAAGGAATAAAAATAATTTTGATACAATTGAGCAGACAACTGGATTTCCAAGAAGCTTTTCGCTTGTTTCTACAGGAAACAACTTAATGAATAAAAACGTAAAAATTTCTGCTAAAGTTGCAAATAGCTGAAATGTAATAGCAGCGAAAATATGATGAACAAACTTTCCCTCATATAAAAAGGATAGAGTAAATAGAGAAAGCAAACTGATTCCGGCTATTATATAAAAAGAATGGTTTTGCTTGGCATAGGAAAGAAACTGGGCTAAAAAGCCAAGAAGTCCTTCTATGCAAGCGAAAATAAAAAGAAAAAGCCAAAAAGGAACAGCCTCCCTTCTTTTTTTCATAATGGCGTTAAAAAATATAATTATTAATGCCATATCAAATATTGAGCAGATGATATCTAGCATGCGTTTCTCCCTTCTAACGAACTTGATTAATAGATAATAATTTCTTTGAGAAAATACTCCGAAGTTCTTTTTCTTGTCTTCGACTTAGGGGAATTTTTTCATTGTTGCTCATAATCAGTTCTTTATCTTTAATGAAATGAATTCGGTTCAGATTCACTAAGTATCCTCGGCACGGACAAAAAAATGAATCCGAATTTAGTTTTTTTTCCCATTCGGATAAAACACCATAGGCTTCGATTGTTTTATACTCTAAAAAAATTTGTATCCGTTTCTTTTTTGCATTAATAGAATGGATGGCAATAATATTTTCTGCAAAAATTACTTCTTCTGCACCATCTTCTTTCAAAAGAAACGAAGCATTTTCACTTTCGCGATAAGATTTAATAATGCGGAATAATAATTTTTCAAAATCTTCAAAAAGAAATGGTTTTGGAAAATAGTGAAAAGCCTCCACATTAAAACTGTCTTGCATATACTCCGGAAAGTTACTAACAAAAACAATTTTTGCCATTCTATCTGGAATTTCTCGTATGTGTGCCGCTACTTCGAGACCACTTAGTTTAGGCATTTCAACATCTAAAAAGAGAATATTGTATCTTCCTGCTGAATCATATTTTTCCAAAAGTTTTGTGCTGTTTTGAAACGTATTGATTTCAAAATCAATGTCATGCTGCATTTCGTAAATATGTAAAAAACGTTGTATCGTCTGAATGTCCTTTTCTTCATCATCACAGATTGCTACTTTAAATAACATGATGAATATGTCTCCTTTCTATTTTTGAATAGGCCCGCTAAGATGTTAAGTACAGTAATAAAACAACTTATGGTAATAAGTTTATAATAAATGGTACAATTTGTACAGCAAAAAACAATTTCAGCAAAAGTTACAATACTGATGCATAAATAATTTTTCTTTTTTAATATTTGCTTCTCAGTCTCTGTAAAGCGTTTATTAGGGTGGTCTACCAGTGGCGTTTTAACAATAATAAATGCAAGGACCGAAAAAATTGTAAGCCAAATGACTGGGTGACCAGTGGGAACCAATGGTGACACAATAAGTGTTCCAATAGCACAGATGTACGACAGAATTGTGCATATCCATTGTTTCGATGCGTGGTAGCCGCCGCTGGTTAGTCGGAACCCTGTAAATAGTAAGAGAAAGAGAACACAGGATGTAATTTTATTTGTAAGCAAGCCGAACAATAGAATAGTTACGGCAAATAGTATTTGTTCTAATAATGTGTTAATGCAATAAAAGAAAAAATCTTTTTTTTCTGTTTTATCGTTTGCCAAGGCAATATTGATGATTTTTTGTGTTAACCATTTTGTAAGTATCATAGATGATTCCCCCTTTTTTGTAGAATGTTAGTATATACTAAAAAATGTTATAAACAGAAAAAATGTGACGAGTGGTTAAAAATAAGGGATGAACGGTCAAATTGCCGTTCGTCCCTTATTTTTAACCACTCGTCACGGAAAAAGAAAAAAAGTCAGATTATATGATATACTGCAAAAAAATAACAAAGGGGGAAAATACTATGTATTTCAAACACAAAAAATTAATTCAGAAAATTTGTAAGGGGATTTGTACAATGGCAGTTTTTGCGGCGCCAGTTGCTTCTGAATATTGTCATGTATTGTTTTATCAGCCAAAAGAACCAGAAGGTTTTAAGGAATTCCTGAAAAAGGAACAAAAGAAAATT
>CALELW010000097.1 GCA_937902905.1 uncultured Clostridium sp. | reverse complement strand
GGAATTGTCTGTGTTACAATGCCATGTTTTGGAACAACAAATCGAACTTATGACAATGCGGTTCAGTTAGCAAAGCAGTTAGGCACGTCATTACGTGAAATTCGGATTCAGGATGCGGTCATGCAGCACTTTAAAGATATTTCACATGATCCGGCGGTGCAGGATGTAACATATGAAAATGGACAGGCAAGAGAGCGCACACAGATTTTGATGGATATTGCCAATCAGGCCGGTGGCATGGTAATCGGAACCGGTGATATGTCGGAACTTGCACTTGGCTGGGCAACTTATAATGGAGACCATATGTCGATGTATGGCGTGAACTGTTCCGTGCCAAAGACGCTTGTCCGCTATCTGGTACAGTTTTTTGCTGACACTTGTGAAAATGACATTTTGAAAAATGTTCTCTACGATGTGTTGGATACGCCGGTCAGTCCGGAACTGCTTCCTCCGAAGGAGGGCGAAATCGCACAGAAAACAGAGGACCTTGTAGGGCCTTATGAACTTCACGACTTTTTCTTGTATTATACATTAAGATTAGGCTATGGACCGGAAAAAATCTTCCGTCTAGCCTGCGTGACGTTTGAAGGAGCATACGACCAAAAAACGATTGCAAAATGGTTAAATACGTTCTTTCGCCGTTTCTTTGCACAGCAGTTCAAACGGTCGTGTCTGCCGGACGGACCAAAAGTTGGTACGGTATCGGTATCGCCGCGCGGTGATCTGCGTATGCCAAGCGATGCCAATAGGGCACTGTGGCAGACGGAGTTAGACCGGATTTGTGACCGCCTTGTTTAAGGCGGTGCGGATGCCTTCAATTAAGAGTGATTCGGTGTATTTACTTTTGTCTGAGAGAGGAACATCTTCCAGCTTAGTGCCGGCAATCAACTCTTTTTCAATGGATTCCAGTGACGGCTTCACAAGTGGGTACATGGTCGTCACGGATTCTTCTAAGTTGACTAAAGCAACACTTTTTACCTGGTCAGCATCCACGGCAACTTCAAGGTTTAATGTGGTATCGCCAAGTTTAATCTGTGAAGTATAAACACCGGGCGTATAAATCTGCTTTGTGGAACCGGTCTTTTCTTTGTTTGATTTGTCCGGAAGAAACATAATAATAAGCAAAACGATGAGAAGTATACCAAGGCCGGCAAAAATTGCCGTATAAATTAATTCTTTCATTTGAATGACTACAATTTTAGTTTTTGCCATGGAAAAACCTCCTTATGGATTTTGTGCTTGCGTGTGCTTACTGTTAATATATGAGCGGCATACTGCCGCTATGCATTCTATTTTTGAGAGGAGGAGTTTGTTTGTCATTGCACTTTATTTTAGGCGGGAGCGGCAGTGGAAAAAGCACCTGGCTGTTCAAAAAAATTCAAAAAGATGCGTCAGAGAATCCGGGCATCAATTATCTTGTCTTAGTACCGGATCAGTTTACATTAGAAACCCAGAAAACATTAGTTTCCCTCAATGGGAATAAGGGAATTTTAAATATTGATGTGCTCAGTTTCCACCGTCTGGCATACCGTGCCTTTGAAGAGGTTCCGGCACTACGGCGAACGGTTTTGGAAGATATGGGGAAAATCATGATTTTGTATCAGGTCTTTTCCAAAAAGAAAAAGGAAATGCTGTATTTTAAGCGCGGGTTAAATGCAGCAGGATTTTTGGATGAATGTAAATCCCTTTTGTGTGAACTGGCGCAGTATGATGTCTCGGAAGAAGCACTGGAAGAACTTATGGAGAAAGTTGGAGAGGACTCATTGCTTGGCTTAAAACTGCATGATATCCGTCTGGTGTATCAGGCGTTTACAGAGCGGATGGGAGACACGTATATGATGGCGGAGGAACTGGTGCCGCAGCTTACAAGGGTAGTTTCTTCGCTTGAGATGATGAAACACTGTGTGGTCTGTCTAGATGGTTTTACCGGTTTTACGCCGACACAGTATGAACTTTTGCGCGAAATTTTAGGGGTATGTGAGGATATGTACATAACGGTAACGACAGACCGTACCGGCCACAGAGACCGTGTGTTTTCCATGAGTGCCGATACGATACGCCGTCTGACGCAGATGGCAGGAGAACGAGGAGTCCTTGTAGAGGAGCCGGTTATCACAGGGGCCGGCAGGGAAAAAGTTCCTTACCGGGTAGCGAAAAATGAGGAACTTGCCTTTATGGAAGAGCGGTTATTTACCCATGGACTTAACCCGTGGGAAAAAGCACCGGAGTCCATTCACATTACGATGTGCCATAGGGAGCGGGATGAGGTTTCCTATGTGGCGAGACGGATTTACTGGCTGATGAAAGAAGAGGGGTATGAGCCGGAAGACATTGCGGTTGTGACGGCAGACGAAGCAGCTTATGAGCCGCTGTTAGTGCAGGAGTTTGAAAAACTTGGCATCCGATACTTTTTGGACAGCACAAAAAGCATCGGGGCAAATGCGATGGCAGAATACCTCTTAGCCTTTATCCATATGGTGCAGCAGGGCCTTGATTATGAGAGCACATTCCGTTTTTTGCGCTGTGCCCTGTCACCGCTTTCAAGAGAACAGACAGACTGTCTGGAAAACTATGTGATTGCCAGAGGATGCCGTGGGATGGCAGCCTATCAGAGTGAATGGGAGTATGCTGTTTCCGGACTGGATTTACTGGAAGTCAATGAATACCGGAGAATTTTTGTGGATTCCATTGCGGAGACGCTGCAGGCATTAAAGGGCGGTAAAAAGAGTGTTCGTGAATTTACGGAAATTTTCTATGGATTCGTTGAGAAAAACGGAATTTATGAGCGGCTTCTTGCCATGAGCGAGAATTTTGAAAATGATGGAAAACTTATTTTAGCGAGAGAATATAAGAGCATTTACCGTTTGATGATTCATCTTTGGGATGAGTTTGTGGAACTTCTCGGAGATGAAATTGTCACATTTAAAGAGTATACACAAATGTTAGAGGCCGGAATTTCAGAAGGAATTGTCGGGTTTATTCCGCCAACGGCAAAGCAGGTCATGATTGGCGATGTGACAAGAAGCCGTTTGAAAAATATTAAGGTTCTTTTCTTCATTGGTGTCAATGATAACTGTATTCCGAAGGCAAAAGGGGCACCGGGACTTTTGACCGAGCGTGAGAGGGAGCGCATGGAAAAAGAGGGCGTGACGTTAGCACCGGATGCGGAAAAAGAATCATATAACGAGCAGTTTTATTTGTATTTAGCGCTTACGAAAGCGTCCGAGCAGGTGATTCTTACCTATTCGGTTATGACGTCAAAGGGAGAGAGCAAAAGACCTTCCTATCTGATTAACCGCGTCAAACAGGTATTTCCGAAGCTTGTTGTGGGAAAAGAGGAAAGCGATACTTCTTATGAAAAAATCATGGGAAGTGACAAGGGGAAAAGCTATTTGATTTCACATCTGGCGGACGGCACTTATGCAAAGGATGTTATCTGGTGGGAAATCGCTTCCCATTATGAAAAGAAAACGCCCGGTATTTTAAAAGATTTGCTGCGGATTCGGGAAAAACGTGCAGGAAATAATTCACTTAAAAAGGAAGCGGCAAAGCGGTTGTTTGGTGACGTTTTATATGGAAGCGTGACAAGATTTGAGCAGTATGTGCAGTGTCCGTTTGCATTCTTTTCACACTATGGACTTTTGTTGAATGAACGGCAGCAGTATGAAATCAGCAGTCTTGACCATGGAAATTTGTTTCATCAGGCGATGGAGCATTTGTCACATGAACTGGAGCAAAGGAACAAAAACTGGCAGGATTTAAGTGAAAAAGAGGCGGTTTCATTGGCGGCTGAGTGTGTCGATGCCGTGGCGGAGCGGTATCAGGGCAGAAAATATTTTCAATCGAACCGAGTGTCCTTTATGTTAAAGAGACTGAAAAATGAGGTTGTTCATTCGGTCTGGGCGATGTGGCATCAGATGCAGGAGGGCGACTTTGTACAGACCTACACGGAAAAAGGTTTTCAGGGCAATGACAAAGAGTGGGAATCCATGTGTATTCCGTTTGATGAAGATGCAAAAATTTGTCTCAATGGTGTGATTGACCGCGTGGATTTATGTTCTCTACCGGGAGAGGAATTGATTAAGGTTATCGACTATAAGAGTAGTGATTCGCAGGATTTGTCATTAGCAAAGGTATACTATGGATTGCAGATGCAGCTTTTGACCTATCTGGAGGCGGCAAAAGAAATGGTTGAAAAGGAGCATAAGGGCAAAGAGGCGGTTCCGGCGGCGATGCTTTACTATGCCATCAAAGAGAAAAATTTGGATTGGAAGCCGGAAAGCGAAGAAGAATACGAAAAACGTGTTCTCGACAGCATGAAATGCAAAGGATATGTGAATGAGGAGCCGGAAATTATCGGGCATCTTGATAAGTCGGTAGTAAATGGCGGTGAGCTCATACCCGGACAGAAATCCGGTGTGGTTCCGGTGGCTGTTGACAAAAAAGGACTTTTGAAAAAAAATTCCGGAACACTTTCCACAAAGGACTTTGAAACATTGATTGCGCATACAAAGGAAAAAATGAAAGAATGTGGAAAAGCCATTTTAGATGGTAAAATCGAAGCTATACCATATGTGTATGAAGATAACGATGGCTGCACCTATTGTCCGTATGGAAGTGTGTGTGGGCATGAGTCGAAAAAAGATGGTGTGCGTGAAATGAAAAAAATGAGTGATGACGAAGTATGGGAGGCATTGTATGGGGACGATTAATTGGACAAAAGACCAGCAGCAGATTATTGATATGAGAGGCTGTAATATATTGGTTTCGGCGGCGGCCGGTTCCGGTAAGACAGCCGTGTTAGTGGAGCGCATTTTTAAGCGGATTACGGACAAAAAGGACCCGGTAAATGTGGATCAGTTTGTTGTCGTGACATTTACGAAACTGGCGGCAGCCCAGATGAAGGACCGCCTGAGAGAACGTATCGAAGAGGCACTGGCGGAAGATCCCTCGAATGAACATTTGCTTCGGCAGGAGGGTCGTCTTTCACTTGCACACATTTCTACCGTACATAGTTTTTGCAGTGAAATTGTAAAACGGTATTTTCACCGAATTGGTCTTGACCCGGCTTTCCGCATGGGAACCGAGGCAGAGACAAGACTTCTTATGCAGGATGTTTTGGATGAACTATTAGAGGAGGAATATGGAAAGGGTGAAGAAGATTTTCTGGAGCTGGCGGGGATGAGTGAGTTTAACCGCCGTGATGATGAAATGGGAAATCTGATTGGGAGAATTTATAATCAAATGATGGGGCAGCCGTTTCCGCTCAGGTTTCTGGATGAGATGGAGGCATTTTATGATGTCAAGACGGTGGACGAATGGGAAAACTCAAGATTTATGAAAAATTTACTGGCCTCCACGAAAAATTTTCTTCGGGGAATACTTGAGGAATACAAAGCACTGAAAGATATTTGCCATGGACAAAACCAGCCGCTTTTTTATGAGCCTTATCTGGATGAAATGCTGGCATTTTTATCGGATTTGCCGGAGAACTCAGGATATGAAGAGTATCGCGCTTATTTTGGCAGACTTCCGAAACTTACAATCCGGGCACCGAGAGGTTTGTCGGAAGAAGAAAAGGCAAATAAAGAAGTCATCCGTTTAAGCTGTAAGGATGCTGAAAAACGCATGGTGGAATGGAAAGAGCAGTATTTTGATAAAGAGGCAGAGGAACATCTTACGGACTTAAAGGATTCAAGCCGGAAGATGAAGGCGTTATTCCGCCTGACAAGAAGGCTGCATGAATTGTTTGTGGCAGAAAAAAGGGAGCGGGGAATACTTGATTTTAACGACTTAGAGCAGCTGACGATTTCGATTCTTTTACAAAAGGATGAGGAAAGCGGCGCATATGTGCGCACAGACGCAGCAAAGGAGCTGGCGAATGAATTTGTTGAAATTATGATAGATGAGTATCAGGATAGCAACTATGTTCAGGATACGATTCTTCATGCGGTTTCGAGAGATGGGATTGCCGGTGAAATGCCCAATATTTTTATGGTAGGAGATGCCAAACAGAGTATTTACCGGTTCCGTGGTGCACGTCCCGAATTGTTTGCCGAAAAACTTTTGTCTTACAATAAAAAAGAGGGAACGTTATACCGCCGAATTGATTTGCAGAAGAACTTCCGGAGCAGAGAAATTGTGTTAGAGAGTACGAATGAAGTATTTTCACGCATGATGCATACAGATATCGGCGGCGTGGAATACGATGATGAAGCCAAACTGCATCTAGGAAGTGATTTTGAAAATACGGACAAAAAAATTGCGAAAAATGTGGATGTCTATGCCATTTTAGGAAAGCAGAATATGGAGGCAGAGGGCACGCTTGCAGCACTGAAAATTCAGGAAATGGTTTCAGGGGAAGCTCCGCTTTATGTGAAGGATAAAGAGGGATACCGGAAGGCTGTGTATGGCGATGTTGTCATTATAGTACAGACAAATTCACAGGGACAGGCGTATTTTGACGCACTGAAAGATTATGGAATTCCGGCGGTGATGGAGAAAAAGAGAGGATTTTTTGATACGAGAGAAATTGGTCTTATGGTTTCTATGCTTCAGGTGATTGACAATCCGCATCAGGATATTCCTTTGGCGGCAGTGTTACTTGGACCGATGTTTTCTCTGACCGAGGATGAACTTGCCGTTGTCCGCATGGAAAATCGCTCGGCTGATTTGTATGATGCCATTTTAACCTATGATAAAAGTGATGCTTTGTATGAGAAATTGCAGCACTTTCTGGAGACACTTTCGCATTTTAGGAAGAAGGCGTCTTATGCGGCCGTTGGAGAAATTGTGCAGGATATTTATGACCATACAGGAATTTATGAGGCGGTTCGTCTGATGTCAAATGGTGTGCAGCGAAATGCGAATATGGACAGTTTGATGGCGATTGCATGGGAATTTGATGGGACGACCTATCACGGGTTGTATTCGTTTGTCCGCTATCTGGAAAAAATTTCACAGCAGACCGAGGAGATGGGCGAAGTAAATCTTTCCGGGGAAGAAGAAAATGTTGTGCGGATTATGACAATTCATAAAAGTAAGGGACTTGAATTTTCAATCTGCATAATCGGCGGCATGGGGCACGCAATTCATGTTCCGGATAAAAGTATTCTTACGATTCATCCGGATATTGCGATGGTGATGCCGGTTGTGGATAATGAAAAAAGGACAAAGAAGAAAACGATTTATACCCATTATCTCAAATACTTGAACGGTCAGGATGAGCTTGGCGAAGCCATGCGTAAACTTTATGTTGCGATGACGCGCGCAAAGGAAAAATTGATTTTATTGGGATGTGCAAAGAATACGGATTCGGCGGCGGTTACCGGGGAAAATAGGCAGAAAATAAAGACCTTTTTCGATATGGTTTTGCCAGCAGTACATATTCGGACTGATTTATTTCATCTGGTAGAAGTCGAGGCGGACGATTTGATTTTACAGGTGGAACATGGTATGGTACAAGAGACGGTGAAGGAGCAGGCTCTTTATAATTTTGACACAACCATCTGCTATGATAAATCCTTACAGGAGATGTATGAATGGATGGATGCGGCGGATGAGCCGGAGCCGGAACCGCTGCCGGTAAAAGTGTCGGTATCCGATTTGAAAATTCAGTCGATGGAAGAACTGGACATGGAAGATTTTACTATTCTCACGCATGAGGAGAAGGAGGAAGAAAAGCCGGTTCCTGCGTTTATGCAGGCAGAGACAAAAGAAAAATCAGCAAACCGCGGTGCAGCTTACGGAACAATCTGGCATCAGGTGATGGCGGTAATTGATTTTGCAAATACGGAAGATGAGGCACAGATTCGTAAAGAAGTAAAACGGTTAGTTGTGACCGGAAGACTTTGCGAAAGTGATACCGAAGTGTTAAATTATAAACGGCTGTCAGCATTTTTTGATTCGACGCTGGGAAGAGAAATGCGGCAGGCGCAAAAGGAAGGACGTCTCCACAGAGAGCAGCCATTTGTTATGGGCTATCCGGCACGTGATTTGTTTGACGAACGCGGGGAAGATGAGATGGTTTTGGTTCAGGGAATCATTGATGGATATTATGAGACCGATGACGGAATTGTACTCATGGATTACAAAACCGATTCGCTTAAGCCTGGGGATGAAAAAGTGCTTATATCGCGTTATCAGAGACAGATGGAGTTATACCGGGATGCACTGGAAAAAATGACAGGGAAAAAGGTGGTAAAATGCCTGTTGTATTCTTTCTCACTGAGTGAGACAATTGAATGTTAGGAGGATATTGAGATGATGTATGAAGGATTTGCCAATGTATATGACCATATGATGAATCATATTCCCTATGAGGTATGGTTTGAAAATCTTTTACAGTATTTGCATGAGAAGGGTGTTTTGAACGGAAGAATCTGTGAACTGGGATGTGGTACCGGCGTGATGACGGAGAAATTTGCGGCTGCCGGATATGACATGATTGGTCTGGATAAATCGGTGGATATGCTCGCAATTGCGAAGCAGAAGCAGGAAGAGAGCGGCTCCGATATTTTGTATCTGCATCAGAACATGGAAGAAATGGAATTGGACGGCCCGGTAGATGCAATGCTTAGTGTATGTGATTCCGTTAATTATCTGCTTCATGAGGAGGAGATGAATGAACTTTTTGGCCGGGTGAAAACGTATGTTAAACCGGGCGGTTATTTCATTTTTGATTTGAAGACAGCGTACTGTTATCGAAACATCATCGGCAACCAGACATGGGTTGAACAGGATGAGGAAGTCAGTTATATCTGGGAAAATTATTTTTATGAGGACCAGGATATTAACGAATATATGCTCACGATTTTTAGAAAACAGGCGGATTCCGAACTGTATGAGCGCACGGAGGAAGCGCATTACCAGCGTGCTTATGATATGGACACGTTAAAACGGCTGATTGAGAAAAACGGACTTACTTTGGTTTCTTTTCTGGATGAAGATATGAAACAGATGCCAAATGAAAACAGTGAGCGCATTTATGTAATTGTACAAGCATGAGAAGGAGAGATTCGATGAACCGGAAAGTCTTTTACACCATTTTAGGAATGACAATTTTATGTGGACTGGTGCTTTTTCGCAGTGGTGATTCGCTGGCGGCAAACCAAACGGGAATTGTGACTGCATCGGCACTGAATGTGCGGACGGGGGCAGGTACGTCCTATGACATTTTGCAGTATAACAATGCTAATATTTTATTGGCCAAAGAAGATAAAGTGACGATTTTGGAGAAATTGTCAGGCTGGTACCGTGTTAGCTTTGTAAAGGATAACACGACTTTGACAGGCTATGTCAGCTCCAGTTATATTGCGATTGAACAGACGGCAACTGCGACACCTGCGCCAACGACTACAGCCACGGCAGCATCGACGATTACCTATCGTTATGAGACGTCTTACCAGTCGATTTCCGTAAAAGCTAAGGTGTTGAAAAAATCAACACTTTATAAAGCAAATGGAAAGAGTGTTTACAAAGTGGGCAAGAAAAAAATGTCGCTTGTGAAAGGAAAGAAGATAAAAGTAATTGGTGAAAAGACGTTGAAGGGAAAAAAATGGTTTCATGTTTCCTTTACATACAAAAAGAAAACAAGAAAGGCATATCTGCAGAATAAATATGTGAAACTGACAACGGGAAAAGGTATTTATGCACAGATTTTCAATGTGAAAAAGGCGGCGAATATCCGCAAAAAGAAAGGAACCGGTTCAGCGTATAAAAAGGTAGGCGGGAAAAAAGTATCCATTGCAAAGAAGACAGCAGTTACGATTGTAAGTGATGTGGCTGTAAAGAGTACCAGATGGTATAAACTGCGTTTTACCTATAAGGGAAAGACTTATACCGGATATTCCAATGCGAAATATGTAAAGCTTGTAAAGAAACCGGTGACGAAAAAAGTTGCCGTAGTTGCCATGAGCGATGCGCAGTTTGAGCAGGCGATGAAAAATGAAGGATTTCCGGAATCGTATAAACAAAGTCTGCGCGCACTTCATTCGGCATATCCGTATTGGCAGTTTAAAGCCTATAAAACCGGTCTTGACTGGAATACGGCTGTAGCGGAGGAATCGAAAACGGGCGTGAACCTGATTTCCAATGCGAGAGCAAAGGCATGGAAGTCAACGGAAAAGGATGCATACGATGCGTCTACCGGCAAGTGGAAGGTATTTGACGGCAGCACCTGGGTTGCCGCATCGAAGGCAGCGGTGGCATATTTTATGGATCCCAGAAACTATTTAAATGATCGAAGTATTTATATGTTTGAGTTACTGGAATATCAGTCGCAGTACCAGACAAAAGCCGGTGTCAATACAATTTTGTCCAACACACCGTTTTATAACAAGAAGTTTTCCTATACGGATATCAATACAGGTGCATCGAAAACGATGTATTATGTGACCGCATTTATGGAGGCGGCGAAGAATAGCAAGGCAAGTCCTTACCATCTGGCAAGCCGTGTTAAGCAGGAGGTCGTGACTAGTGCGACAACAACGAGTACGGCGGTTACCGGTACAGTGTCTTCTTATCCGGGAATTTATAATTTTTATAACATTGGTGCGACCAGCAGCAGTACGCCTGTATTAAACGGACTGAAGTGGGCGAGTGATAAAAAGGCGGGTACTTATTTAAGACCTTGGACCGATCCATACCGTTCGATTGTCGGTGGCGCACAGTACATAAGTTCCGGCTATATTGCCAAGGGACAAAACACGTGTTACCTTGAAAAATTCAATGTGACAAGTTATAAACGTTATTCCCATCAGTACATGACGAATGTGGAAGCGGCGTATGAAGAATCGATTAAGACGAAAAAGGCATATGCCGGTATGATGGACAAATCTCCATTGGTATTTTCGATTCCGGTTTATGAAAATATGCCGGCGGCAAACAGCCCAATGCCAAAATAAAAGGACAAGAAAGGGAAGGGACGATACGATGAAAAAAAGAATGACAGCAGGAATTTTTTTGATACTTATGATGGCATTTTGCCTGCCGGTTACGGCAAAGGCGGCGAGCGGTTCACTGCAGTTATCGGCACTGTCAGAGACGGTAAGCAAGGGAAGTCAGGTGACAGTTGTGTGCCAGGTGGCATCTACGGAGTCTTTTGCGGATGTTTCGTTCCGTCTTTCTTATGATGACTCGATTTTAACCTTCCTTTCCGGAGGGAAAAAAGTAAGCGGTGGAAACGGCATGCTGGAAATTGCCTCCACGGGAAATTCGACCGAAGTGCCGAAAAAGACCTTTTCCCTGCAATTTAAGGCAAAGAAAAAGGGAACCACGATAATACGGGCAGACGGAGATATATCGGTGACAAATGCAAGCGGCGAAAAATTTTCCATGTGGAGTAATCAGGTGGCGGTTTCGGTTGTGAAAAAGAAGAAAAAGACGGAAAATACGGGGGTACAAGCTACACCGAAAGAAACAAAGGTTCCGGTGGTGACGGCACCGCCGGTAAAATCGAAAGAAAACCGTCTGAAAACGCTGAAACTTGACGCTGTTTCGATGACGCCGGAATTTTCACCGGATGTTACAGCTTATGAGGCGACGGTAGATGCCAATTCAGATTCTCTGTATTATTCCTATGCGCTTCAGGATGACAAAGCGAGAGTTTCGGTGCGTGGCGGCGAGAATCTTTCTGAGGGAAACAATGATGTATCTTTTGCCGTGACAGCGGAAGATGGCAGTGTGAGAGAATATAAAGTGACGGTTACGAAAGAGACAAAGGAAGAGACCGAGAACCGGGAAGATGAGGCAGATACGACACAGGCGGTTGGATTTGTGGTCGAGCAGAAGGGGGATAAAAAGATTATCAAAAATTCTTATGAATTTGAGGTTGCAAATCCCGATGATTTAGAGCGGGTGCCGGAAGGGTACATTCAATCGTCCGTTGTGCTTTCCGGTGTTACGGTACCGGCTTTTACGATGGAACATGATTTGGATAACAATTATCTGCTTTTATATCTGAAACCAAAAGGCGGGGATGCGGCACTTTACCAGTATGACCGCACGGAGCAGACAATTCAGAAATATACCGGAACGATGGTAGAACGTGTGAATAAGGGCGAAACGGCAGATGACAGTGGCTCATTTCCGATTTCCACGACAGTTCTTATGGCAGTGATTATTGTTTTGATTGTTACGGTATTAAGCCTTTTGATTGCTATGCTTAAGATGGCGATGAAGCGCCGGGATAAAAAGGGGAAGGAACTTGATTTTTAAGAGGCTATCTGTTATACTGCGGATAGAACAAAGGAGGAAATAAAAAATGTATATATCCATTGATTTTAACAGTGATGAAGCATTGTATCTCCAGCTTAGAAATCAGATTATTTATGCGATTGTAAAGGCAGAGTTAAGAGAAGGGGAAAATCTTCCTTCCGTCCGCGATATGGCAGAGACGGTTGGGATTAATATGCACACGGTAAATAAGGCATATGCGATGCTCAGACAAGAAGGATATCTGCGGCTTGACAGGCGTCACGGCGCAATTGTGGCGGTTGATGTGGATGAAATTAAAACACGCATGGGACTGGGGCCGACAATGGATTTGATTTTAGCACAAGCAATTTGTAAAAATGTATCGCGTGAAGATGTACACGAATTAGTGGACGAAATTTATAATCAATATGAAGGATATCGAAATGGAGAATCATTATGAGTAGACAGTTTACTGCGGAAGCAGAAAAAGCATTGAATAAAGCTGCTAAATTTGCCATTCGTATGGGACAGAGGATTGTCGGAAGCGAGCATCTTTTGTTCGGTCTTAGTGCGGCACCCGGTGTAGCAGCAAGAGTGTTAAAAGAAAATGGCATGGACAAAGAGCGGTTAGACATAGAAGTTCGTGAATACTGCGGCATGTCGGATGTTGTCGAAATGGAGCCTTTGCGGGGCGAGACTTCGCCGAAACTGGAGGCACTTTTACTGGCAGCGGCAGAGGAAGCCGGGAAAATGCAGTTAAAAGAGACCGGAACGGAGCATATGCTGTTAGCAATTTTAAAAGACACGTCATGTGTGGCGTATAAGATTTTGCTGGCGTCAGGTGCACCGATTCAGAAGCTTTATACAGACATTATTCTTACGACCGGCGGCGATATGGTACAGGCAAAAAATGAACTGATTGCCAGCCGTTCCCGCAACAAGAAAAATTCGGGTACTCCGACATTAGACCAGTATGCCAGAGATTTAACGCAGTATGCAAAGGATGGAAAATTGGATCCGGTATTTAATCGTGACGATGAGATTGAGAGTGTGATTGGGATTCTCAGCCGGCGCATGAAAAATAATCCGTGTCTGATTGGTGAGCCGGGTGTTGGTAAGACGGCAATTGTGGAAGGGCTGGCATCCCGTATTGTGGATGGTGCGGTGCCGGATACATTGGAGAAGAAAAGAATTCTTACTTTAGATTTGTCCGGTATGGTTGCCGGTTCGAAATACCGTGGTGAATTCGAGGAGCGCATTAAACGTGCCCTTCGTGAGACGAAAGCGGCAGGAAATATTTTACTTTTTATCGACGAACTGCATACCGTTATTGGTGCCGGTGGCGCAGAAGGTGCGATTGACGCATCGAATATTCTGAAACCGGCGATGGCACGTGGTGAAATTCAGGTGATTGGTGCGACAACGAGAGAAGAGTACCGTAAGCATATTGAAAAAGATGCTGCCTTAGAACGCCGTTTCCAGCCGGTTGTTATTGAAGAGCCATCCGCTGTTCAGACGATTAGTATGTTAAAGGGGCTTAGAAGCCGTTACGAGGAATTTCACAAAGTGGAAATTACAGACGCAGCCATTGAGGCAGCGGTCCAGTTATCGGAGCGCTATCTGAATGATCGTTATTTGCCGGATAAGGCGATTGATTTGATTGATGAGGCATCTGCCAAATTCCATTTGCAGACCGTTTACGCACAGTCTGACCGCACACAGGAATATGAAAAAGAGCGGGAAGATTTGTATGAGCAGAAAGAGCAGGCTTTGATTGTCGGTGACTTGGAGCGCGTGAGAGAGCTGCTTGCTGCGGAAAAGAAGTTAGAGAAGAAAATTGAAAAAGAAGAAGAGTTAAAGCGCGAACAGCGACAGAAAAAAGATAAAATTCTGCCATCCCACATTGCACAGGTGGTTGCCAAGTGGACACACATTCCGGTAGAGCAGATGGAGGAAGCGGAAAAAGAGAGACTCAAAAAACTGGATTCCATTCTGCATGAGCGTGTGGTTGGACAAAATGATGCGGTCGAGGCCGTGGCTCGTGCAATTCGCAGAGGACGTGTGGGATTAAAAGATCCGAAACGTCCGATTGGCTCATTTTTATTCTTAGGACCTACAGGTGTCGGAAAAACAGAACTTAGCAAGGCTTTGGCAGAAGCTGTATTTGGCTCGGAAAAAGATATGATTCGCGTTGACATGTCGGAGTACATGGAGAAACAGAGCGTGTCGAAAATGATTGGTTCGCCTCCGGGATATGTTGGTTATGAAGAGGGCGGACAGCTCAGTGAAAAGGTTCGCAGAAAGCCGTATTCGGTTCTTTTGTTTGACGAAATTGAAAAGGCACATCCGGATGTCTTTAATATGCTTTTACAGGTATTGGAAGATGGTCACATCACGGACGCCCACGGCAAAAAGGTGGACTTTAAAAATACGATTATCATTATGACATCAAATGCCGGTGCAAACCGGATTATTTCCCCAAAAACACTTGGCTTTGGACAGGTGAAGACGAGCGAGGAGGAATACCAGAAGATGAAGGAAGGCGTGATGGAAGAAGTGAAACATATCTTCAAGCCGGAGTTCATTAACCGTGTGGATGAAATGATTGTTTTTCATGCCCTTAATAAGGAAAATATAAAAGATATCACAAAGATTATGTTAAAGCAGTTTGCAAAACGTGTGAAAGACCAGATGGATATGGAACTTTGCATAGCAGACGATGTGGTTGATTTTATTTCCGATAAAGGCTTTGATAAAGATTACGGTGCAAGACCAATCCGCCGTGCTTTGCAGACCGAACTTGAGGATGTTTTGGCAGAGGCTGTGCTTGTGGGCGGTATTTCCATTGGAGATACGGTGGATGTTTCGCTTTCTGTCGAGGAAACGAAGAAGAAAATCGTGGTAAAAAAGAAGCCTTTTGCTGATGAGAAAAAGTGAAGAAAAAATCACAAAAAAGTAATGGCAAAATAAGTCGAAATATTGTATACTTGAAGTATAAAAAAGATGCTGATACGAAAAGGCGTCAACGAGTGAACGAAGGAGGAATCACAAGATGGGCGTAGTAGAAGAATTGATTCGCAAAGATACGGATGGGACGTTAAGCTTTGGCAATTATTTGCTGGATACAAAGACGAAAAAATCGGATTTTGCATTCGAGGGTGCAACCTACAAAATCAAGACCTTTAAGGAAATTACCAAATTGGAGAAGAATGGTACATTAGTGTATGAATCGGTACCGGGTTCTACTGTAACAAAGTTTAAGGGTAATCCGGATGTGGTTGAGTTTGAAGTAGAAGCGCCGAGCGATATCAGTTTCACGCTTGAGATGGAGCCATCGACCGAGTATAAATTGGTTGTTGATGGTGTGTCGGCAGGAAGAATCC
>CALELW010000096.1 GCA_937902905.1 uncultured Clostridium sp. | reverse complement strand
ATTGTTTGGATTTGCGGGGAAGAGAAGAAAATAAAATTTGGAAAGGCAGCTATAAATGGACAAACTAGAACGCCAATTTCTTTAGATGTCGATTCTTTGTTTCCCAGGATAGAACGATATCTTATAAAGAGTGGGAATTAACAGAAATGAGGTGAATTGTGGATGAAAAAATATATTATGATACTAATAATAATTTTGGGGGTTATTTGTTGTGATTTGGCTTTTTGTCAATTGGATAAATCAGTTTTAATTATACATTATGGAGACGTGAATTATTATGCTGAAAATGAAAATTATTGGGCAGAAATAAATGGAAGAAATGTAGAATTCACGGATAAGAAAAGTGAGAATAAAAAAATAATTAAACTGGATTTTGTTCCAAACCAGATTGCACTTGGTATGAACCATGTGTTTATATTAAAATGTGGAGATAATTATTCAAGTGATGATGCAGTAATATATAGTTATGATTTTGAGGGACATTACATAGAGGCAAGGCATGAGAAAAAGTGTAATTACATGGCAATGGATAAAGATATTCTTTATTTACAATACTGGCAGGATGAAGAACAAAATATGCCGTATGTAAATTATAATGGAATTGTGGCAAATGCATGGATTAAGGAAGATAAGTTTGCTAGTAAGGTAAATACTATGAAAGAAAACAAAAAAGGAGTATGCAGGGTCGGAGAACGAACTTTTTATGCTAATTCCAATGGCTGCTTTTCCACTGAAATAGAATATTCCAATATTCCGGCTATGAGTTCATACATATGGGATGAAATGAAAACTGAAAAACAAAAAAATGCTAACTATCAGAAGGCGTTGGAAAAGAAAATCGGATATGACAGCAACTTTCTTTATGGTTTTAACGAGTACCAAAAAGGTAAATATATATACGGAGTTGTTAATATATGGGAAGAAGATGCGCGATTGCGTAATATGGAAATACCTATAAATAATGTCGTTAAGTCCTATGCCTATAAAGTAAATCTGCTAACAAATGATGTGGAAATTCTTTTTCAGAGGGGTAAGGGATGTGTGCAAATTGCGTCCAATGAAACGAATGCGATTTGTTATGAAAAAAATATGATTAAACGAATAAACTTAAAAACGGAAAAGAGCGATATATTATATAATGGGCTCCAAAATAAGACGGAGAATATTTATTTACAAGGACCATATTTGCTTGTGGCTGGGGAAAATAAATATATTCAATACGGTGCAACATATTGAGGGTTAAATTGTTGTATTTGAGGAAAGGTTGATTCATCTATAGTAATTTAATTATGAGAAGGAGAAAAAGATGAGAAAAAACGGATTTATATATTTTGGTGTCATAATTTGTATGAGTTGCATAATGCTTGTTTCCTGTGGGCAAAAGAAATCAGTAAAAGAACATGGGAATGTTTCGTTAAACAATACGCTGGATTTAAAGAATAAAATAGAAAGTGATATTTGCGATGAATCGGGACAAGATGATTATGAATGGGGTGGAGGAATTGTTGAGAACAGCAAATTTATATTTTATACTTCAAAGAATCAATTGATTCAAATAAATAAAGAATCACATGAAAAGATAATTATGAAGCAATGGAAGAATGACGATAGAATTTCTTTATATTGTACAGAAAGTGAACTTTATTACATAAAGAACATGTCGCAAGTGTATTCGCTTGAAATTGAAAATGGAAATCAACGGCTGCTTTGTAATTTGGAAATGTTGAAAACGGCAGGATATGAAATGCCAGAAATTTGGGGAATGCAGGTGTATTCTGGGCATATTTATTTGGAATTGTGCGGATTAGAGGTGATAGAATGTGAATTAAATGGAAGCATAGGAGATAGAATCGCATACGATGTTCGTTCTAGTGCGTTTTGCAATCATGCCTTTTTCTATCGAAAACGTTCGTCAAATGAGATATATCGATTTGATTTGACTTCAAAGAAAGAAAATGTGATTCGCAAAAGGAAATACAGAGAGCGGGTACAATATGATGAAATATTTTCGCAAAACAATAAGCTTTATTACCAGTTGGAAGGCGCAATTTATTTATATAATGAATCGGGCAAGGATGTAAAAGTAGTTGATGATTCAGGAATGTATGTGCATGGAAAAGATGGTATAAATTACATCAAAACAGAAGGAAAGACTGAGCGGTTATATAAATTGGACACGAACACAAAACAAATTTTTTCGCAAAAGATACACGAGGTAAAAACAGCTAAAGATTATATTGAAGAAGCCAGAATTATTAATCATATGCTTTTTTACCAAAAAGATTTATCAGGTCATGGAAATAAATACGAAATTTTGTTATTAAAATAGATTTTTGTATTTGCAGAAAAACATAAATTGACAAAATCTGTGCTTATTAATATAATAAATATAGTTTTTATATTGCTAAAGCGTTATATCTCAAAAGATATGAATTAATAAGGAGGGTGCATATTATGAAAAAACTAAAAACTAAAAATATTCTATTAACCGTAGGAATTGTAATTTTACTTGCAGTGATAGTCTATGTTCGTAGTAGGATTTCCCCATT